>JAJYJN010000030.1:3915-12314 GCA_021789455.1 bacterium | reverse complement strand
CTTAAATATTCATTGTCGTATTTTCCGGAAAAAAGATTGAGGAACCAGATTTTTAACTTCTCCCTGTGTCTTGTTCTTATTTCGTCGTTAGGAAGAAATTTGCTGAAATCGTCGAAGTTTGATATAAATGAATAAACGCCGGAAATAAATTCGTTTACATTTGAATTCATCAGCTCTTTTATTTGCGTTAAATTTGACGCGTCTCCGGCGTCGAAAGAATAAATAAGCTTTATTTTATCAAGGGTTTCCATAGCGTTAATATAGATTAATCAATATTTTGATTTTATTAAATTTATAATTTATTCAATAAACCGGCAATGCGCGGTACGATAATAAAAATATGTTATATATGAATATATGATAATGCAAATATATATTTATAATTATATAGAAATATTTTTATATTTTTGCTATCATAAATATTATAAAACATATATATAAAATAATCTAATATTTTTTAAATTTTATTTTAAGATTTATTAATAAGTAAAAAATGAAGAAACGGGGGGATAAATTTATATGGCTCGCATAGTAGTTTTGGGTTCTGGATTTGCCGGCAATACTGCGGCATTAAATTTAAAAAAAGCGCTGGGGCGTAAACATGAAGTTGTAGTAATATCGCCGAGAAAACATTTTTCTTATATCCCTTCATGGATATGGGTGGGAGTGGGTTCTATGAAGCCAGAAAAAACTCAGTTCGATCTTACGCCGGTATATGAAAAGTTTGACATAGAATTTAAAAACGGAGCGGCGGAAGAGATTCATCCGGACGACGTCGACCGATATGTAGTCGTAAAATACAACGACGGCAAAACGGAACAGGTAAAGTACGATTATTTAATAAACGCTACGGGTCCTAAGCTCAATTTTGCGGCTACGCCGGGACTTGGACCGGATGAAGGCTATTCTGATTCGGTCTGTAGTTTGCCTCATGCCGTTAAAACAAGGGATAATTTTTTGAAAGCGGTAGAAAAGATGAAAAAGGGCAAAAGGCAAAAGTTTGTCGTCGGTACTGGACATGGAACCGCCACCTGCCAAGGGGCCGCTTTTGAATATATACATAATTTAGAATTTGAAATTGCGAAGCGGGGACTTCGCAATATGGCGGACATAACTTGGATATCCAACGAACCTACGCTGGGCGATTTCGGAGTCGGCGGAGTGGTAGTAAGAAGGAACGGAAACTTTATATCAGGCAAACTTTTTGCCGAGTCTACTTTTAGGGAAAAGGGCATTAAATGGGTGGACAGGGCGCACGTTAGAAACGTAAAAGAAGGCTATTTAGATTACGTTAATATTGAAGGAAAAGAAGGGTCGCTCGATTTTGATTTTGCCATGCTGATTCCGCCGTTTGCCGGTATTTCCATCTCATACATAGATAAGGACGGCAGCGATATTAAAAGCCAAATGTGCGTGCCTAGCGGTTTTATGAAAGTAGATGCCGATTATACCTCCGGCGCAAAACCTTTTGAGGAATGGAAAAATTCGGATTGGCCTAAAAAATACAATAATTCTTTATATAAAAATATATTTGCGGCAGGAATAGCTTTTGCTCCCCCGCATCCGATAAGCAAGGCTTTTAAAGCGCCGGACGGTACTCTTATAGCTCCGAGTCCTCCCAGAACCGGCATGGCGTCTGGAATCATAGGCCATACGGTCGCCCTTTCCATTATCGATATGATAAAGAACGGAGCGGCAGAACCCACCTATAGCGCATCGATGGCTGAATTCGGGGCAATATGTATAACCTCTATGGGCAAATCGATGACCGGCGGATCGGCCGCTTTATTGACTATGTATCCGGTAATTCCAAATTACGATAAATATAAATTCGGCAGAAATTTAAATTACACTTTCGGAGATATAGGTCTTGCCGGACACTGGGTTAAATATATGCTTCATTATTTATTTATCTGGAAAATGAAAGGAAAATTTTTATGGCAGTATATTCCCGATTAATGAAAATATTTGGAGAAATAAGCTATATTTAAGGATAAATTGCCGTATCTATTATGAAATATAAATGCAATACGAATAGGAGGATTATATTTATTATGGAAAATAAAAAAGATGACGATTTAATGGAATACGTTCCTTACACGAGCGATTCCAGATCTTTTATCGCGCCTACGCAATACACGCTTTTTACGAGATTGTTTATCCCTTGGCAGTTAATAAAATTTGCCCATTATAATATTAAGATGCTAAGAATTTTGTCTAAAGGACACGGCAGATTTATGGATGAATAAAAAAAGATTAATTGCCGTATCGTTTGACAATTTTAGCCTTAAAATTATATAATTAAAAAATGCCGAATACGGATGCTTCTTGGTTTAATTTTAATATATACTTAATAGGGGACAAAAATTTTTTTAATAACGACGAAGAGTATATTGACGCTCTCGATGAAGCTTTCGGCGCAGGTTTAAAAGCTTTTCAGCTCAGGCAGAAAGATGTTTCCGTACGCGATTTTATAAAAATTGGAGATAAGATAAGAGGCTTGATATTTAAAAAATATCCCGACGTTAAGTTTTTTGTTAACGAGAGGGCGGATGCCGCAGCAGTTCTTTCTGCAGACGGCGTACATCTAAATATTAACGCTCCGCCGATTAAATCGGTTAAAGAAAAATTTAAAGGCTTAAAAATTTTTTATTCTTCTCACTCCATAGAAGATGCCGTCGATGCTGAAAAAAACGGAGCCGATTTTATAACTTTCAGTCCCGTTTTTAAAACTAAAAAACAGGATTTTTTTCACGGCGCAGACGTTTTAAAAAAAGTTGTTAATGCCATGAAAATTCCGGTTTTTGCGCTCGGCGGCATAAACGAGTTTAATATACCGGAAATTAAAAAATCGGGATGCAGGTTTATTGCCGTCCAATCTTCGCTGTTAAGTTTAAATAAAAATAAAAAAGATATAGGCAAAAAAGTAAAAGCAATGATAAAGATTCTTAATGGAAAATAAGGTAAATTTAAAATTATGAAATATATAAATCAGATATCTGCCGCAAGACAAAATATTGTTACCGATGAAATGAAAGCGTGCGCTTTGGCGGAAGGAGTCGCTCCCGAAAAGATACGCGAAGACGTTATGAACGGTTTTACCGTCATAACGAAAAACAGATTAAGAGATATAAAGCCTCTTGCCGTAGGCAAAGATTTAAAAACTAAAGTAAATGCCAATATAGGTTCTTCCGGCGATAATCACGACATCGAAGAAGAGTTGGAAAAGTTAAATGCGGCAATAAAAAGCGGCGCTGACGCCGTTATGGATTTATCTACCGGCGGCAACATAGTAGAATTCAGGTCGTATATATTAAAAAATTCGTCCGTTCCTATCGGTACGGTGCCTCTTTATGAAGCCTTTCAACCCGCGGTCGAAAAAGGTATCGTTAACCCTAATTCACCTGATTTTATTGACAAATTCGACCCCGAATACCTTTTCGACGTTATAGAAAGACAGTGCGAAGAAGGCGTGGATTTTATTACCGTCCACTGCGGCTTAACTTTAAAAGCTATAAGTACGATGAATATGCAGACCAGGATTATGGGTATAGTATCAAGGGGCGGTTCGTTAATTGCGTCGTGGATGATAAGAAACAACAAAGAAAATCCTTTATATGAAAATTATGAAAGACTGCTTAAAATTGCCAAGAAAAACGACGTAGTTTTAAGCCTTGGCGACGGATTAAGACCGGGATGCCTGCATGACGCTACCGACAGAGCCCAGATTACCGAATTAATTACGCTTGGAGAACTGCAGAAAAAAGCGCTCGAAGAAGGCGTTCAGGTAATGATAGAAGGGCCGGGGCACGTTCCTTTAAATCAGGTAGAAGAAAATATAAAATTAGAAAAAAGTTTATGCAACGGCGCTCCTTTTTATGTTTTAGGTCCGTTAGTTACGGATATTGCCCCCGGCTACGACCATATTACCAGCGCCATAGGCGGCGCGATAGCCGCCGGAGCGGGAGCCGATTTTCTGTGCTACGTCACCCCCGCCGAACATTTAAGGCTTCCTTCGGTATCGGACGTTAAAGAAGGCGTTATAGCCGCAAAGATTGCCGCCCATGCAGGCGATATAGCCAAAGGAATAAAGGGCGCAGCAAATTTTGATTTAGAGATGAGCAAAAATAGGCGGGCTATGAACTGGGAAAAACAGTACGAATGTGCTTTAGATCCCGAAAGAGCCAGAGAAATGAGAGCCTCCCTGCCCCTTAAAGACGATAAAGTGTGTTCTATGTGTTCTTCATACTGCTCTATAAAATTAAATTCTTCGTTTATTAAATAAAATCCGTCGTTTATATTTAAGCGAGTTTAAATAATTTCGTCGTTTATTTTAAATTCATCTAAAACAAAATAAAAAAATATTAATATATTATTATGGATGAACTCCTTGAAGAAGTGCGCAATATTAACGCTATTATATCGGAAGTTTATTTAAAACTTAAAGATAAATATAACGGCGGTAACGATGCGGATACGATTAGCGAACGCAGTATTATACGTTACGACGATACGCTGTTAGATAAATCAGGTTCGTTTAAGTTTTTTAAGGTTAACGGCAGTTACATGCTTAAGCCTTTATCTGAAGCCAATCTTGAACATCCGCCTTCCGGATATTCACTCTCCCTTTCGGATTTTATCGGAATTGACCAAATAATAAAAGAGGTTTTCAGGAATACTATGAAATTTGCTTCCGGCAAACCCGCCAATAACGTTCTTTTGTGGGGCGACAGAGGAACGGGCAAGTCCTCGTTAATCAGGGCTATAGCAAAATCTTTCGGCGAACCTCCTTATATCGATAAAATTAAATTTATAGAAGTAGTCGAAGATACGGCGGAAATGATATACGAATTAATTACAATTTTAAAGGCGAAATCATCACGATTTATATTGATTTTTGACGATATTGCTTACGATGCCGATTCTATGTTCTATAAAAAGCTTAAATCTATGCTTGACGGCGGGCTTGACGAACTTCCCGAAAATATTATAATTTATGCGACTTCCAATAAACGCCATCTTACCGCCGAAAAATTTAAAAAAGAAAATTTAAATTCCACTGAATTTATTCATCCGGAAGAAGAAGCGGAAGAAGGGCTTTCTTTAAGCGACAGATTCGGTCTGTCATATGGGCTTTACAGTTTCAGCCAGGATACTTTTTTAAAAATAGTCGAACTTTATATAAAGAAATACGGTATAAAAATATCTTCTCTCGATATGGACGAAATTAGAAAAAATGCTCTTAATTTTGCTTTAATTAAGGGTTCCAGGTCAGGAAGGACGGCGAAACAGTTTGTAATTAACTTAATAAAAGATTAAAATACCTTGCAATTTTTTTTTAAAGTTATAAAATCAAAGTTATAAAATCTTTCAATGTATTATAATTTAAATTAATATTAAAAAAACGTATTATGTCGGAAATAAAATATTCGGTTAAATACAGGCCTAAGATGTCTATAAGGGCTAAGTTAATCCTTTCTTTTTCATTGTCGGTTCTAATACCTCTAGTTCTTTTAGCATTTGCAAACACACATATATTTAAAAAAGAGACAAAAAAAGAAAATTTAAATAAAGTCCGTATAACGTTAAGCGGCGCGCAGAGAATTTACTATTCTCAGGCAAACAGGCTTAAAAACGCTTTTTTAATAAGTTCTTACAACCCTTATCTAATAAAAGCGGTTATACATAAAAATATCCCTTTTCAAAATTCTTTAATTAAATCTTACAAAAAAGCTTTTAGTTTCGCCGGCTATATAGGAATAACCGACGGTGAAGGCTATATAAAGTCTTCTACTGGAGGCGGAAAAGGTTTCAAGCCCTCTTTAGGCGGTATGATATTCGAGGCATTCAGGACGGGCTTTCCTATCGTAAAGACCGCTATTATCAAAAAATCTACGCTAATCGATATGGGCATAAAGCTGTCTAACGGAACTTCAAATATGTTCCTAATAACGGTCGTACCTTTGATATACGACGGACGTCCGGTCGGCTCTATCTTTGGATTGATAAGCTTAAACAATAACGGATATCTTCCCGAAACTATTTATAACGAATATCATTTAAAAACTGCCGTATTTGCCTCTCTTTTTAACAGACAGGTGTGTTTGAGCACCCTAAAAATACCGGGGAACATTTTCGGCATAGGTTCAAGGCTTCCCGACAATATTCACGATAAGATTATGTCAGGCAAGGATTTTATAAAAGAGTTGAATTACAACGGAGAAACGGTTTTTGCCGCATTTCATCCTATAAAAAATATAAAAGGCAAAACTATAGGCGCTATTGCAGTTTTTATTTCTAATAGGCAATATGAAAGACTATTCAGAAAAACGGCCGAATATGCAATATTTGTAATATTCATAGGTTTATTGATATCTTTTATTATTTCATACTTTGCTTCAAAAGATACTTTAAATCCTATTTCCGCATTAAGTTCCGCAATTAAGGAATTTACTTCGGGGGATTTAAATACCAAGCTGATAATAAGCACTAAAGACGAGTTCGAATCTATTGGAAACGGTTTTACCGAAATGGCTATTACCGTTAAAGACAGAGAAGAAAGAATGGGGAAATACAATTTGTTTTCAGACTTTTTAGTCGGTTCTTTGGATTTCGATAAGATAATATCTTCCACTTTAAGTATTTTAGAAGAGTTGTTAAATATATCATCCGGAATTATTTATATATACAGTAGGAGCGGAAAGTTTAAAGCAGTCAACGATTTAGGATCTCAAGAACAGGAAGGCAATAACGGCAAAGCCGGATTAAAAAATAGCAATAGCGATACGCATGCGGATTTAAACTCGGACGATACGGAATCTGAAAATACGGAAGGCTATTTAATACCTTATCAATTTTACGGAATAAGAAAATTTATCGCAAATAAAATAAACGCTTCGGAAGGAATGGCGGGGCACTGCCTTAAAGACAGAAAAACGATATGGTTTCACGATATTCCAGAAAACGCAATGATTCTTAAGGAAAAGCTTATGGAAAGAGAAGGCGAAGGCATGGCTATAGATTACGGCTTTTGCGAAGTTTTTCCAAAAGATATAGTCTGGCTTCCGCTTTATATAGGCGACGTAAACGTCGGCGTTCTAATGGTCTCTTCTATCAACGGCTTTAAAAAAGAAGATATTGCGTTTTTAGAGCATGCAGTCAAAGAACTCTCCGTTTCGTTGGACAATGCAAGAATTCATCGAAAAATAAATGAGCTTTCTATTACAGACGAACTTACAGGCCTTTATAATAGAAGAAAAATGGACGAAGTCATAGAACTTGAATTCAATAAGGCAAAAAGATACAGAAACAGCTTGTCTATTTTGATTTTAGATATAGACCATTTTAAACGTATTAACGATCTTTACGGACATAAAACCGGAGATGTAGTTTTATCTAAAATAGGTTATATTATTAGGCAGAACATAAGATCTATAGATACTGCAGTTAGATACGGCGGCGAAGAATTCGTAATTATTTTACCTCAGACTGACTTTAACGGCGCAGTTAGTTTAGCAAAGAAAATAAAAAATTTAGTAAGAAAACAAAATTTTACTCATATTCAAAACAAAATTACTGTTTCAATAGGAATAGCTTATCTGCCGGATGAAAATATTAATACCGTCGACGAAATATTAAAAATAGCCGATAATTTTTTATATGAAGCTAAAAATAAAGGAAGAAACAGAATAATCGGCGAACATGGCGGAAAAAAGTTTGAGGTAACCGACGATGAGCAGTGATTCTAGTTATTCGGCTGGAGTAGATATAGGCGGCACTAATCTAAGATGCGGAATTTTCAGAGACGGCGGCAAGCCTGAGTCCGATATGCGCATATTAATGCCCGAAGCGCCTGACGCCAATTTTATAAGCCATAACATTAAAAAATTTCTAGACGATAACAAAAAGTTTAACGTTAAAACAGTCGGCATCGGTATAGCAGGCCAGATTGACGCCGAATCAGGGAACGTAATTTTTTCTCCGAATTTGAATTGGCGAGACGTTCCACTTAAAAAAAAGCTCGAAGAAGAACTGAGGCTGAATATATTCGTTTCAAACGATTTAACCGCTATTACTTATGGAGAATGGAAATATGGCGCAGGAAAAGGTTTTAGTGACCTTATATGTATTTTTGTCGGAACAGGTATCGGTTCAGGAATAATTATAAACGGCCGTCTATATACAGGATGTTTTAATTCATCCGGCGAGCTTGGACATATCAGGATAGTTTCGGGCGGAAGAAAATGTACGTGCGGCAATTACGGCTGTTTGGAAGCTTATGCCGGCGGACACGGCATTGCGTCTATAGCGATAGAAAGAGCTTATGCAAACCGTTCGGGTTATCAGGACGTCATAAATGAAAGCGGAGGCGTTATAGAATCTATAACCGCAAAATCTAT
>JAJYJN010000030.1:0-3815 GCA_021789455.1 bacterium | reverse complement strand
GCGAGATTTTCAAAAGACGTATATTTGTCTATGTAAGAAAGTTTGACTATGCCGGTAGGACCGTTTCTCTGTTTTCCTATTATTAATTCTGCAACGCCTTTATTTTCAGTATCTTTTTTGTAAACTTCTTCCCTGTAAACGAACATTATCAAATCTGCATCCTGTTCTATCGCGCCGGATTCCCTTAAATCCGCAAGCTGGGGTCTTCTGTCCTGCCTCGACTCTACCATTCTGTTCAACTGCGAAAGAGCAATTATCGGTATATTAAGCTCTTTTGCAAGGCCCTTTAAAGAACGCGATATTTCTGCTATAGCCTGTTCCCGAGATTCTATATTATGGGAAGCACGCATAAGCTGAAGATAATCTATTATAACAATCTCTATATTTTTCTCTCTTTTTAATCTGCGTGTTTTAGCCCTGAGTTCTGTAACTGTTATTCCTGCGCTGTCATCTATATATATAGGTATATCTTTAAGAATATCGAGGGCTTTATGAATATTTTCGACATCCGGCATATGTATTTTTCCTCTGCGAAGAAACGAAGAGTCAATTTTTGCCGTCATTGCAAGAAGACGGGTTGCAAGCTGCTCTTTAGACATTTCCAAAGAGAAAAATGCAACAGGTATTTTTTTTACAGCGATATTTTTAGCTATACATAGAGAAAGAGCTGTTTTCCCCATAGAGGGTCTTCCTGCAACTATAATAAGATCTGAAGGCTGGAATCCGTTAGTGTATTCGTCTAAATAGTTTAACCCGCTGTTAATGCCGGTAATTATGTCATTATCATTCCTTTTAGAGTTAATTTTTTTAAAATAATCGAATATAAGAGGATAAACTTCTGCATAGTTTTTAGGCGCATCTTTTTCGGTAGCATCGAAAATTGTTTTTTCAGTAAAATCTATAATATTTTCGACATCTTCATTCTGCTCATAGCATTTCTGCCTTATTTTATTGGAGGCGTTGATAAGATTTCTTAAAGTAGATTTTTCTTTTACAATTTTTGAATACTGCTCGATGTTAAAAAGCCCTGCTGGCATCTCGAAAAGAGATGTAAGATAATTTCCGTAATTGAAATCCGAATAGTTATCTATCGATACCTGTTCTTTCTCCAAGCTGTTAAGAATAGTGATAATATCGATAGGTTCATTTTTTTCGCTTAGTTTAGATATAGTCCGGAATATTTTTGCGTTAACGCTATCGTAAAAATCTTCCGGATTTATAATTTCTAAAACCGAGTTTACTTGAGAATTATCTATCAGTATTGCCGAAAGCAATGCTTTTTCGGCATCTATAGAATTAGGCGGAACAATATTTAAAAAGCTGTCTTTGGAAATTCCGTTATTTGTAAAATTATTTCGTTCACCGGGCTTAGACCTTTTCTTTACTTCCGCTTTCTGCATAATATTATAATTAACAGGCGAAAACTAAATGAACGTTGCGCCCTACAATAATCTTAAGATTCCGGCACAACGTTAACTTTAACGTCTGCCGTTATATCTTTGGATAATTTTATTTTAACCGTTTGAATGCCAAGTTCTTTAATTGGACTTTCTAGGTCAATTATTTTTCTGTCTATATTAAAACCGGCTTCTTTCAATTTATTTTCAATGTCCATAGAAGTAATGCTTCCGAAAATCTTTTCATTTTCCCCAACTTTAACAGGAATAACAATATCTGTTTTTTCTATATTATTTTTAATTTCGGTGAGCTCTGAAGCTATTTTTACCTTCTTTTTTTCTATAATTTTTTTCTCGTGTTCCACCGTTTTAATATTTGCATTTGTTGCAGGTATTGCAAGATTCTTAGGCATTAAAAAGTTTCTTGCGTAACCGTCAGCAACGTTAACGGTTTCCCCCATAAATCCTAAATTATGAACGTCTTCTTTAAGTATTACTTTCATGTTAAACGCTGAACCTCCTTCTTGTTATTGTCTATTTTTCTAAAGTTAAACCACATATCGAAAATTCCGGTTAGTATAATAAATATAATAAGCGGATTGCTAAAAACAAAAATAACTGCATATCCTAATATTCTTAAAAAGACATTGATATTAAATTTGCCGAAAAAGTAAGAAACTATAGTTAATCCTTGAATTAAATAAACCGAAGAAGCCAATAATATAATATTATAACCTATATATTTAAATATTCCAACTGAAAAAATAGAAATTATTATTCCGGCTATAGGCAGAAGTAAAAAATAGTCAGAAGACCTCCACAGCATAAGATTTTCTTTTAAACCGTAAAAAAATAAGTTCGTTTTTTTTGATATTTTTTTTAAAAAAACAAAACATATCCATATACTGATCCATGAAAAAATAATTAATAGAGACGGCAAAAGAAGAAGTATAATTTTTAACGTTTTTGAAATTAAGGCCTGCATTTTTGTCGTCGTAAAGTATTTCATGCCCATCATGGCATAAGTATGAATAAGTTTTGTAGTCAGCATATCGGAAAAAAAATTAACCGATGCAATTAAGTTTATGCCGTGATTATAAATATAAATTGCCGCTATCGAATAAAAAACAATGAAAACGCTTAAAACCGGAATATAAATAGATTTTGAAATGGTATAACCTTTTGAAATCAAAAAAGAAAATAAAACAGGAATTGCTAAAAATACTAAAAATTGAATCAGTCCGATGAATATAAAAAAATTTCCTAATAATGCGTGATTAAAATAGCCGTTAAAAGCATCGGATCCTGAGTAGATTAAAAAAATAACTCCAGCAGCGAACGATAAAAAAATAAAGGCGGCAGAAAGCAAGCCTGAAATTGAAAATAAAAGTATTATCGTAATTCCGTAATACAAGTAAAAAAAAGGATTTATAAAAGAGTATACTCCTTCGTTTATTGAATTTAAGGTAAATAAAAACAATAAAATCGAAAGGAGTATCGTTAAAATAATTTTTTTTGACGTTAACATTAAATATTAACGGAAGTGTAGGGCATTATCGAAACTGTTCTGGACATTTTGATAGCTTTAGAAACTCTTCTCTGATGATACGCGCAATTTCCGGTAATTCTCCTTGGCATAATTTTTCCTCTTTCAGATACGAAATTTCTCATAAGCCTTGAATCTTTGTAATCTATTTTTAAAGTTTCGTCGGCACAGAATCTGCATATTTTTTTTCTGGTATATGTTCTGCGTGCAAAACCTGTTCCTGCCGGTTTAGAGCTTTTTTTATTTTGAAAATTATTCATTAACGGCTTCCTCCATTATTTCCGTGTTTGCTTTTTTTGATTCTATATCTTTAGTAAATACTACAGTTTGAAATCTTATGCATTCATCCCAAATCCTTAAGTTTCTTTCAAATTCCTTTATGAATGAACCTTTGGCGGAAAAGTGAATAAGAATGAACTTGCCTCTATTTAATTTTTTAATATCGAATGAAAGTTTTCTGACTCCCCAGTCTTCAAAATTTATAAATTCTGCACCGTTTCTAGCAATAACGTCTTTTATTTTATCGATAAATTTATTTAATCCAGATTCGTCCGTATCAGGATTTAGAATAATTAAAGTTTCGTATTTTTTTGGAAATTCATGAACGATTTCTTTTAAAAAATTTCTCTTAGCCAATTATAAAACCCTCCTTAAAAGTACTTTTGTTATTTAAAATAAAAATTATAATATTTTAAAATAAAAATTGCAATAATTAATTTTTGTTTTCCAGAAGCAAAGAATTTATATACGTCATAGGGGTAGAAATATTTTTCATGGATTTTTTAAGTTTAAACATATGGGTTAGCGGCATTTTTCCGGAAAGTATATATTTTACGATAAAAAAAATATCGTTTGCCCTTAAATTTAGACTT
>JAJYJN010000144.1 GCA_021789455.1 bacterium | reverse complement strand
GGAGCGTTGTATTTTTTATTGTCGTATTTAAGGGCTACGGCAAAGTGAGTAGGGTTTGTAATAACAACGTGCGCATTCTTGACCTCTTTTAAAATTCTTCTTCTGGCTATTTCCCTCTGCATTTTTCTTATTTTTCCTTTTACCTGCTGGTCGCCTTCGAACTGCTTGGCTTCATCTTTGACTTCCTGCTTCGTCATCATAAGCCCTTTGTTATATTGATACCTCTGTATGAAAAAATCGGCAATCGCGAGGACTACCATAGCCATAATAATATTAAAAAAAAGTTTATAAATAAGTTTAACCGTAAAAAAAATATCGAATGACGGAGTCATATACTGCAAAACCAGTATCTTTTTTAAATAAGGGGCGCATGTAAAATAAGCTATTGCGGTTAAAACGAAAAATTTAAAAATAGATTTTGCCAATTCGTTGAGCGACTGAAGGGAAAAAAATCTTTTAACGCCCGAAACAGGGTCGATGCGCGTAATATTGGGGATTAAAGGCTGAAAGGTCAAAAGAAAACCTACCTGCGCTATGTTTGAAACCAGCGATGCAAAAAATACTATAAGGACGAACGGAAGAACGGCGTAAACCACCGTATAAATCAGCCCGTCTATAATTTTAATGCAGGCGGTGTAATTCAAATTTAAACGGGAGAAATTAGACAAAAAATAGACTAACTGCCCCGACACGATTCTGCCTATATGCGAAATATTAAAATAAAGGTATATTATTACGACGACGAATACGAAGACGTTGGTAACCTCCCTGGATTTCATCACCTGCCCGTTTTCTCTGGCGTCCTGAATTCTTTTAGGGCTTGCGGGTTCTGTTTTATCGAATCTATCTTCAGCCATGGTATGGTATTATTATATTGTGTTTATTAAACGGTTAAATTCTAATTGCAAACCCGAAAAAGACATCATTATATAGTCCGTAAAATACGGCACGGAAATATACAGCATAAGCAGTCCCACGATTATAATAAGCGGGAATCCTACGGCAAAAATATTAAACTGGGGAGCGAGCCTTCCCATTAAAGCGATAATTATATTTAATAAAATTGCCACTAATATTATAGGAATGCTCAAATTAATGCCTATTAAAAATATATCTCCGGCTTTATTTACTAAATATTTGAAAATATAGGGTGAAAAATTAATAAAAGTTAAAGGGATAGTTTTAAAACTGTCGTATATCCCCTCGATAACAAAGAAAAATGCAGATGTTTCTATTAAAATTACCAGCGCTAAATAATTCTGCAGGTTGGATATTAAGGAAACCTGTTGATTAGAAATCATGGGATTCAGCAGGCTTATCATGCCGAATCCGACTTGAACGCTGATAAGCTGTCCCGCTACTTCGACGCCCGTAAAGATAATAAGAACTAAGAAACCGAAAATAATGCCTATTAATACCTGCGAAACAACGGCCAGGATAACCGTCGGCAATGGAATATGCGGTATTATCTGGGTTTTAATAATCAAAGGATAAACGATTAAAGACATAAAAAACGCAAGGCCGATTTTTGCCCAGCCCGGAACCGCCGAACTGCCGATAAAAGGCAAAACCACGAGCATTGCTATAATTCTAAAAAATATCAGCATAAATTCTATGAGCAGGTATTGGTGGATTATTATAACGGGCATATCAGCTCCCACCCCTTATATACTGGGGAAAATGCGTAAAAAGGACCGTAGCGAAATTTCCCAGAACGCTGAGCATCCAAGGCCCGAAAATCAATAAAACTACTATTACCGCGATAATCTTGGGAACGAAAGTAAGCGTCTGGTCCTGCAGCTGAGTCACCGCCTGAAACATGCTTATAAGTATTCCTACCGCAAGACTGGCTATAAGCGGCGGAGCGCTTAAATACAAAACCGTAACTATGACTTTCTGTATAATAAAATTTACGAACGCTATAGACATGGAACCCCCGTATCATTTAAAACTCTGTACTAAAGAGCCTATTACCAGATACCAGCCGTTGACCATGACAAAAAGCATAAGTTTAAAAGGAAGCGATATCATGGTAGGCGGCAGCATTAACATTCCCATAGACATTAAAAGGCTCGATACTACAAGGTCCAATATTAAAAAGGGCAGATATATAAGAAAGCTAATCTCGAACGCGGTCGTAAGCTCGCTCACTATGAATGCAGGTATAAGCACGTAAGTCGGCACGTCTTTCGGCGACCTGATGTTTTTAAGTTTAGACATTTTAACGAAAAGCTCAAGGTCTTTAAGCCTCGTCTGTTTCAGCATAAAACCCCTGACCGGCCGTATCCCTATTTTATATGCCCTTTTAATTCCGATAGAGCCTTTCGTATAAGGGATATAAGCATTTTTATATACGGAATTTATAACCGGAGCCATAATAAAAAAAGTCAGAAAAAGGCTTAACCCTATAATTACCTGATTCGGCGGCTCCGTCGAAAGTCCCAGCGATGTCCTAAGGAAAGACAAGACCACTACTATTCTGACGAAAGACGTCATCATTATCA
>JAJYJN010000143.1 GCA_021789455.1 bacterium | reverse complement strand
CTATTTCTACGACGTCGTCGTCGGCGGAAAAATTGCAGGAATTCACGATATCGGCGGCTATATCTTTATTCGTCAAAAAATTTTGACCGAAAACTACTTTATTTTTTTTTCTTATATTATCCATACGGCCGTAAGTCTTTTAATTTATTCTTTTAAAGCTCCCATGAAGGGTCGGCGTTTATATTTAAAAATTCTTCCCTGTTTTCGACCGGGTCGACGGGCGTTTTAAAAAATCCCGCATATCCTATCATAGCCGCATTGTCCGTAGAATATTTTACGGAAGGAAAAATTATTTTGAGGCCGTTTTTTATCCCCTTTTCGTTAAAAATACTTCTTATCCTCGAATTTGCCGAAACTCCGCCTGAAACGGCTACGGTTTTTACCCCGTAAATACGGCAGGCGTCGGCGGTTTTTTTATAAAGAATCTCCGCGACGGTTTCCCTTAATGAAGCCGATATGTCGCGGGCGGTATTTTCCCGTATTTTTTTAGGACCGCCGAGCTTGTCTATGGCATAAACGACGGCGGTTTTAAGTCCGCTGAAGCTCATGTCCGGGTTGCCGCTGTGCATCATGGGAAAAGGAAATTTAAAGGCATCGGCGCTTCCTTTTTCGGCAAGTTCGTCGATAATCTTCCCTCCGGGATAGCCGAAACCTAAATAATTGGAAACTTTGTCGAAAAGTTCGCCGCAGGCGTCGTCCCGCGTTCTTCCTACGAGTCTTATATCGTTATGCGATTTTACGAGATAAATATGCGTATGCCCGCCGGAAATTACCAAAGCTATAAAAGGGAAATGCTCCGGCGTTTCGCCGGTTTCGAGAAAAGGGCTGAAAATGTGTCCTTCTATATGGTTTATTCTTGCCAGCGGAATGTTCAGCGCAAAAGACGCGGTCTTTGCTTCCATAAGCCCTATAAGCAGAGAGCCTACAAGCCCCGGACCGGCGGTCGCCGATATCAAATTTACGTCTTTCAAATTTATGCCGGCTTCGGACAGGGCCAAGCCGAGAGCGGGCAGAGAAGCTTTAATATGGTTTCTCGAAGCGAGTTCCGGAACTACGCCGCCGTATATGCCGTGTATATAGTCCTGCGAATAAATTATATTAGACAGTATTTTTACGCCGTTTTCGCCTTTTAAAAGAACGGAGCAGGAAAAATCGTCGCAGCTGGATTCAAACGCTAAATTGATAATTCTGGTTCCGCTTGCTTTCATCTAATATCGGACCGGCCTGTATTTTTATTTTGAAAGCCCGTTAAGCGCCTGTTTTGAAAGTTCCGCGGCTTTTGTCCTTGGATAGTCTGAAATTACCTGCCGGAATAAAATAGAGGCGTCCGAAGGGTCGGAAACTTTTAAAAATCCGACGCCCTGCAGGTAAATAGCCATAGGAACATTCGGGTTTTTGGGATATATCTGCGAAAATTTGTGGAATTCCAATATCGAAACGGGATATTTTTTAAGGTTGAAATTTGCGGAAGCTTTATAAAACATGGCATCTGCCGTAAAATTAGACTGCGGATATTTATCTAAAAATTTACGGAAAGCGGCGGCGGCGGCGGCAAAATCTTTTTTGTTATACAGCGATAATGCCTTTTTAAAACTGTATTCCATCGAATTTTCTTTCTTGACGACAATAGATTTTACGCTTGTTTTTCTCGGCAAAACAGGTTCGACTTTAGCGAGCTTTAATAATTTCACCAGTTCTTTATTGACCATTAAGCGGTATTCCCTGAATCTTTTCTGAAGAATATTAAGTTCGTGGGATTCTACCTCGTATCTGCCGTAAATATCCCTGATTTTAGCATTCAGGCTTGAAATTTCCACGCCGTTGTTTGCCGTATTTAACTGCATCTCATGCAGTTTTTTCTCCAAATATGCGTCGTTTTTGGATAATTCCGACGTCTGTTTATTCAATTTCTTTACCTGGACTTTTAAACGGTGTATCGAATCCGGTTCCATAGGGGCGCATCCCGCAAGAATCGACGAAACGAAAAATAATATAATAGAACTGAAGATAAAAACCTTAATAAATTTTTTATTGTTCCTATTCATAGCTTTTTCCGCCCCTGTTTTATATGACCGGTATAATTTATAATTTTAATTTATCATATAAATATAGATTTTTCAATAAGAAGACTTTAAAGTCCACTCCGCATCGTAATAATTCTGCATTTCGGGAAATATACGCGGCATAAGCCTCATCATTCCGCTTTCGTTGACGTCTATCATGTACAGCTCCTGCCTTCCCGCAATTTCGGTATCGAACGTAATAATTCTGGAATCTCTGGTCCATGCCGGATGCTGAGCGCTGTACGGGGTATCGGTAACCTGCCTTTCGCCGGAACCGTCGGCGTTCATTATGCACACCTCTAAAGCGCCGTTTACGAAAGTCGTAAAAGCTATTTTTTTCCCGTCGGGCGACCAAGCCGGACTGGAATTATAACTGCTGTTGTTGTAAGTTATCCTGCGCTGTCCGCTTCCGTCCGAATTCATTATATAAATCTGCGGGCTTCCGCCGCGGCTGGATACGAACGCTATTCTGTTTCCGCC
>JAJYJN010000142.1 GCA_021789455.1 bacterium | reverse complement strand
TCTTAAGATACATAGTTCCGCCGAAGACGTTTCCCTCGGGGTCGTACGGATTGACGCCCAGCTCCTTTGCCGTCTCCGGCATAAGCTGCATAAGTCCGACCGCTCCTTTGCCGGAAACGGCGTAAGGGTTGAATCCTGATTCCGTTTTTATTACGGCTTTTATCAGTCCGTAAGGAACTCCGTATATCTCGGAAGCTTTTTTTGCCAGTCCGTCCGCCGTAACGTAATCTCCGTTAGGACTTCCGCCGTCTCCGCCGGCGCCCGCTCCGCCGCTATTTTTTTCTTCCGGGCTTAAACTTGTCCCGCCCTGGTTATTACCGTATTTAGAAGATAAATTATACGCCTGAAAAAGATTATTCGACGCGGAAAGTTTAGACACCGAAGAACTCAGCTCTTTTAGTCCGTCCTGCGCGATTAAAGAAGGGTGCTCTTTAAAATAATCAACAATCATCCTCGCAATGCCTATCCCTTTTCCGTAGCTTTCGTCGTTGGCTACCGCTTCGTAAAACAGGGAATTAAAAATTTTATAGCCCGTCCCTTTATCGATGAAGGAGCCTTTTCCGACTTCTTTAGACATAGAGTCGAAAATCATATTCAAAAAAAGGCTTTCGAACTTAACGGCGACGGTCTTTATTTCTTTTAGCTCAGCCGGAGTAACGGCCGTTTTTTCGGCCGGATTTTTTTTACCGGCGGAAACCGTCAAAGCATCTGTTATATTCATATAAAAAAATTATATCATAACCGGAATATTAATAAAAGTTTGCAGAAATTATTTTAAAAATATATTATTTATATTATAATAATAAAAAAAAATAAATTTATTCAATAAATATTATAACGGCTGAAATATGGATATCGCATCTATTATAGGTTTTATTCTGGGCATCGGCGGAATAGTTTTCGGAAATTTTCTGCAGGGGTCTAATTTAATGCAATTAATAGACCCTATCGGATTCGTAATAGTTATAGTAGGAACGGCCGGAGCGACCATCGCCGGAAACAGGATGGAAAATATTAAAAAAGCCCTTTTATCCGTTAAGGACGTTATTTTATCCGAAAAAGTAGATTTTGAAAATACTATATCAGACCTTCTGAACTATGCGACAAAAGCTAGAAAAAACGGTGTCCTTGCACTGGAATCGGAAATAGAAGCCTCGTCCGACGATTTTATAAAAAAAGCTCTGCAGTTAGTCGTCGACGGGATTGACCCGCAGATAGTTATGGAGATTATGGAAACGGAATTGTCCCATATAGAAGAATTCGGGGAAGAAAGCGTTAAAATTTACGAACAGGCGGGAGGTTATTCCCCCACCTTAGGCATAATAGGCGCGGTCCTCGGACTTATCCACGTTATGCAGCATTTAAACGAACCGAACAGGCTCGGAGCCGGAATAGCGGTCGCGTTTACCGCAACGCTTTACGGTCTCGCGTTTGCCAATGCCGTTTTGTTTCCCATATCCAGCAAACTTAAGATGAACCTGAAAGTAAAAGTTTTAAGGTACGAGCTTATCCTTATGGGAATAAGAAGCATTCAGAACGGAGAAAATCCGCGGCTTATCGAGGAAAAACTGAAATCGTTTTTAAGCGAACAGGAGAAAAAAATGTACGAGTTAAAAAATACGGAGAAATAAAAAATGAGAAAAAAGAAAAAATGCCCCGAGCATAGCAATTCCGAAAGATGGATGATAAGCTACGGCGATTTTTTAACTACTCTTCTGTCGTTCTTCATAGTAATGTTCGCGATATCAAAAGTCAATAACGTCCGGCTTAAAGAGCTGGCCGTATCCATCCAGCAGGCGTTCGGGGCAAACAAATTTATTACGGTTTCCACCTCTAAGCCTAATATAGCCTCTACCCCTAAATTAATCGTGGCGAGAGTCGCTCCTTCGACGTTCAAAGTCTCAAAATCGAATAAGAAGCTTATTAAGGAAGAAACGCATGAATCCGCAGTCTTCACCGGCATCGAATCCAATATAAAATCCTTTACCGCCGGAAACAGCGCCTACAGAACTTCGCTCAGGGTGTATAAATCGACCAGGGGACTTGTTATATCCTTAAAAGGTTCGAGCTTTTTCGGCTCGGGAAGCGCAAGAATTATCGGAAAATATCGTCCGCTTTTAAAAGAAATAGCGTCGGAACTGCTTAAGGTCAAAAATAACATCGCCATAGAGGGCTATACGGATTCGACCCCGATACGCTCGGCTAAATACCAGAATAATTGGATGCTTTCGACCGCCAGGGCAGTCAGCGTTTTGAGCTTTTTTATAAAAAGCGTGAATTTTCCTCCGGCAAGGCTTTCGGCTTCCGGATACGGAAAATACAAACCGATAGCTAGCAACGCAACGGCGGCGGGACGCGCGCTCAACAGAAGGGTAAATATAGTCGTCCTTTCTAATTTTTTGAATAACGAACTGCCTAAATCATAATATGCTAATCCTGCAATAGAAACATTTAAATATTTTCTTAAGAGGCGGATTTTTTGATATGCCGCCTTTGCTGTTCGAGGGTAAATTTAATTATTTCGTCCCTGTCGTATTCGTTTATTGCGGTAAACTTGCATGCTATAGATACGGGCG
>JAJYJN010000141.1 GCA_021789455.1 bacterium | reverse complement strand
ATGTTCTTGCCGAAAGTTTTTGACTGCTTTAAATCTTTTTTAGCTGTCAGAATATTCTTATCTTTGTTTTCCATAGTAATTCATTATAGCATATTCATTCGCTGAAAATACAGCGTTAAAGAAGAATCCGCACGAATGAAAAAGATATAACTGGTTAAAAAGTCAGCACCTGATAGCCGTCCGCCATCAGGTCGGGAATAATTGCGGACGAACTCATAAGCGTTATTTTCTTATCGCTTAATTTTGCCGCGACGTTAAATTTTTTAGCGAATCCGATGCACCCTTGAATAATAATGCCGTTTTTTAAAACCTCTTCATAGGCTTCCAGCACTTCGGGGTTATCGGTTTTTGCGATAAAATCTTCCGAGGAACCGTAAAAAAATACCCTGACGTCATCGAAGGCACCGTTCTTTTTTGTTTTCCATGCAAGGTTAAGCCCGGAGATAACTTTAATCGGGTCGTTTTCTCCTGTTGTTATAACGATTAAAACTTTTGCTTTCATAATATCTTAGCCCCTCCCGCTTAATATTTTAAAGCGTTAAATATTTGCAAAATTTTAATTTTTTTTAAATCACTGTATATATATTATTTATGCTTCGTAATAATAATGCTTCGTAACGGCTTGGCGACAATCCAATCCCATGAATTTGAAAGATAAACGGTTCCGCCTATTATTACGGGATTGACTATGCCCATCCTTCCGCCGACGTATGCTTTTCCAATCAATTTACCGTTTTTAGGATTTAAAACATATATATATTTTGATTGGGATATATAAAGCCTCCCGTTATAATATGTCGGATTGCCCCTTCCTGCTCCCGCCGGTCCAGGATTTGGGATTTTCCATAGCCATAAAAGTTTGCCGGTGTATAAATTCCTTGCCTGATAGGTGCTGTTTGCGGGATTACCCGAATAAACTATGCCGTTATGAATCATAGGGACAGAACCTTTGAAAGCGGGGGGCATTAAACCCCTGCCCTCTTTTTTAATCCATAAGATTTTTCCGCTGCCGGAACTAAAAGCGGCAAGTATAGTCTGCACGGTTTTTTTATCATTAATAATTTTAGGATATGCTACGGCGTCCATTACGATTATGCCGCGGCTTACAGCCGGTGAAACATCGCCCATCCCCGTGTTTGTAGCTCCGGGTATGGTTGTTTGCCATATTAACCTGCCTGTAGCCGCATTAAGACAATATAAGTGGTTGGGGAAAGCAAAGGAAACAAAAATTCTACCCTTATAGTAAGCCGGGTTGGACATATTATCGACGCCTCTAACATGGCTTACCCATACCGTTTTTCCGGTTAAAGCGTTGACGGCGTAAACCTTAGAGTTTCCGGTGGCATAGAACAGGATGCCTTTATGTATAGCGGGAGACGCCATTTGTTCCCCATATGTCAGCCTCTGCCATGCCAATTTTCCGTTTAAAGCATCTAATGCAAAAATACCGTTAAAACTGATATGCGCACCTCTGATAGGAGTTTTTCCCTCTTTATATCGTACAAGTTGAAAAAAATTAAATCCTACGCTGCCCGCCGAGACAAAAACCAAACCGTGATAAACAAGCGGTATCCCCATTAAGTTATTTTCAACGGGGCTGTTTCTCCATATAAGGCGTCCTGTTTTTGCGTTTAACGCATATATAAAATTATCGTCGCTTTCTGCATAAACTATGCCATTTGCGACACTGACGCCAAGAGCGTTTCCCATATATTGAGTCTGCGTCGGCGCAGCGCCTCTGAAACCGTATATTTTTATACCGTAAGGATTGCCGTAATGCAAAGGCCATGCCCTTGCTTCGGGAAATTTCCAGCCGACGCCTTTACGCATCCATGCAGGCGCTTTCTTAGAAATTTTTACAGCCGTGTTATGTTCCGTATTTAAATAAGCATCCAGCCATTGGTAAGGGAAATATTTAATTATTGCTTTATTAGGCAAAGCATGCGGATTAAAATATCTGGAAAACGGTCCGCTTACGGCATTTGGAATTTTTGCATTATACGGCGGAGCGCTTTCGTTGGCGGAATTCGCATTCTTAGCCGAAAATGATAAGACGGCAAACAAAAACAGCGGCATAGTGATAAATATAAATATAATTAAGTAATTTTTATTTTTCAATTTAACCTGCCCTCCAAAATATTTATTTTTTATTGGCCTATACATTTTTCTATTATCTCGTCGAAAGCGGAAACGTCGGGGTCAATCCCCTCATATGCGACTGCTCCGGCTTCCTTTAGGGCAGTTATAAAATCTTCGCCGGAAACATAAACGGTGTTCGACGGCTCTACGACCCTGCCTTTTATTATCACGCAAGGTCCGTCGGGGTCGTTTTTATCTTTATACTCCGATGGAATTATAGAAATTTTAACGTTTTTAAAAGTGGAAATGATAAGCCACACGACGGAAGAATACATTTTGCATCTTCCGTGCGGCGGGCATTTTGTAATAATTTTTATTTCTACGGGTTCCATTTTTTCTCCCTCCATTTATAATTATTTAATTACGGTTTAAACACGTAAAATACGCCTACAAAAACTAACAGAACCATAAGAACGTATTTTAACATTTTTTCGTTTAAATGCCGA
>JAJYJN010000029.1 GCA_021789455.1 bacterium | reverse complement strand
CTGTTATAAATAAAAAAATGCAAAAAAATTGTATCATTTTAGCTTCCGGAAACGGTTCAAACGCCTTAAATTTAATTAACCGGTTTTATATTAATAAAACCGGTTCAAGTTTAATTAATATATCGGCAGTAGTTTCAAATGTCGAGGGCGCGCCGGTTATAGACAAAGTAAAAAAAGCGGCGCCGGATATTCCGGTACTTTTTTTGCCTTATGCTTCCGTTTCAGAAAGAGAAAGTTTTGAAAGCGGACTTGAAGCCGTAATAAAAAAATATAAAGCCGATTATATAATTTTGGCAGGTTTTATGAAAATACTTTCGGAAGAATTTGTTTCGAAGTTTCCTTACAAAATAATCAATATCCATCCTTCCCTGCTTCCTGCCTTTAAAGGCAGGAATGCGATAAAAAACGCATTCGAATACGGGGTAAAATATACGGGAGTTACCGTTCATTACGTTACCCATGAGGTAGATGCCGGCCCGATTATATGCCAGGAAATCGTTAAGATAGAAGATTCGGATACCGTGGAATCGTTAGAGGCAAAAGTTCATAAAGCGGAGCATAAAATTTATCCGGTTGCTATAGAAACGGCGCTGGCCGGCGCGATCCGCAATATTAATTAATATAAAACCGTTTATATATTTAAAATTTGAAACCTTTAAATATCAGCCGCGAAAATATATTCAACAAATTAAAATTTATTTCCTACGTCGGTATTTTCGTAAATCTAATATTAACGATTGCCAAGTTTTACGTGGGAATCGTCGGGAATTCCGAAGCGCTTGTAGCCGACGGTTTCAATTCTCTCTCCGATATATTTGCCGGATTTGTCGTTTACGTGTCCTTTAAGATATCGAGCAAGCCTCAGGATAAAGAGCATCCGTACGGGCATGCAAAAGCCGAAATGATTGCGACTTTCATAGTGGCGTTGATATTAATCCTTTTTGGATTTTCGATAATAGGAGTTTCCGTTTATAAGATTTATTTTCATAAATTCGAAAAACCCGCTATAGATACTTTAATAGTCGCTCTTGCGACTATAGTAATTAAAGAGATACTGTATAAATGGACTTTAAGGTGGGGCAAACTTTTGAAATCGACCGGATTAATCGCCACGGCCTACGACCACAGAAGCGACGTCGTCGTATCTTTAGCCGTAGTAATAGGGATTCTTTTTGCCATAAAAGGATATTACTATATGGACCCCATAGCCGGAATAGTCGTCAGTTTTTTTATATTCCGGCTTGCCGTAAAACTTATAAAGGAGTCTATCGGCAATCTTATGGACGAAAGCCCCCCGGGTTTTGTCGTCGATAAGATAAAAAATATAATTACTTCCGTAAAGGGGGTCGAAAGAATTACGGATATAAAAGTAAGAAAATCCGGTCCCTATTTTTATATAGACGTAGAAATAGAAATCAATCAAAATATGACCGTCAAAATGTCCCACGATATTGCGGAAAACGTTAAGAGCAGTCTTATGTCGTCTAATATTTATATAAACGACGTTATGGTGCATATTAATCCTTTTGAAAATTGATGCGGCAAAATGATAAAAGTCGCATTAATATGTTTTAAATAATATTATAATTAATTATGGATATATACGTTCAGATAAAGAACAAAAAAGGTGAAGTGCTTAAAGTCGTTAATCTCGGAAGAGAAGAATATTTATCGTTTTTTAAAGAACTTTTAGCAAAAACAAACGAAAAAGACGGCGGCGATTTTCCGGTTTTTTTCGGCGAGTTTAAAGCCGGCAGTTATCTCGACGTAAAAAAAGTTAAAAAATTAAAAGAAGAAGTTAAAGCCATAGCGGCGATTGTCGGAAAAGATATGGAAAATTATAAGGAAATTATACAAAAAAGGACGCAGTTGGAAAACGAAATTATAGACCGGTCATCCTTAAAAAGTTTAATGGCGATAGGCATGCAAAGGCTGGAAGAATTACTGGAACAGGAAGGCGAAAAACCGGAAGCAGGAACTAAACCGGAAACTGAAATCGACAGGGACGAAATTAGAGCAGAATTGGACTCTATGCGCAAAGAAATAGGCAAACTTTCGGAAAGAGAACGTTTATTGGAAGCGGAGAGGAAAAAATTTCAAACGGTATTCGATATCGAATCGCTATTCGATATTTTATCGGAAAGTACGAAATCTTCCTCCGGCATATACGTAAAAAATTGATGCATAGAAAGAAGCCGGAAGAATATTAATTTGTTTTTTTTAAATCTATTTTGTATTCGTTTATTTTTTTTCGCAGAGTATTCCTGTTTATACCTAAAAGTTTGGAAACTTTCAACTGGTTAAAATTATATAGATTCAGGATTTCTTCTATAATGATTTTTTCGGTCAATCCCATTATGGATTTATAAACGTCGTTAATTTCGGTATCTTTGACCTTTTCGGCGTAATTTTTTATCTTATGCCTTATAATGTCTTCAAACGGATTGATTTCCGTTTTTTTATCTTTTAAGCTTCTATCAATGCTTAAATTATTCTCGTCGTTGCCCAATATTTCTATGAAGTCCTCGGAATTTAATATAGACGAAGGAGACATAATCATGCATCTTCTTATGGCGTTTTCTAATTCCCTGATATTTCCGGGGAAATTATATGATTGAAGGAACGAAAGGGCATCGCCGCTTAACCGTTTTTCCGGGATGTTAAGCTCTTTAGAAAACTTTTTTATAAAGAAGTCGGCTAAAATAGGTATATCCGATTTCCGTTCTCTTAAGGGCGGCAGCGTAATTTCTATAACATTAAGGCGGTAGTATAGGTCTTCCCTGAATTTTGCGTTTTTAATCATCGACTTAAGATTTTTATTCGTAGCGGCAATAATCCTGACATCGATTTTAACCGGTTTATTGGAGCCTACCGGTTCAACCTCTTTTTCCTGTATTACGCGCAGGAGTTTCGCCTGAAGATTTAAAGGCATATCCCCTATTTCGTCTAGAAAGATAGTTCCGCCGTTCGCGCTAATGAATTTCCCTTCTTTTTTTTCGTTCGCGCCGGTATAAGAACCTTTCTCGTGTCCGAATAGTTCCGATTCGAGCAGTTCCGAAGGAACGGACGGAGTATTGACTACAATAAACGGCTTATCGCTTCTTACGCTGTTTAAATGTATAGCTCTCGCTACGAGTTCTTTGCCGGTGCCGGATTCTCCCAGAATCAATACGGTGACGTTGTTATGCGACAATTTGCCTATGGTTTTGAAGACTTCCTGCATAGTTTTGGATTTGCCTACCAGCAGGGTATCGAGAAAATCTTCAGACTTTTCTATCTTTTTATTTGCCGAAGTATCGTTCTTTTTTATTTTTTCTATTATGCCCAGAATTTCTTCCAATTCAAAAGGTTTCGTTATATAATCGTACGCACCCTGCTTCATAGCGTCTATCGCGTTTACCATAGTATTCTGGGCGGTCATAATTATTACGTTAGGCTTGTCATCCAATTTTCTCGTATAAGCCAATACTTCCATTCCGTTAATTTTTGGAATCCTTATATCCAAAAATATCGCAAAATAATCATTGCGTTTTATATGAGACAACGCTTCCTCTCCGTCTGAAGCGGTATCGATAATAAATTCGTCTTCCAGGAGTTTTTTTAATACGTAAACCAAGCTTTGCTCGTCATCGACGATTAAGATTTTTTGTTTTTTCATATAAGGAATATTTATTATATCAGGTAGGTATCAAGCAAATCTTCCTTGACCACCTTAGAAACGTTTTCCGGAACCGATATTATGGAATTCATATAGCCGAGAGAACTGACCATCGCAGGTCCGGATTTTTTATAGATTTCCGAATATACGGCGCCGTCTTTATAAAAAGTACGCGCGGGTATAAACTCTCTTCTTTTATTGCTCTTAATATACTCGAATGCGGATTTAGATTTAATTACCTGCATGCGGCTGTTTATTTTAATATGGCGGTTAATAAAAGGCTTAACGAATACCGCTAAGCAGGTATAAAAGGCGAGCGGATTTCCGGGGAGCATAAAAACCGGTATTTTTTTATTAATCAACCCGAATGAGAACGGTTTTGCCGGTTTTATGGCGACCTGCCTGAATTTAATTTTGAATCCGACGGATTCGAGTGCTTTTTCGGTAAAATCTTTGTCGCCGAAAGAAGCGCCGGCGGAAGTTATTATTATTTTGCTATTTTTTGCCGCATACGATAAAGTTTCTTTTATTTCTTTTAAATCGTCTTTGCATACGGCGTTATTTAAAACGGCGCATCCGTTTTGCAGTAAAAAGTTTTCCGCCAGTATTCCGTTAGAATTAAAGATTTTGCCGTATTTAGGCTTACGGTTAAAATCGATTATTTCGTTGCCGGTAGAAATAATCGATACGGATATTTTTTCATATGCCCTTATTTTTTTAATATTGCACGATGCTAGCAAGGATATGTTTTCAGGGGTCAATCGGGTGTTTTTATTTAAGATTATGTCTCCGTTTTTAATATCCTCGCCTTTTTTTCTGACATTTTTATTAGGTTTTACCGGTGCCTTTATAATCAGACGGCCGTCCTCTACTACGGCATCTTCGACGGGAATCACGGCGTCAAGCGTTTCGGGAAGGTAGCCTCCCGTCATTATGCGCACGGCTGAATCGTGTCTTACCGGGGTTTTTAATCCGTTTCCGGCATATATAACTTTTTTATCTATTTCTAATTTTAAGCCGGCGGTATTTATTTTTGAAACGAAGTTTGAATTTACGGCATATCCGTCCATTGCCGAGTTGTTTTCAGCCGGATAATCTACCTTGGATACGACATCGGAATAAGAAACTCTGTCTATCGAATCCAGCAGGGGTATGTTTTCCGGACTTAAATATATAGCGGCGGAATTGATTAAATTATACGCTTCATCGAACGGTATCATTTTTATCTGGCTATTTTAAGGACTTCGCCGGGGTAAATAGAATTAGGATTTTTTATATTATTCGCGGCCATGATGTTTTTAACGTTTTCATGAAATTTTGACGAAATAGCATAAAGAGAATCTCCGAATTTTACCCTGTAATGCAATAATCCGGCTTCCGTATTTTTACGGCCTCCGTTGCCGATATACGAGTATCTAATATTCGGTTTGCCGCCGCCTTTTAAAAATATTTTTTCGCCTGAATGGATATCGTTTCCTCTGATATGATTTATGTTTTTAATAAAATTCAACGACAGATGAAATTTTTGGGATATGCTCCATAAAGTCATGCCGGGCTTTACTATAATGTAAGTTAAGCCTGCATTGCTATAATTTTTACTGGCATAAGATCTGCCGGAGCCTCTTGCCCCGGGAATATTAATTCTTTCGCCTACTTTAAGCATGGAATAATTGTTAAGGCCGTTGTATCTTTCGATTGTTCCAAGCGGCACCCCGTATTTAGAAGCTATTCCCATAAGCGTATCGCCGGGTTCTACGGTGTAAACGGTATTATTCTTAGGCCTGGAATAAGCGGTATAAACGATACGAGGTTGTTCAGGCACGTATCGTTTAACGTGTTGAAAATTTTTTTTAAACCTGCCGTAATCTTTTGCCGGTATATTCAGCATGAATCCCGGGTCGTCGGGAGGAGTCGCGTTTCTTAACAGTTCGGGATTCATCTTATGAAGCCTGTATTCCGAAATGCCTATGCATTTCGCTAAATCATACAGGCTTGCCGAATAAGGAACGTTT
Source organism: bacterium (assembly GCA_021789455.1). The sequence goes on along the minus strand of JAJYJN010000029.1, from coordinate 7,249 downwards.
ACCTGTTTAAACTTAATCGGTTTTTTATAATCTATATTATGGAATCCGAAATTTTGAGGATCCTTTGCAATTATTGCCGCCGCAATGATCTTCGGAACGTATCTTCGTGTCTGTCCGGGTAAAAGATACGGCCTGTTTTGGGAGATCGTCCAGAAATTCCCTCCCGGATATAACGACAAAGCTCTTTCTATGGTTAATTCTCCGGAATTATAAGCGGCTGCGGCAAGATACCAGGAGCCGAATTTATTAAAAAGGTCTTTTAAATATTCGCCGGCCGCATATGTCGATTCCACGGGATTTCTTCTCTCGTCGACCCACCAGTTTATAGTCAAGCCGAATATCCTTCCGGTTGACGGTATAAACTGCCACATGCCGCTGGCTCCGGCATAAGAATATGCCGTAGGAGAAAAACCGCTTTCAATCATTGCGAGATAAGCCAGATCATTAGGCAGTCCTAATTTTTTGAAAACTTTTTTGATCATAGGAATATATCTTTCCGACCTTGAAAGCGCATATTTAAAAAACTTTCTCCCCGAAGTTTGATAAAAATGTATATAATGTATTATTTCTTTGTTTATTATCATCGGGAATATGTGGGACAAATTTTTTTGATATTGATAATTATTAAAATCCCCTTTTTTTGCTAAAAGACCCGAATCTGTGAGATTGGAAGAATTTGCGGCAATTTTACCGGAGCCGGCTTTCATACTTTCATTTTTGTAATTTGCAGGGCCGGTTTGGACGTTTCCTGCCGCTGCAACTGTATTTTGATAACCGGATGATTGTTTTTTATTGATTTTATTAATATCTATAGTATTATTGCCGGACGCTATTGGGGAAGACGATATTACCGTTACTTGAGCGGAACCGTCGTTGTCAGGTTTTTTATTTTTATTGTAAGTGGTTTTGAATTTTATTTTTACGAAATTAGTATTGCCGTTAAGATTTGAACCATAGCAATCGGAAATTAAAAAGACGGTAAATATTGCGGTAAAAAAAATATAAAGCAGATTAATTTTTCTCATTATTTATTAGTATATAATTTGTCCATTAATGTTAAATACTTAAGCAATTCCGGCATTTAAAATATTAAACATTAATGATTATAATGCCGATTAGCGTAAATGTCAAATTTATCAAAGAAATTTTAAAAAATTTGTATAAATTCTTGACAATTTTTCTTAAATTTGTTTAAGTATTAAATGGTTTAGATATAACTTAACAAGTTTATTTTGTAAATTTATATAATTTAATAATTATAAAGGGGTTAAAAATGCAGAAAAAGTATTTATTGGCGCCCGGACCGACTCCCGTGCCGGAACGCGCTTTAGCCGATATGGCGCTTCCTATAGTTCATCACCGCGCTCCGGAATATTCGGTTATACTTCAGGAAGTAAGGGATAATTTGAAATATCTTTTTCAGACCAAGCAGGAGGTTTTAATATTCACTTCAAGCGGTACCGGAGCGATGGAAGGCTGCGTGTCTAATCTCCTTTCGGCGGGAGACCATGCGCTTGCCGTCAGAGGTGGAAAATTCGGAGAAAGATGGTTCGATATTTGCAAAGCATATTCGGTTAACGTAAAAGCTATAGACGTGGAGTGGGGACATACCGTTTCTCCAAAGTCAATCGAAGATGCGTTAAACGAAGACCCTGAAATAAAAGCTGTTTACATACAGGCGTCCGAAACGTCTACTGGCGTTTATCACCCCGTAAAAGAAATTGCCGATATAATTAAAAAAAGGCCGAATACTATACTTGTAGTCGATGCCATTACGGCTCTCGGCGTAACAAACGTTCCTCAGGACGAATGGGGCATAGACGTGGTGGTAACCGGTTCGCAAAAGGCGCTTATGCTTCCTCCGGGACTTGCGTTTGCTTCTTTGAGCGAAAAGGCCTGGGGTTTCGTAGAGAAATCTACGCTTCCGAAATATTATTTTAATTTTAAAAAAGAAAAAAAATCTCTCGAAAAAAATCAGAATGCCTATACTCCTAACGTCCAGCTTATAGTCGGCCTAAGAGAGGTCTTAAGGGAAATCAAGGAAGAAGGGCTTGAAAAAGTTTTTAAAAGACATGCAAATCTTGCTAATGCGGTAAGAACCGCAGTGCAGGCGATGGGATTAAAACTTTATACCGTAGACGAACCGTCAAATGCCCTTACGGCGGTTTGGGCGCCGGAAGGCATAGATGCCGGCAAAATAACAAAACTTATAAGAGAAAAATACGGAATTACAATAGCAGGCGGCCAGGATGCCGCTAAAGGCAAGATATTCAGAATAGCCCATCTGGGTTACGCAGGATGTTTCGACGTCATAACCGCTATTTCTGCATTAGAGGCGGTATTAAAAGAACTCGGTTATAAATTTGAAACCGGCAGCGGACTCAAAGCCGCCCAGAAAGCTCTTTTCGGCGAATAAATTTTGCGGATTAACCATTTACCATTAATTAATTACGTATAATACGGGAGATAAGCGATGTTTAAGGTTATCGTAAGCGATAAACTTTCCAAAGAAGGCATAGATATATTAGCTAATACGGGCAAGATTAAGGTTGATGTTAAAACGGGGCTTAAACCCGACGAACTGAAGCAGATAATTCACGAATACGACGGCATCGTTATCAGGAGCGCCACCAAGCTTACCCAGGATATTATAGAAGCGGCAAAAAACCTTAAAGTCATAGGAAGGGCGGGCAGCGGATTAGACAACGTCGATAAAGCGGCCGCAACCGCCGCCGGCATAGTAGTTATGAATACGCCCGGAGGAAATACGGTAACTACGGCGGAACTGACATTTGCGATGCTTCTTGCCATGTCGAGGCATATACCGCAGTCTTTCCTTTCGATTAAAGAAGGCAAGTGGGAAAAGAGCAAATTTCAAGGTACGGAAGTTTACGGAAAAACTCTCGGAATAATAGGAATGGGCAATATAGGGCAGGTCCTTTATAACAGGGCAAAGTGTTTTGGAATGAATCCGATAGGATACGACCCGCTTTTGTCAAAAGAAAAAGCCAAAGAACTAGAAATAAATCTTGTCGGTTTAGACGAAATATATGCAAAATCGGATTATATAAGCGTTCATACTCCTTTGGTAAAAGAAACTAAAGGAATGATAAATAAAGAAACCATATCTAAAATGAAAGACGGGGTGAAACTCCTTAATATAGCAAGAGGAGGCATAATCAACGAGGCCGATTTATATGAAGCCCTTAAATCCGGCAAGGTTTCCGCATGCGCGTTGGACGTATTCGAAATAGAGCCGCCCGTCAATAATCCTCTTTTAACTTTAGATAATCTTATCGCTACTCCGCATCTTGGGGCATCTACCGAAGAAGCCCAAACTAACGTGGCAGTGGCTATATGCCATCAAATCGCCGATTATCTTATAAACGGCACGATAAAAAATGCCGTCAACGTTCCTTCGGTGACGAAAGAAGAGGTAGAAATTATAGGACCTTATTTGAATTTAGGAGAAAAAATAGGCAGGCTGTTGGGAAACATTATAACCGGCGGAATTACAAATATCAAAATAGACTATAACGGCGCCGTTTCCGCGCATAATACCGGAGCCATAACTCCTAATGCGGTGAAAGGGATTCTTTACCCGCTGTTGGGAGAGGATATAAATTACGTAAATGCAAACGAAGTCGCAAAAAAAAGAGGCATATCGGTTATCGAATCGAAATCGGACCAGGCATTCGACTACACAAGTTCGATATCTATTACCGCAACCACGGATGTTAAGACTTTCAGCATATCCGGCGCTATATTCGGCAAAAAAAATCCATGGATAGTAAAAATAGACGATTATTCTATAGAGGCTATTCCCGAAGGGCATATATTGGTCATATTCAATCTTGACAGACCGGGCGTTATAGCTTCGATAGGAAAGGTCCTCGGCAGAAATAAAATCAATATTGCAAGAATGCATCTCGGAAGGCATCTGGATAAGGCTATCTCGATATTGCAATTAGATTCTGCGGTCGATAATGCCGTAATTAATGAATTAAAAGCCGAACCAAACATAACCGAAGCTAAATATTTAGAATTATAGTGAATAGAAAAAATCCGATAATTCCTTCCCAGCCGCCCCAGGGAACAAGGGATTTTCTTCCGGGAGAAACGGAATTAATAGACGGAACCGCTAATATATTACTGGAAGAGTTTTCAAAATGGGGATACAGCAAGGTTATAACTCCAAGCATAGATTTTTTAGACGTGTTTTTGATGAGTTCGGAATCTGCCGAACTGTTTAAGGTTGCAGATACAAGCACCGGTGAAATGCTGTCTTTCAGGAGCGATTTCACGCCCCAGATAGGCAGGCTCAGTTCCGCTTTAAAAAATTCTATCGTCCTGCCGTATAAGTTTTCTTACAGCGGTCCCGTTCTGAGAAATTTCGACCCGGTTCTCGGCAAGCCTAGGGAAATATGGCAGGTTGGCGCTGAATTAGTCGGGCCTGAAAGTCCCGAGAGCGATGCCGAACTTATAATTATGGGCATCGAATCGCTTAAACGCCTTAATATAAAAGATTTTAGCGTAGATATAGGGAACGTCGAATTTTTTAGGGGGATAGTTTCGGACATAGAAACGCCGTACAAAAAAAAAATAGAAGAATTTATATTAAGGAAAGATTCTTCCGGTTTGCATGATTTCCTAGAAAGCATATCTTTGCCTTCCGGCAAAAAAGAAGCGATAAGCGAGCTCCCTTTTATATTCGGGGAAAAATCGGTTATTAAAAAAGCATGGAAAATGGCATGCAACGAAGCATCGAAAAATGCTTTAGAGAATTTAGAACGGGTTGTTTCTTATATAAAATCGTATAAGCTTGAAAAATATATTACTATAGACTTAGGCGAGATACGGGGACTCAATTATTATACGGGAACGATTTTTGAATGTTTTGCGCCCAATGTAGGTTATGAAATTTTCGGAGGAGGCAGATATAATAATTTAATAGGCAGGTTCGGGGAGAATTGCGCAGGAGCCGGATTTGCGGTAAATTTAGATATTTTATGCAAATATGCCGATTTTACGGCTAGCGGTTATAAAGAGAAAGATTACCTTGTTTTCAATAAGTCCATGGATAAGAAATCGGAAGCAGGACTTATCGTTTTTTTACGAAAAAAAGGCTTTACCGCCGAATCTAATTTTATGGATTACGGATATTCGGATGCATTAAAATATATGAACGAAAATAATATTAAAAATATTATATATATGAACGAAAATAAAATCTTGTTAAAAAATATTTATACCGGTAAAGAAAAAAAATTTAAAACCGTTTCTGTCCTTAAAAAATACTTAGAAAATAATTAATCTAAATTTAAATTAAAAATCCATATCGTTTATGAGAAAAAAAAATATTATTGTAGTGGGTCTTCAATGGGGAGACGAAGGAAAGGGAAAAATAGTAGATTTATTGGCGAAAGATGCCGATATAGTAGCGCGCTACCAGGGGGGTAATAATGCAGGGCATACAGTAGTAAGCGGAGATTTAAGCCTTGTTTTTAGGCTTGTCCCTTCAGGAATATTAAACGAAGAAAAAATTTGCATCTTAGGCAACGGGGTCGTTATAGACCCTGTGGTGCTTCTGCAAGAGCTTGAAGATTTAAAGTCCATAGGAATAAACATCAAAGACAGGTTTTTTATTTCATATAAATCGCATATTATAATGCCTTATCATAAGAGGTTAGATATAGCGAGGGAAAGATTGAGGGGCGCAGGCATGATAGGGACTACCGGCAGAGGAATAGGCCCCGCATATGAAGACAAGGTTGCAAGGCTGGGTATTCGGGCAGTAGATTTGCTCAACAGGGATATTCTATATAAAAAGATTGTTTTAAGCCTTAAAGAAAAGAATTATCTATTTAAAAACGTTCTCGGAGAGGATATATTCAATCCCGACGATTTGATAGAGGAATATTTAAATTACGGCGATAAAATCCAGGAATTCTTAATAGATTCTTCGATATTTATCAACGAGAGGCTGGATAAAGGTTACAACGTTATGCTTGAAGGGGCGCAGGGAACATTTTTAGACGTCGATCACGGCACATATCCGTATGTCACTTCGTCTAACACCGTAGGAGGTTCCGCTCTTTCGGGCATCGGTCTCGGCCCTACGAAAATAGACGAGGTAATCGGCATCACGAAGGCTTATACGACGAGAGTGGGAGAAGGTTATTTCCCGACGGAACTTAAAGGCGAGGAAGGCAGGATAATAAGAGATAAGGGAGAGGAGTTCGGATCCGTTACGGGAAGGCCGAGAAGATGCGGCTGGTTTGACGTGAACTTAATTAAAGAAGCCGGACGTTTAAACGGCGTTACGGGAATGGTTGTGACAAAACTCGATGTTTTATCCGGATTAGGGAAAATAAATATATGCACAGGTTATATGTTGAACGGTTCTATTATAAACCATCTGCCTTTTTCTTCCGCGGATTACGATAAGGCAATCCCCGTTTATGAAGAAATGGAAGGGTGGAGCGGCGATATATCCCGTATAAAATCGTTTAAAGACCTGCCCGTAAATTCCCAGAAATATATTCTTAGGATAGAAGACCTTACCGGTTTGCGTATAAACATGCTGTCTGTCGGCAAAGAAAGGATGCAGACTATAAATTTAAAAAATATTTTTTAGGAAGGTTGCTTGAGTTGCGGACAATTTTTTAATACGGCTTTGTCGCAAGATTTTTCCCCGGATGTTCGATATATGGCTTATCAGTCATATTTAACCGCCCCACACCTTTTACATCAGATAGACAATTTAGGTTACTCTTTTTACGGCAAGACCGTCGCGGATATTGGAACGGGCGTAGGAATATTGCCGTATTTATTAAAAGAAAGGAATCTTTCGAAGATTATAGGCATAGATTTAGACAAAGATTTTTTAAAAGCCGCGCGTTATTTAAACAACAACGAAAACACCGCATATATAAATGCCGACGGCCGGAATATACCAGTTAAAGATTCCGTTTTCGATTCAATTTTCGTAAGATACGTTTTTCAACATACCGGTATGTCGGATATCTTTCTTTCCGAGATTAAAAGAACGATTAAAGACGGCGGACTATTAATTATAGCCGATATCGAAGACGATATGAATATATTTTATCCGGATCTTCCCGAAAGTTCCAAAAAATTATTTCGAATTTATTCCGAATATCAAAAATTAAAGGGGGGAGACAGATTAATTTCGAAAAAATTGCCCGCTTTTCTGTTATCGCACGGTTTTAAGGATATAAAGATAAGA
>JAJYJN010000140.1 GCA_021789455.1 bacterium | reverse complement strand
CGGCGCCGGCGATAGGCCCCACGCTCGGCGGATGGATTACCGACCATTTAACATGGAGATGGGTTTTTTTCGTAAACGCGCCGATAGCCGTTATAACGCTTATAGGAATAATGATAATTATGGAAGATGACCGCAAATCGCAATATTTTAAGGCAAATTTCGACTTTTTGGGGTTTATTTTTTTCGCAACCGCTATTTCTTTTATGCTCATAGCATTCAACGAAGGCCAGAATAAAGGCTGGGATTCAAGCTATATTCATATTTGCGAACTTTTGAGCGCCGCAGGTTTCGTTATGTTTTTTTTATTCGAACCTTTCGTTTCCCATCCCCTGATAGACTTTAAAATCTTTGAAAATTATAATTTTACCCTCATCACCTCGATTAATGCCGTAAGGGCCATAGCGCTTTTCGGCTCTTTATTTATAATGCCTGTTTATCTAGAAAATATTATGAATTATACGCCATATACAACCGGCCTTATAATGATGCCTTCGGCAATAGCCGTCGCATTATCGGCACCTGTTTTCGGCAGGGGAGCGGACAGGTGGGGCGGAAAATATTTTATAGTTTTCGGCATGGCTTTAACCGCCGTATCCCTGTTTTTATATTGGAATTTATCCGTGCAGTCGAGCCTGTACGACATAATATATCCTTCGATTATCAGGGGAATAGGGCTTGGAATGCTATATTCGCCTATTATGAGCACGGGACTTAATTCGGTCAAGAGTGAACAAATCCCCGAAGCATCGGGTTTACTGCCGGTAACTATGAGAATTGCTTCCGGTTTCGGAATCGCATACTTTGCAAATTATCTTGCAACAAAGAAAGTTTACTATCTTACAAGGTACGGCGATAAAATTAACGATAAAAATTTCGCTTTCCTTAAGATAAAGTCTTTTTTTAATAACGGCGGCCGGTTCAAAGCAAATACGGGGGTTATAGCCGGCTCGGCAAGAATCGACCCGGGTCTCGGAATCATAGACAGCATAGTTAAGATGTTTGCAACGGTTCAATCTTACGACGACGTATTTATAGTCGCCGGCGTAATATGCCTTATAGGCATAATTCCCGCTTTCATGCTAAAAAATAAGATACACCGCTGACTTTTAAAAATTTAAATATTTTATTTTGCCCTTATCGGAATAGCCGACCCCCTTTAAACCTACTTTTAATATAAACATCCCTTTAATGCTTTCTCCGGCGCGGACGTAATAACTTTTTCCGCCCATACTCAAAAGAGCGGTTTTACCGCTTATAAATATTAACGACGGAGAGGGAGATTCCTTTTTCGAAAATCCTTTAAACTTTAACTTTTTAATAAAATTAGGCAAATTCCCGCCGCTTGGACGACCGGCGTTAGCAAATACTTTCATTCCGTTATTATTTATTTTTGCCGGAGAAATAAAGAGCCGGTTAAATTTTTTATATTTTTTATCCGGAATATTAAAAATATCTTTTAGGCTGTTTTTTGAATTGCCGGCATTTGAATTAGAAAATATCTTTTTTGGTTTTATAACGAAACCGAAAGTTTTTTTATTTTTTATTTCGCTACCCGAAACCTTTTTATGTCCGAATTTCCTTTCCAGCCTATTTAATACAAAAATAAATAAAAAAATACCGAAAAGAAACAGTGCGAACCATTTTGCCGATTTTTTAAAAATATTTATAAAATTTTTGAAGCTCATATTTATTCCGCCTTCTTTAAGTTAAACTTATTAACCTTTCGTCAATCACGATGCGCACGCCTGTACCGTTCCCGGATTTTATGGATATACGCCTAAGTTCCGACGGAAAAGCGCCGAATGTTCTTAATAATGCGAAAACGACGCCTATATTTGAAATTTTGTTAAAGGAAATTATTATATCTTTAGATTCTAACAAGGATTTTTTATTTAGGACTTTTACTTTAACGCCGTAACCTTTTTTTCGCAAATAATTTATATAAGATAGCGCCGTAAGAATATCGGTCGAAAATCTATGGTTTCCGGCTTTAAAATTTACGGGTTTTATTCCTGCTTCGCTTAACAGTTTGATTTTTAGCAGTTTTTCCGTATTATGCTTTTTAACGTAAATCCTTTTCAGTTTATAATATTGATTAAACGAAGGAAATAATTCAAAGCAAAAAATATAAGCGCATATTAAAAACAGCAAAAAAAATATTAATAATTTTTTATTTTTAAATTTTTTCATTTTAATCTTCCGTAAAATTTAATATAGGGTTTTCCGAAATTATCTAAGTTATAAGAAATTCTAATCCGTCCCGATAACCGGAATTTTTTTAAAATTAGATTATAATTTTTTGCAAATTTTCTATATCCGCCCTTTATGTAAGCGGTTCCGTCGATAATATAAGTATTTTTTAATCTCTTGACATCGAGATTTTCAATTTTTACTTTTTTAGGAAAAACCGTTATAAATTTTTCGAGATAGCCTGCTAAATTAACAGGCGTAAAATATTCGTTAAATAAAATAATATTTTCCTTTTTTAGATTTTGTTCGGATAAAACGGCGATATTTTCATTTAATAATTTTATTTTTTTATTTTCTATGAACGATTTACCGTTAAAAAATAACACCGTTGACTGCATAAGCAGGACGGCTATAACTAAAACGGCAATA
>JAJYJN010000139.1 GCA_021789455.1 bacterium | reverse complement strand
AATATGTTCCCGAAGGCGGGTATATTGGATTAACGGAAGAAATGGTCGAAAATCATAAATCCAAACTAAATAGAAGAACGGCTATTATCAAGATAAAAATAAATGAAATCAGCGGAAAAGAAAGACCGTAGTCTAATTGCGGGTTGTGCAGGCATATTTAACGGGTTTTTATATTATGAATAAAAATGAAGTAGAAGAACATTTCGGAAAACAGTCGGGCAGTTACGAAGCAAAATGGTGTCTGATTTATTTATTTATTCTGACTGAGTTTTAAACCGTTGCATCGCTTTGATACAGTAGAATGGCTTTATATTCGTTAATAATAAATAGTAATCTCTCTCTTTATTTCTTTATTTGGGATATTTCGGCATGGCAATGAAGGGGAGGGCTAATATATAGAGGTGATTTTGTCTTCATTCTTTATTCATTAATTAGTAAGGAAAATAAACAAAAAAATAACAGCTTTAATGAATAGTTTTAAATTTCTCTATGAATTTTTCGGTGATTTCTACAAAAGCCTTTGCCGATAAAGAAAGGTTATCTAAAGATTGCGCCGCTAGCGCAATTTTTCTCTTTATTTCCGGTTTAATAGGAACGGAACATATCCCGTTGTAATTAAGCGGGATTGCAAGTTTAGGGATAACGGCAACCCCGATACCTTCCCTGACCATTTCGATAATAGTGCCTATGTTGCGCGCTTCTATATTTTTAATTTCATCCGTCTTCTTTATAGAATTTATTAAATTGGACGCTACCAGCATTCCGCAGCTTGACCCCTTGAAAGTTAAAAGCGGTTCGCGTACAAGTTCTTTTAAGCCTATGCTTTTTCTGGAACACAACGGATGTTTTTCGTTAAAAACTCCGAACATTTTGTCTTCTAAAAGCTGGACGTATTCGAGTCCTTCTGCGGGAAGTACTACAAAACCTATATCAACGGCACCTTTTAACAGCCAATCCGTTACTTCCAAATCTGTTCCTTCAAACCATGAAACTTCTATTCCCGGATATTTACGTTTAAATTCTTTTAGAATTCCCGGCAAAATTCTAACGGAAACGCTTTGAAAACAGCCTATTTTAAGACTGCCGGTCTGTAAATTTTTTAATGCCGATATATCTTCTTTTAACCTGTCTATTCTGTTTAAAATATCTCTGGCGTGATTATAAACTTTTTCGCCGGCTTCCGTAAGGATAACGGTCTTTTTATCGCTTTTAACTAATTTTATTTCTAGTTCGTTTTCAAGCGACGCTACGGAATGGCTCACTGCGGATTGCGTTATATAAAGAGCTTCCGCCGTTTTTGTGAAGCTTTGGGATTCTATTAGGGTTTTTAAAATATTTAATTGAGTTAACGTCATGAGTATATAATCATTTTAAATATAAAAATTATTCATTTGATTCATTATAAATCAAATCTTATAATATATACAAGATATATTTAGTTCAATAATAATTACATCATTAATATAAAAAACGGGGGTTAATTATGAAGCATAACTGGAATGCCGAAGATTACGCAAAGAATTCTCAATGCCAGTTGCAATTAGGCGAAGAACTTATCGAAAAACTTTCTTTAACCGGCAATGAATCCTTGTTAGATATAGGCTGCGGAGACGGAAAAATAAGCGCAAAATTATCTAAGATACTAAAAAAAGGGGAAGTAGTCGGCATAGATGCATCCGAAAATATGATAAATTTAGCGTCGAAAGAATTTCCAAACGATAAATTCCAAAATCTGACATTTTATCGAATGGACGCAGGGGAGATTAACTTCTCTAAAAAATTCGATATTGCTTTTTCTAATGCTTGTCTTCACTGGATAAAAGACCATGGCGGCGTTCTTAGAAAAGTTCACGCCTGCCTTAAGCCGAAAAGCAGAATTTTATTTCAGATGGGTGGACGCGGCAATGTTGACGAAGTTTTGAATGCCGTTAAATTGGTCATAAACAAACCTGATTGGAGCAAGTATTTCGATAATTTCGTTACGCCGTATTATTTTTACGGTATAAAAGACTATGAGATATGGCTTTCGGAAAATAATTTTAAGCCTCTGCGATTAGAATTGACTACAAAGAATATTAAACATGCCGGAGAAGAAAGTTTTAAAGGATGGTTAAGAACTACTTGGTTTCCATTTACGGATTGCTTGCCGGAAACATTAAGGGAAACTTTTCTTGACGAAGTATCGGAATCTTATAAAATAGACCATCCAACAGATGAATCAGGCAATATTAATGTAAAAATGGTTCGTTTGGAGGTTGAAGCGTATGCCGTATAAATCTAATTCTAATTTTTACGGTAGAATTAAAGGCACGAATTAAAGGCACCAGATTTATTTAATATCTTTAATCATTTTTTCAATCGTTTTTGCCAGACGGGGTATTTCTATATCGCATACATGAAACACGGCCTCCGCATCTATGTCAAAATACTGATGGCTAATAATATTTCTCATGCCTATCGCTTTTTTCCATTCAATATCAGGATATTTTTTAAAAAGTTCTCCTTCCGTAATTTTGTCAAGCTTCTTGAGGGATTCGCCTATTGCTATAAGCGGCATGCAGATAGAATCTAATTTTTCCATACCTGCCGGCGAATCGGTAAAATCTGAAACATTCTTGACCGGTTCAAACCGGAATAAAATTGTTTCCGTTAATTTATGAATTTGTCCCAATATTTCAAGAAGCAACTCTTTATCATACATATATGGCTTCC
>JAJYJN010000138.1 GCA_021789455.1 bacterium | reverse complement strand
AAACCTGCCGGAGGAATGCCCGGAGGAATGCCCGGAGGCGGAATGGGCGGAATGTATTAATAAATTAACCGCGACAGCATAACAGCTAAATAAAATAACTTATTAACGATGCCGAAAATGTTGGGATTTCCAGCATTTTCGGCATTTTGTTTTAAATTGACGTATTGGCCTGATAATGGAATTTTTTAAATAATTTCTGAATGGGCATTAACGTAAAGAGCATACATAATATTGACCGCTTCAACCGATAGCCGGAACGTTGACTTTTTTGTCGCAATAGTTTAAAATTCAATTATAATGGGGCATTTAGAGCACAAAAAAGATATAAAAGCCGGCAAGCTTTTAGCCGTTTATGTCATAACGTTAAGCGATACGAGAAAAGAAAGCGAAGATGAAAGCGGAAGCTATATAAAAGAAAGGCTTTTATCGGCTTCCCATAAAGTGTCGGGTTACAGTATTATAAAAGACGATGGAGAACTGCTCGAAAATCTTATCGTAAAAATTTGTTCTCCGGATTCTAAACTGAAAACCGACGCTTTGATTGTAAACGGCGGGACAGGAATTTCATTTAAAGATATAACTTACGAAACGTTAAAAGATTTATACGATAAAGAGATATACGGTTTCGGAGAGCTGTTCAGAAGTTTAAGCTATAATGAAATAGGACCCTCTGCGATTATGTCGCGTGCTTCCGCAGGAATATATAACGGGAAGATAATTTTTTCCGTCCCCGGTTCCCTGAATGCCGTAAAATTAGCTATGGATAAGATAATTTTTGATGAAATTGGCCATATTTATTATGAGATATCAAAACATCTCCCTATAATATGATAAATATAAAAGTCCGGCTTTTTGCCGCCTTAAAAGAAATAATCGGAAAAAATCGGTTAGATTTGCAAATTCCCGAAGGTTCATCCGTGGGATACGCTATTGCGTCCGTAGAAGGAGCTTACCCGGCGGTGAAAAAAATTATTAAAATTTCTAAGTTTGCCGTTAATATGGAATATGCGGATGCCGAAAAGAAATTGGCCGAAGGGGACGAAATAACTATTATTATGCCTGTAAGCGGCGGCCTTTATTCCGGGGCGGAAAAGAATATGCATATAGAAATAACCGACGACGCAATAGATGCCGCTAAAGTTCTCGATTTCGTTTCAGATGCTTCGGCAGGGTCTGTTCTTTTGTTTAACGGAACGGTTAGGGATAACGACGACGGCAAACCGGTAGAGTATTTATATTACGAAGCGTACGAAGAAATGGCGGTTAAAGAAATTAAGAAATTAATTGAAGCCGCATTCGATAAGTATGATATTCTGAAAGTCTGCGTAATACACAGAACCGGAAAGATGGATGCGGGTGAAATTTCTATTTCCATAGGGGTTTCAAGTCCCCACAGGGAAGATTCCTATCTGGCGTCGAAATTTTTAATAGACAATATAAAGGAAACGGTGCCGGTTTGGAAAAAGGAAATGTTCGAAGAAGGCGGCAGATGGAAAAGATTATAAAAAGAATAAATAATATTATGAAGTTTACGAGGTTTGTGCGCGATGAAAGGATACAATAAAGAACTCTATTTAGGCATAGATATAGGTTCAACGACCGTTAAATTTGCAATTTTAGACAAAAGCCTGAAAGTTCTAAGAAAAGATTATATAAGGTCAAACGGCGAATCTATTAAAACGGCTTATAATGTTTTAAAAAATATTTTTGACGAATTTCCGGAAAATTCTTTTGCCGGAATAGGAGCTACAGGTTCGGGTTCGCGGACGGTAGGGGAGGTTTTAGGCATTCCCAATATAAACGAACTTGTCGCGCAGACGGAAGCCGTAAAATATTTTTATCCCGACGTCAGAACGGTCATAGAAATGGGCGGACAGGATTCGAAATTTCTTATGCTTAAGAAAAATAAAGAAACCGGGCAGATTTTCTTGGAGGACTTCGGATTAAACGACTTATGCGCCGCCGGGACGGGTTCTTTTCTAGACCAGCAGGCGGAAAGACTTAATATAAATATAGAAAATGAATTCGGAAGATTAGCCTTAGAATCGAAAAATCCGGCAAAAATAGCAGGAAGATGCACCGTATTTGCCAAGTCGGATATGATTCATCTTCAGCAGGTTTCGACGCCTATACCCGATATCGTTGCGGGTTTGTGCTATGCCGTCGCAAGAACGTTCATAGGAACGATTGCGAAGGGCAAAAAATTTGAAAAGCCTGTTATTTTTCAAGGCGGGGTGGCATTTAATCAGGGCATGGCCAGGGCATTCAAGGATATTCTGAATCTTAAAGACGGCGAACTTATTATACCCGAACATCATACGGTTATGTCTGCGATAGGAATCGCCATAATCTCGCAGAATGAAAAAAATTTTAAATTTAAAGGGCTGGAACGCCTTAAAGAATTTATCGAGAAAAATAAATTAACCGGCAGATACAGAGACAAGCTTAAGCATTATTATCCGGAAGATAAAAAAGAGAACTATGCGGATTTAGATAATTTAAGCGCCCTTAAATGCCGTTCCGGCTTAACTGTTCCCGTTTATATAGGAGTAGATACGGGTTCCGTTTCCACAAACGTAGTTTTATTAGACGAAAATAAACAGCTTCTGGTAAAAAAATATAAGAAGACTAACGGCAAACCTATAGAGGTCGTCAGGGATACTCTTTACGAAATATATTTGGAATTAAAAAATTTTAACGTGGATGTTTCCGTTAG
>JAJYJN010000028.1 GCA_021789455.1 bacterium | reverse complement strand
AATTAATCTGACACCTTTTTCGATAGCACTATTGTTACGCAGCTAAAAACCCGCAAACGCAGTCAGGAGTAAAAGAATAAATAAATCTGACACCTTTATCCGTATTTATTTGTATGCGTAAAATTAATCTGACACCTTTTTCTAAAGACTTCGCAAATAAATAAGCCGGCTAATTAGTCGGCATTTTCTTTGTTTTTATGCAAATCTTTACCGAAGAACATATATACGGTCGGTACTATAAATATAGTTAAAAACGTACCTATGCCGAGTCCTGCGGCTATAACCAAACCTATATCAAACCTGCTGACAGCGCCTGCCCCGGAAGCGAGAAGCAACGGTACGACGCCGAAAACCATAGCAAAAGTAGTCATCAGTATAGGCCTTAACCTTATAGATGCCGCCTGCTCTATTGCGGTTCGTTTATCCATGCCTTCTTTCTGCAAATCGTTTGCAAACTTTGTAATGAGAATGCCGTGTTTACTTACGAGGCCTATAAGAGTAACAAGTCCTACCTCCGTATAGATATTAATAGTCGCAAAACCTAAACTTAAAAATATTAACGCTCCGGTTATAGACATGGGAACGCTGACTAATATAATAACAGGGTCTATAAAACTGTCGAACAGAGCGGCAAGAACGAGATAAATTATAATCAAGGAAAAGAAAAACGTTACTACCATGGCCGAACCTTGCTGAACGAACTGGCGCGACTGGCCGGCAAAATTATACGAAAATCCTTTAGGGAAAATCTTCTTAGAGGCTTTTTCAAGAAAACTTAACGCTTGTCCTATAGTTACTCCCGGCTTGGGTATGGCAGAAATAGTAACTGAATTGAGCTGGTCGAACTGGTTTAACGATTCCGGTACGGTAACGGTTTTAAAGCTTACAAAGCTGGACAGCGGAACCATATTGCCGTTTGAAGCCGTAACATAATAATTTTTTAACAAATTTTGGTCGAACCTGTATTTTTGAATTACCTGCGGTATAACCTTATAGCTGTAACCGTCCATTTCAAACCAGTTTACGTAATTTTCGCTCAGCATAGTAGAAAGCGTATCGCCTATCGTCGCCATATTAATGCCCATACTCTGCGCTTTGTTTTTATTTATAATAATTTTTATCTGGGGTTCATCGTACTTTAGGTCTTTGTCCATATATAAAAACAGTCCGCTCTGCATCGCTTTTTGCTCAAGCCGAAGCGCAACGCTTCTCATTTCAAGATAATTTTCCGTAGATGTTATAACAAACATAACGGGAAGACCCTGCGAACCCGGAAGGCTCGGAAGCGCAAACGCCGCAAGCTGTAAACCCGTTATAGAATTTAGTTTTTCCTGTACCATAGGGGTAAGCTGCATCTGGGTTAATTTTCTCTGGCTCCACGGTTTAAGAATCATACCCGATATTAAGGTATTATTGCCCGAAGCTCCCAATGCCATAAAATACCTGTTCATTTGCGGAAAAGAATCGTAAATATGCCCTATCTGCTTTGCGTAATGTTTTAAATTTTTATAGGTAGAAGTAGGCGATGCAGTGCCCTGTACGAAAACGACGCCCTGATCTTCAGTGGGGGCAAGTTCGCTTTTTGTGGTAACAAACAAAAAATATGCGGCGGTTAAAACGACTATTATAACCAGCGCTACCACCGGTTTGTAATCAAGAACGCCGTGAAGTATTTTTAAATATATATTTTTTATTTTTTCAAAAGTTACGTCTAGAAAATGCGTAAGCCCCTTTTTACCCATATCCTCTTTTAAAAATTTAGACGTCAACATCGGCGAAAGAGTCAATGCAAGAATTCCGGAAATAAGCACCGCTCCGGCAAGAGTAAAAGCAAATTCAGTAAATAATGCCCCTGTAAGACCGCCCATAAAACCTATCGGGAGAAAAACCGCCACTAAAGTGATAGACATAGCAATAATAGGCACGCCGAGCTCTTTTGCCGCAATAATAGCCGCGTCGAAAGGTTTTTTACCTTCTTCAATATGACGGCTTACGTTTTCGACTACTATAATAGCGTCGTCCACGACCAAGCCTATAGCAAGGACGAAAGCTAAAAGCGTCAGCAAGTTAATTGAATAATTTAGGTAATACATTATAAACAGGTCGCCTATTATAGATAGAGGTATAGCTATTACTGGAATAGCCACGCTTCTTGCCGAACCAAGAAATAAAAATATAACTATTATAACTATTATAAGGGTTTCTACAACCGTTTTAATAACTTCGTTAATAGAACTGCTTATAAAAATAGTTCTGTTAAACGCAACCCTGAGTTTCATATGCGCAGGCAGCTGTTTTCTTAACGAAGGAATCATACCTGTAAGTTTTTTTACGACGGTCAGCGGATTTGCCGTAGGAGTCGTAAAAATACCCATAACTACCGCTCTTTTACCGTTCATTATATTTCCCGCGTCATTGCTTACGGCTCCCATTTCTACCGTTCCTATATCTTTAACCCTTATCAAAGTGCCGTCGTCGTCGGCAACGACTAAATTTCTAAACTGTTTCACGCTTGTTAAAAGCGTATCGGCGGAAATATTAACCTGAACGTAATTTCCTTTAGTGTAACCGTTTGAAGCAATATAATTATTGTTAGCAAGCGCATTTGAAACGTCTATCGGCGTAACGTTAAATTCCGCCATTTTTTTTGGGTTGAGCCATATCCTCATGCCGAACTGTTTATTGCCGTAAATCTGAACCTGGCCGACTCCGCTTACCGCCTGAATTTTAGGCTGGACCGCCCTGGTTAAATAATCCGTAATTTGAGAACTTGACAGCGTATTAGAAGTAAATGCCAGATATAAATAAGCAAGATTGGTAACGCTAGTCTTTGTAATAACGGGAAGTTGCGAC
Source organism: bacterium (assembly GCA_021789455.1). The sequence continues at coordinate 11,126 of JAJYJN010000028.1, read as the reverse complement.
TGCTTGGGCAACTGGTTTAGTACGGAATTAACCTGAGAAAGCACCTCAGCAAGAGCGGCGTTAGAGCTGAAGTTTAATTTCATAAAAACCTGGATAGTGCTTACGCCTTCGGTGCTCGTCGAAGTCATATAATCTATACCTTCAGAAGAAGCTATAGCTCTCTCCAAAGGCATTGTAATAAACCCCTGCACTACCTGCGCGCTTGCGCCGGGATATGCCGTCTGAACGGTAATAAGGGTATCTTTTACTTTCGGATATTCCCTTAACGTCAATTCGGAAAGAGACCTTGCTCCAAGTATAAATATAACGAGGCTTATGACTATTGCGAGAACCGGGCGCTGAATAAATATGTCGGTAAAACTTTTAGTTTTTTGCGGCTTTATTTCGTTCATTTAATTACCTTTTATCTTTTACTATTGCTTTAATTTTACTTTTGCCTTTATTATCCGCGCCTTTGTTTTTTATGGCTACAGGTATGCCATTTCTCAGTTTTACCTGTCCTGCGGTAACTACATTTTCGTCTGGTTTTAAGCCTTTAAGTATAACGACTACTCCGTTTCTTTCCTCTCCGGTCTTAACATAATCCGTTTTTACGATATTTACGCCGTTTTTCTTAACGACTACGTAAACAAAATCGCCGTATGGATTATAAGTTACAGCGGTTGCCGGAACCGTTACGACGTTATGTATTACGGGTAGGAAAACTCTTCCCGTAACAAACATTCCCGGCCTTAAATACATTCCTTTATTGTTCACGATAACCCTGGCGGTTATATTGCGTGAAACGGTATTTACGTCTATGCTTATAGTTTTTATTCTGCCATAAAAGATTTTATTATATGAATCTAACTTAATCTTAACTTTTTGATTTACCTTTAAACTGTGCAAATCGTTCTGCGGCATGGTAAAGTCTATATAAATCGGGTTGATAGAATAAAGCGGTATTATATTTGCACCTGGATTTATGTACTGACCGAGGTTTACCGAACTTGAATTTCTAATCCCTACTATTCCGGAAAAAGGCGCTCTTATCGTCATATCGGCTATAGTAACTTCCGCCTGGGCGATTTGCGCTTCGTTCTGCCTTAATGTAGAGAGCATAGATATGTACGATGCTTTAGAAACGGCATTTTGAGCATAGGCTTTTTTGTACTGCTCATAGTTAAATTTATCGGCTATAAACTGGGATTTGTATTGTTTTAACTGGGCAATCTGAAGAGAATCGTCGAGAGTAACCAAAATCTGATTTTTACGAACAAACTCTCCCGATTTAAAATATATGCCGTTAACCTGTCCTGCAACCTGCGTCGTTACGTTAACCGAATTTATAGCGGATACGTTGCCTATAGTATGTATATAAGGCTGCCAGTCTCCTATTTTAGAAACGGCTACCGACACCGAAACCGGAGGAAATTTCCTGGCTTTCATAGCCTGCCCCATTTCGTAGCCCTTATACGCTTTGTATCCGAATATTCCTCCGAAAATAACTATAAGAACAAGCAAAACTATTATAAAACGTTTAATCATATCGATACCTTTAAAATAAGATTATTAAATTATAAATTTTTTAATTGACAATATGACTTTATAGTCAGTATAATTAGAATATAATAAATTTAAAATTCAGTCAATAAAAAACAACATAAAAAAAAATACAAACTTAAACTAAAAAATTATGAAAATTAAAAAAACTTTGTTATTATTTTTTTTTACGGTTTTCGGGTTTATGTTTATTCTTAGCGGATGTAGTTTATTTACGCATCCAAAAAAAATTACCGTTAAAATTCCAAATAGATTTAAATATGCGCTAAATAACGAAAATTTTAAAATAAAAAATGACTGGTGGAAAAATTTTAAAAGCAATAAACTTGACGATTTAATATCAAAGGCGTTAAAAAACAATTTAAATTATATAATCGCTATAAAAAATATACAGATTGCAAAAACATACGTTTCTCAGAACGAATCGAACCTGTTCCCAACCGTCAATTTTAGCTACGAAGCTACAAGAAATAAAATGCCGTCTTATCAAACCGCTTTATCTTCCGGCGGTTCAGTTTCCGGTTCATCGCGTACCGTCATATACAACCTAAACCAGGCAGGTTTAAGCGCTTCATATGAATTAGACGTCTGGAACCAGGTAAATAATGCGGTTAAACAGGCAAAAGCTAACGTTTCGGTATCTAAGGAAGACGCCGACGTAGTAAAACTAACCCTTATAAGCAACGTTGCACAGGCCTATTTTCAAATACAGGCTTTAAAGGAATCCATTGTTAACTTAAAAAAAGAATATAAAGCGGAAAAAGAGATTTTAAAACTTTATGAAGTACAGTATAAAGAAGGTCTTACAAATGCAGAGCCCATAGTAAATACAAAGACAAACCTTGAAATTTTAAGAACCGACCTAAACGACTCTATAAAGCAAAAAGACATTACGCAAAATACGCTTGCATATTATCTGGGAAAATTTCCGGAAAGATTTAAGCTGACGGTCAAATCTAACATAAAAAACGTTTTAAATTTTGACGATAATCATTATTCTGAGTTAATACCGCCGAATATCCCATCAGAAATTTTAACTCAAAGACCGGACGTTAAAGAAGCGGAATATAACGTTCTTGCATATGCTTACGCCAAAAAAGAAAGCCTCGCTAATTTTTTCCCTATATTTAACCTTACGGGAAGTTACGGATATGCAAGCCCCAGCTTAGATAATTTTATTACCGATGCAAACAGCGTATGGAATTTCGGATTAGACATTCTTGCGCCGATATTTAATTACAAAACTAATATAAGCATATATAAAAGGTCTAAACTACAGTATCAGCAGGCAATATTAAACTACAGAAATACTATAATAAACGCTTTCAGCGAAACCGAGAGCGACCTTGCAGATTTCCAGAAAGATATACAAACATTGAAAAGTTATAAAAAAAATTACCGCTATGCTCTGAAACTTTTCAATATTTACAAAGTGCAGTATAAAACCGGTATTTCTTCTAAGATAACTTATCTTACCTATAAAGAAAATTTGCTTAATTCAGAGTACAACCTTATAAATCAAAATCTATTGGTTAAAGAAGATGTTATAAACGTTTACAATGCTCTCGGCATGGGATTAAAAGATTAATACTCCGGCAAATTCCTTAAATCTTTGCCAAGGTCCATATAAAGCAAAAGTTCCATAATTTTTTGGGCATGGTCGGCAAACCTTTCGTACTTGCGGGCTATAAAGATATAGGTTATATTATTTTCTAAGGTATTTAAATTTTTTATCGAATTATTTATTATATCCACGACTATCTTATGCGAAAGTAAGTCTATAACGTTTTCGTCTTTTATAATGACGTCTTTAAGCCCTAAATTTTCTTTAACGCCGTCCGAAAACATTTTAATGGCCATTTTAAGCATCTCGTCGTCTCTTGCAGCAACGTCTTCAAAATATGAATAAACGCATTTAAATTGTTCCGAAAAGGAAGGTCCATCTGTAAGTTTTAACCCGATTTGGCATATCGAAGCGCATAAATCCCCCATTCTTTCAAGGTCGGTTATTATTTTCATAGTGGTAGTGATAAACATTAAGTCTGCCGCCTCTGGCTGATAAAGGGCAAGAAGTTTTATACAACTCTCGTTAATGCCTACTTCAAGCGAATTAACTTTCAAATCATTTTTAATAGTCTGCTCCGCAAGATTTTTATCTCTTTCAAATAAAAATTTAGTTGCGCTGCTTAGCTGACTTGCAACTATTTCTCCCATCTCAACGACGCCGCGTTTTAATTTCATCAACTCGCTATCTAAAATATTCACCGTAACCTCTCTATCCCTAATATTATATATATTTATATTTATTTAATATTTTATTTAATATCTGCTTGTTATGAAGTTTTCCGTTCTTTTGTCTTTAGGCCTGGTAAAGAAATTTCCGGATTCGTCGAATTCAATGAGCTCCCCGTCTAAAAAAAACCCGCTGTAATCGGAAATTCTACCTGACTGCTGAACGTTATGACTTACGACTATAATAGTATAATATTTTTTAAAGGAATTAATCAAATCAAGTATGATACTGGTTGAAACCGGATCAAGATATGCCGTCGGTTCGTCCATTAATAATATTGAGGGATTGGTTGCTATAGCCCTTGCGATACATAATCTCTGCTGCTGTCCTCCCGAAAGAGATAAAGCGGATTTATTCAGTTTATCTTTGACTTCATCGTAAAGACCCGCATATTTAAGGCACTTTTCGACTCTTTCTACAATAAAATCCTTATTTTTTATGCCGTGAATTTTTAGTCCAAATGCAACGTTTTCAAATATAGATTTAGGGAACGGGTTAGGATTCTGAAATACCATACCTATATTTCGCCTTAATTCTACCACGTCGACCGACTTATCGTATATATTTTTTCCGTCTATCAAAACTTCGCCGGTCAGCCTTGCGCCCTCCGTATAATCGTTCATCCTGTTCAAAGTTCTTAAAAAAGTAGATTTGCCGCATCCAGAAGGCCCTAAAAGCGTGCATACAGAATTTTTTTTAAAATAAAGATTTATCGACTTTAGCAGATGATAATTTCCGTAATAAAAATTTAAATCCTTTACGTTTACTATTATATTATCATTATCGCCGTCAACAGAATTTACCGGCTTTAAGTCGTTTTTATCATTTGACATAAAATTATGGTTCCTTTTTTTGTTTTTATAATATAATTTATACGATAAATTTTATAGAATAAATTTTTTAACTAAATAGTTTATCAGCCTCAATCCGATATCTAATAAAAATATAAACAGCAATAAAACTACCGAAGCTGCTTCTGCTTTGTAATGCAATATCCTCGAAGGTTCATGGATATATATAAATATCAGCATAGCCATGTCTCCTACCGCTCCTCCAGGGCCCGTAACCCCTGTAGGCATACCTGTATTATAATAATTTGTAAATAAAAGCGGTGCCGTCTGTCCGATAATATTCATCACTCCAAGCAGAATTCCTATAAATATGCCGCCAAGAGCCGCCTTTAGTATGACTGATTTTGTAGCCTGAAATTTAGTTGCCCCAAGAGCAAGAGCGCCTTCTATGTAACTTGCAGGAATCTGATTAATTGCCTGTTCTGTAAGAAGCACGATAATAGGCGTCATTATAAAACCAAGAGTAAATCCTCCTGCAAGAGCCGAAAATCCAAAATGAAAACCAAAACCGGCATTAGTGGAAAATATATAAAATCCCACGATACCCCATACGATAGACGGTATTCCTATCATAAGCTCATTTAAAAGCCTTAAAAAGAAGTTTGTTCTTTTTTTTCCAAAAAGAGATAAATATAAACCTGTCCCGACTCCTATAGGAATAGCAAAAACCGAAGCTATTACTACAAGATATAAGTCGCCTATAATGGCGTTTAATATACCGCCCTCTGCGCCGATAGGAAAACCTGTAGGCAAAGTAGATATAAAATTCCAGTTAAGATATTTATATCCTATGGCGATAGCTTTATAAATAATATGAAAAACCGGAAAAGCCCCGATTATAAATGCCGCCGTCGCAAAAAGAAATGCAATATTATTATATATTTTTTTTCTTTTAAGATAACCTTTATCTATCGGAAAAACCGGGTCATGTAATTGTTGTTCCATTATAGGATAATTAATTAAATTATTTATTGATATAATATGTAAGCGCAATTATATATATTTATATTAACCGCCGCCGAATTGCGACCTGCTAAATCTTCCGCCTATAACTCTATTTAAAATATTTCTTCCTACAATATTAACTATAAGACTAACTAATAAAAGAATGAGCGCCAATTCAACTTCGGCAGAGGCATATATAGGGCTGATAACGGCAAAAGTAAATGTATTGGCTAGCATAGAAGATATTGTATATCCTACGCTAAATAAAGATTTAGGAACGACCGCCTGGTTGCCTATTAAAAGGACGGTGGCTATGGTTTCCCCTATGGCTCTTCCAAATCCTAAAATTATTCCTCCATATATTCCGTTCAAAGCATAAGGCATAGAAACGTCTTTTATTACGTCTAACTTAGTAGCGCCCATCGCCAGCGCTCCATCTTTAGCGAGTTTCGGCACCGAAGACAGAGAATCTTTGGTAATCGAAGCAATTATAGGCAAAATCATGAAAGCGACTATTATGCTGGCGGCAAGGATGCCGTAACCTATGTTTTCTTCCACCTTTAAAAACGGTATGCCTGAAAAATGACTTTTAAAAAAAGGTTCTACTGATTCCCTCAACCAGGGAACTACGGTTAATACGCCCCACACCCCGAAAACAACGCTGGGTATGCCTGCAAGCATTTCAATAATTACGGTAAAAATACCTCTTAAAAAAAAAGGGCAGTATTCCTGTAAAAAAATCCCTATTCCTAAGCTGAAAGGTATCGCAAATATTAGAGCAAGGAAAGTAACGGCAAACGTTCCTGCTAGGAAAGTCAAGGCTCCAAATATTTCTGCCGGAGGATTCCACTCTTTCCTCCATAAAAAAGATATGCCGTATCTATTTATGGACGGATAACTATAATATACTATAACAATAACTGCTATTAAAAAAATAACTACGACGGCAAAAACAAATACCGATAAAATGAATTTAAAAAAATCGTCTTTGTATTTTAAGTTAAACATTAAAATGGTTATGTCTATTTTTATGGTCTATATTTTTTTTATTCAGGTTAGGCGTTAATTAATTTTTTTAATTATAGCATATTATTTTTAATTTTTCTAAAAAAAATAACTCCTGTAATACTTATATAAGATAGCGGATAATAAACAGCGCGATAAAGCATTTTTATCAATCTGCCAATCGCGCCGTTTATATAAATCAGTTAATAATTTTTTATTTTACCTGCGCCAAAAGTTTTTTAACGTTCGGCAAAACAGACTTTGGAAGAGGAGCAAAACCGGTCTTAACGGTATATTTTGCGGCCTGTCCAGGACCAAGCGCCCAGTTCACAAGGTCTTTAATAGATTTTGTCGTCGAAGAATTGGGCTGTTTTTTCTTAATCATCCAAAATTCAAAATTTGAATCGGGATATGCATTCTTAGCCGAAACGTTCCACACTATAGATTTATCAAAATCAGCTGGGAAACTGCCCTGTTTTAATGCAGAGTTTGCAGCAGCAGCTATCGTTTTAACCGAACCCACTACATAATTACCTGCTTTATTCAACATAGCGGCGCTTGCAAGATGATATTCCAAAACCCATCCCAGCCCAACGTAACCTATGCCTCCCGCAGTACTTTTAACTGCCGCGACTACCGCATCGCTTCCAAGATAACCGCTTCCCGTTGGCCAATCAGGAGAAAGGCTTCGTCCTACTTGCTTTGCCCATGCTTTAGACGTATCGGTTAAAAGGCTCGTGAAATCAAACGTAGTTCCGCTTGCATCTGCTCTGTGAACTACGAAAATGTGAAGATTCGGAAACTTATACTGCGGGTTTAATTTTTTAAATACAGGATTATCCCAGTTTTTAATCTTGCCCATATAAATTTCGGCAACTAATTTAGGCGTCATTTTAAGATTTACGTTGTTGGGTATTCCAGGGATGTTGTAAATAACCTGCGCATCGTCGAGAGCAACAGGAACGTTAATTAAATTAGGGTACCTTTTTTTGAACGCTTTAGTAAGATAAGCGTCTGACGCTCCTATGGTAATATTGCCGTCGGCTGCGTTAGAAATTCCAAACCCCGAACCCGTACCGGCAACGGAAACCGTAACATTCGGATGCAGTTTATGATACTCAACCGCCCAAACGGAATTTAACGGATAAAGCATTGTAGAGCCTGAAATAGTCAGTGTACCCGCCGGTACTTTTGCGCTGGAACTTGCCGCCGGAGTTTTAGATTTAGCGCATCCCGAAACAAGAAACGATAATCCGACGACGGCAGAAACCGTCGCAACTCCCAACAGCATTTTTTTCTTACTGCTTTTGTTCATACATCTCCTCCATAATTAAATTTAAATTTTTGATTTGTCTTATCGCAAAATTTATTGCTTTAATTATCATAACAGATTTTTATTACAATTTTATTACAATTATGTTAAATTTTTGTAACAATTCTGGCAAGGCCGCAAAATTGTATGATATAATAGTCGAAATTAATTTCTTTTATATTAATACCAATGTTAATATTAATATTATTAAGGGGGTAAACACATGACAAAATTCACCATCTATAATCCGGTTAAAATACATTTCGGCGCAGGCATTATTTCTGAAGCGGGAAAAATTGCCAAGAAATATTCCGATAATGTATTAATAGTTACCGGAAAAAATTCAATGCAAAAAACCGGAACGTTAGATAAGCTTGTTAAAATTTTAAAAGAATCAGGTATAACGGTAACTATTTACGACGGTATAACGCCTAACCCCACTATTACCGAAATCGACGAAGCTGCAAAAATCGCAAAGCAAAAAGGCGTCGGCCTAATAATAGGTTTAGGAGGCGGAAGTCCGCTCGATTCCGCAAAGGCAATAGCGGTTGCGGCAAAAGGAGATATTCCGGTATGGGAATACTTAAAAACTCAGGCTAACGATGCGATTCCGGTTATAACCATAGTTTCAACTTCAGGAACGGGAAGCGAGGTAAACAGATATTCGGTTATGTCCAATCCTGCGACCGGCGAAAAACCGGGCTTCGGTTATGAATGTATGTATCCGAAAGAAGCTATAATAGATCCGGAAATCACCTCGTCAATGCCTCCTTATGTCACGGCAACGACGGGTTTTGACGTTTTCGTCCATATTTTTGAAGCATTTACCGGAAAAGCAAAAAACGAGTTCTCAACTGCATACTGCATGCAAGCGTTTTATCTTTTAAAAGACAATTTAATTAAAGCATATAACGAACCCGATAATATGCAGGCAAGGGGCAATATGGCGCTTGCCTCGGCTCTTGCGGGACTTGCCATAGACCTTTCAGGCGTAGGAATAATGCATGCAATGGAACATCCCGTATCCGGAAATTATCCTAATGTTGCGCACGGAGCGGGACTCGCCGTACTGGCGTTAGAATCAATGAAATATAATTTAAACGCATGTAAAAGGGATTATATGCTTATAGCGCATCATTTCGGCATTAAAAGAGCGGGCAAAAGCGACGATGAATATGCAATGTCTTTAATAGAAAAGACGGCAGAGATACTTACCGCTTTAAAACTTAACGTAAAATTAAAAGACCTCGGCGTCAAAAAAGACAAACTTCAAAAAATAGCAAAAGAAGCTTTTACTACAATGGGTTTTGCTATAGAAAACAATCCTGCAGAAATTGACGAGAACGGGATTTTAAGACTGTTGGAAAATAGTTATTAACGCTATTGATGAGTTTATAAATAATACGCTGGATTATTAATGATATTATATAGGGGGTTGCCGCTAACGATTTTTAGCGGCAACTTTTTTATATTTTTATTGCAAAAATCATGATAATTTTTGCCCGCATTTTTCACAGAATTTTGCTTCAGGAGCATTCTTAAAACCGCAGTTTGAACAAATATCATTATTTGAAATTTTATACGATTTGTTTTGGCTCATTCCTTCATTGCCGCTAACGCTGATAATAGGAAATGCAGTCTTTTGAATTGTTTTATTTTTTATAATTTCTACAACGCTTTTTGCTTTATTGAAATTAACAGGAATGTTTCCTATTATACTGCGTTTAAATCTTATACCCGGCGTCATTCCTCCTTTTGTCTCTACGGTTATAAATAATCTTTTAGAAAAGAAAAAAATTATCAATAAAACAATTCCAGAAATTAATGAATATAACCCTTGCAATCTAACTGAATGAATCAATAACATAAAAAAGCCTATTATTGAAAAAAATATTCCTAGAATAAGCGCTATAATCGATTGCGTATATCCGCAATAACTGCTTGAAACGCATGTTAGCGGAATTATATGATTAATATTCCCTTGCATGCTTAAGTAATTCATAGATATGCAGTCGTCATTTAATTCAAATGTAGTTTCGCCGTATATTTTTAGTTTAGTCAACAACCAAGCTATTATCCCTTGACTTCTGCCTGATATTGAAACAAATATATTGTTAGGATCATCTTCGTTTACATAAAATTTAGTTAATACTAATGACGTCGAATTTGTCTTTTTAGCTCTTGCAATAGCTATTAAAATTATAATAACTATAATTATTAACGGGGCAAAAATTGTAAGGTTTTGCGATAAATTCATAACGATATTCTCCTAATTTTTTAAAAATATAATTTATTCTACTTTTTATTTGCTCTTATCATAATTACTAAAATAATTATACCCGCAAACAAAACAAATAAAACTGCAATAAATATTATAATTATAATTGCAAGATTGAAATATAAAAAGTAAAATTATATATTTTATTTCTTTATAAAATAATTTCTTTTATTAGAAGCATTGACAAGCGCAACATACTGCTTATGCTTCAAAATTAAATAATCTCCGTCTATTGAATTTCCGCTGTAGTTATATATACTTCTGCTTCCAGATATAGTGAGCAAGTCCCCATAAACTTTAAAACGATATTTTACCGGACTGAAATTTTTCTTTTTAGACGAAAGAATGACTTTGTTTTTCCCTTTTATGGTTAATACAACAGGTGTTTTTGAAGAAACCCACTGCATATAACTTCCGAAAAAACCAGGTTCCATTTTTTTGCTATAAACGGGTATAACTCCTTTAAATGTTCCAATCACAGCGTTGCGATTATTTGAAGTTATAGTTTTCAATTGATATTTTTTAACATATTTAAGGGACACTTTAAACGGTATTTTATGAATAACTTCAATATGTTTTGCTTTGCCTTTAAGTTTTAAATAAAGTACTCCATTCAAATACTTCCAATGCAAAACTGAAGAATCGATCTGCATGGTAATCCTATTTTTATGCATATACCATTTTCCCATTGAATCAATTTCAAGAGTATGAACATAACAGCGTCTTTTTTTGAATAATTCCACATATGCTTTTTTATTAAGCGTTGAGTAATAAGTCCCTTTAAGTCCTCCGCTATTAGAGCAACCCGACAATAAAAGACTCGAAGTAAAAATAGACGCTACGAGAAAAATCAAAATCAACAGGTTTTTTTTCATAATCCATCCTCCTAAATATTATATT
>JAJYJN010000137.1 GCA_021789455.1 bacterium | reverse complement strand
CCTTTTAAGTTAAAAAATTAATATTAATGATAATAAAAATCATTATCATTATAATATGAAAAAAAATACTGCAATGTCAAGCGTTTTTTAATATCCCGATGAAACCTGCGGAATAAATACAAGGCAATCGCGTAATGCGCAAAGCAAAATTAAACGATATCGTTCTTTAAAGCGTCTCCGGTTGCCGCTACCATAGGATGGAGGGAAGGGGTCAGCCTCGGCTGGCTTCCGAATTGCATAGTGGCTATGTCCGTAGCAGTTGCATGCATCTGAATAGCGAGACCTATTGTATTAACTAATTCTCCCGTGGTAGAACCGCCCGTAATTTGACCTCCGAGCAGCTGCAAAGAATCTTTTGAAAATATTAAACGGCAATATATTTCTACGGTACCCGGCATCGAAGCCGGATGGTGGTCGGGAAGCCTCGATTCTCCTATAAGAATGTTGAATCCTTCGGCAACGGCCTGAGCTTCCGTCAAACCTGCTACGCCAAAAGCAAGTCCGTCGATTTCGCTTGAGTAAACCGATACCGACCCAGCATTATATCTGGATAAGCGCAGATTAAACAAGTTCATGCCCGCTATCCTGCCTTCCGCGGCGGCCGCGGAAGCAATCATGGAATGATTTGCCTTTCTCGTAAAAAAATCCTGCTTATGAGCGCAGTCTCCTACCGCAAATATTTTATTATCTTCCCTGGTTCTCTGAAATGCATCGACCCAGACTCCTCCAGACCTTGAAAGCGTTAATCCCATTTTTTCGGCAAGTTTTACGTTAGGCCTTACTCCTATGGCTATCAATACGGCATCGACTTCGATATCGTCTTTATCTTTTATCGCAAGTCCTTTTACATTTTTGCCGGACCCGTCGGACAAAATTTCTTGAACCTGAGAGTTTGTGTGTATTTTAACCCCCCTCGATTTCAATATTTCTTCGATTCTGACGCAGACGTTCTTATCGAACGAAACCTGAAGAAGATTAGGAAGCATTTCTATTATATGCACTTCTATGCCTAATTTCCTAATTTCGTCGGCAAACTCCACACCTATGAATCCGCCGCCTATAATCGCAAGCTTTTTAACTTTAGGGATAAGGTCGTTAAATAAGCTTTCCAAATAGTTATAATCTTTTTGTATAGTAAAAACGCCTTTAAGCCCGGTGCCTTTAATATTTGGAATAAAATTTTCTCCTCCCATCGCCAAAACAAGCCTGTCGAATTTAATTTCGGTAACTTCTTTTGAATTTTCTATTTTATCCGGCTTGTTTTCAAAAGGACGGTCTGCCGGTATTGCTTCCATATAGGCCGTGCGGCTTTTTAAGTTTATATCTATAATATTCCCTATTAAAAGCTCGCCGCCCGCGGCAACTAAGGGAAGTCTTCCGGCCATGTCTTCGTCGGTTCCGTGAAGCGTTCCGAAAATATACGGAATTCCGCAAGGAATTACGGCGTCGAATTCCCTTCTAACCACAAGAACTTTTTTATCGGGCCAAAACTGGGCGGCGGTTATTCCTGTCATCATTCCGGCCGGCCCTCCGCCTACGATAAGCACGTCGGCCGTTACCGCCTTAACAGTTTTAGTATCCATATGAATTTTCTTAGACCCCCGTTATCATGAAATGAAATATAATTATATCTTAAATTATATCATACAAAAATGTTTTTGGCCCGCAGTCTGCCGTTCCCAAAATCCCGATTTAGAAATTTTTATATATTATCTAGATCTCTTCGACTTCATATTTTCCGGGCTTATACCCGGCCTCTTCAACGGCGGATTTTACCGCTTCTACCGTCGTATCGTCTTTAGCGGTAATATACGAGGTATTTTCCTTTAAGTTTGTATTTACATCCGTAACCCCGTTTACCGATTTTACGAATTTATTGACCCTTGCGACGCAGTGTTCGCAGGTCATGCCGCCGACTTCCATTTTTATCTTTTTCATTGAAATCCTCCGGTATATTTTATATTTTATTACTGTCTTTACGATATTTATATATTACCATATCTTATGGTAATATATAAATATGGATTTATTCGACAATAATAACGGCGGTAATATGCGCGAAGAAAATGCAGGCGGTTTTTTGCCGCCGCTTGCAGAAAGGCTCAGGCCAAAAATTCTGCCTGAATTTATAGGTCAAACGCATATTCTCGGCAAAGACAAACCTTTAAAGAATATGCTCGATTCAGGATTTATCCGCTCAATGATACTCTGGGGACCGCCGGGAAGCGGAAAAACTACGCTTGCCGGTATTATAGCAAACAATGCCGGTTACGAGTTTTACAAGATTTCCGCCGTTTCTTCCGGAGTTAAAGAACTGCGGGAAATTATAGATAAGGCAAATATCAGCTTTAAGCATTACAAAAAGCCGCTGATGATTTTTATAGATGAAATTCACCGTTTCAATAAGTCGCAACAGGACCTGCTTCTCCATTCGGTAGAGGAAGGAAGCCTCATATTAATCGGAGCTACAACCGAAAACCCGTCTTTTGAAATAAACTCTCCTATTCTGTCGAGGGTAACGGTATTTACGCTAAACCCTTTGTTCGAGGAAGATTTAAACCTGATTATAGACAGGGCGCTCAATACGGACGACGTTTTAAACAAAAAGAAAATTATATTGGAAAAAGACGGGAGAAACGCGCTTATAAGATATTCGGGAAGCGATGCACGCATAATGCTGAACGCCCTCGAAATGGCCGTTAATCTTGCAAAACCCGACGATAAAGGAAATATAGTTCTTACCGCAAAAACCATCGAAGATGCTTATTTGAGGAAATCCAGATACGATAAGACCGGCGAAGAACATTACAATACTATTTCGGCTTTTATAAAAAGTTTAAGG
>JAJYJN010000136.1 GCA_021789455.1 bacterium | reverse complement strand
GAACGGAAGCATATGCATCGATTCCTTTGCCGGTTATATGCGGCGCGCAAATAGCGTTATAAAGCGCGCTGTTTTGGGCGTTGAGGCTTATGCTTACGCTGTCTATGAGCCCTTCGAGTTCTGCGGCTATATTGCGTCCGTAAACTGCGTTGGCAAGCCCGTCCGTATCGAGCCGGATTTTTATGCCGTCCGCGGCGGCCTTTACGGCCTTAGCGGATTCCTTAAGGGTTTCTATTCTTAAGGTAGGCTCGCCGAGCCCGCAAAATACGACCTCGTTAAAATCGTAATAGCGGAAAACGGATGAAACTACTTCGTCCGCCGACGGTTCTTTTTTTAATTCCAGATTATATCCTTTCACGCAAAAATTAGCTTTGCCTCCCTGATATTTAGGACAGAACGTGCATCTGTTGGTGCATTTATTCGTAAGGTTTATGTAAACCGAATTCCTTATTTTATAAGCTACCGACGGATAAAAACCGGCTACGCCTTCGAGAGAAAACAGATTAACGGTATTTTGGACGGTTAAACCGTCTAATTTTTCTCTTTCGACGCCTTTTTCCGCGGCGGCCGCGTCCAGAACAAAGCGGACATACGAAGGTTCGTTTCTTTTCCCCCTGAAAGATTGAGGGGCGAGATAAGGACTGTCGGTTTCTATGAGGAGTTTTTCGTCGGGAATATCCCCGAGCACGGACCTTAATCCGCCGTTTTTTTTATACGTTATATTGCCGGAAAAAGATATAAAAAAACCCAATTTTAAAAATTCGCCGGCTATACTCCGTTCAGGAGACGAAAAACAATGGACGACTCCGCCGAAAAAGCCGCCCGGATTTACTGCGTATTCTTTTAAAATAATTAATGCGTCTTCATAGGCATCCCTTATGTGTACTATAACGGGAAGCCTGTTTGCGGAAGCAAGTCCGAGCTGAAATTTAAATAATTCCTTCTGTTTAATTTTAATTTTTTCAAAATCTTCTTTTGAAAGAGCGGGCAAGAAATAATCCAATCCTATTTCTCCGACGGCAACTATCTTTTTTTTATTTTTCGGATAATATTTTTCAAACAGTTCCGATATGCTTTCAAGGTCTTTATACGGACTTTTGGGATGAACTCCGAGGGTCGCATAGATATTATCGTGCGAACTTGCTATCTCTATAGTTTTTTCAATCCTTTCGTTCTGCGCCAAAGAACCGATTGAAACGGCATGCGTTACGCCGTTTTCGGACATTCTGGCGAAAACGTCTTTGAGGTCGGAATCGAACTCCGGCATTTCAAGATGGCAGTGCGAATCTATCATTTTTTATTAATTTTATTCTTCAAATTTTATTCTCGGAAACAGAATTTCGGCTTTTTCCGATATGCGGCATCCGTCTTTAAATAATTCCCCGCAATGAGCCGCCGTATCTTCGGGGCGTACCGAAAAACCGGCCGAATCGAACGGCTTAATATTAAATATGCCGTTAATTTTTTTTGACGTTTCCGGCATAAACGGGTAAATAAGATAAGATATATGATAAATAGAAACGGCGGCGGTTTTCAGTATTTTCAATAAAACAGTTTTTTCTTCCGGGTCTTCGATATTTAATTTCCAGGGGGCGGAATCGTTTATATATTTATTGAGTGTGTTTATAAACCTGAAGATATCTTCCAAAATCTTTGCGAAATCGTAATCGTCGTATCTGGCGTCTAAACCGCTTAAAATATGGTAAGCGGTTTTTAAAACAGCCGCGTCTTCCGGAACGTCCGCCCCCGGAACCGCCCCTCCCGTATATTTATTTAACATTGCGGCGGTTCTGGAAACTAAATTTCCAAGGTCGTTTGCAAGCCCGGAATTATATCTCACGACGAAATTATCTATATTAAAGTCGCCGTCTAAGCCGAGGGTGATTTCGCTTAAAAGATAATACCTTAGAGCGTCGGGACCGAATTTATTAATCAACGATACAGGATCTACTACGTTTCCAAGGGACTTCGACATCTTCCTGCCGTCGGTAAGCCACCAGCCGTGAGCCATTACGGTTTTAGGCGGCTCTATTCCCAAAGCGAAAAGCATAATGGGCCAGTAAACCGCGTGAAATTTAAGAATATCTTTCCCCACTATATGATTGACGGATTTAAAAAAGTGCGTAAAATCGGGATTTTTACCGGCTATAAAATCTTCGTATCCTATGCCGGTCAGGTAGTTTAGAAGTGCGTCGAACCAGACGTATATGACGTGTTTATCGTCGCCCGGCACCGGAATTCCCCATTTAAAAGAAGTCCTGGATATGCTTAAATTTTTCAGCCCTTCGTTTACGAATGATAAAACTTCGTTTTTTCTGAAATCCGGTTTTATAAAACCTGGATTGCCGGCGATATAATCTAAAAGTTTTTTCTCGTATTTGTCTAATTTTAAAAAATAGCTCTCCTCTTTGACTTTAACCGCCTGTCTTCCGCACTGCGGACATTTGCCTTCCAGGAGGGATTTTTCGGTAAGAAAGGTTTCGCATGGAGTGCAATACCATCCTTCATATTCGGACAGATATACGTCGCCGTTTTCCAATAATTTTTTGAAAGCGGTTTGCACGGTTCTTATGTGGTCGGCATCCGTAGTCCTGATAAACCTGTCATACGATATATTTAGGTCCGAAAAAAGCTCTTTAAATTTAATATGCACGGAATCGGCAAGGCCTTTAGGCGTCACGCCTCTTAAATCGGCTTCTTTTTCTATTTTTAAGCCGTGTTCGTCGGTTCCCGTAAGAAAAAAAACGCTATATCCGGAAAGTCTTTTAAATCTGGCGATGGAATCGGCTATTACCGTGGAATACGCATGCCCTATATGCGGCTTATCGTTTACGTAATAAATAGGGGTGGT
>JAJYJN010000135.1 GCA_021789455.1 bacterium | reverse complement strand
AATGCACATTGTGGCCTCGGGTCTCGACTCCAGCCTCTTTTCCGAAATTTCTTCGCCGCATTCTTCGCATATGCCGTAAGTTCCGTTTTCTATTCTTTCGAGCGCATCTTTTATCTTAGGAATAAGTTTTCTTTCCCTGTCGCGTATCCTAAGCTCGAAATTTCTGTCCGATTCCAGCGTCGCCCTGTCAGTAGGGTCGGGAAAGTTATCGTCTTCTTTCGTCATCGTATCTACCGTCTTTAAAGCTTCGTCCAGAAGGCTATCCAGCTTCTTGGCGAGTATGTTTTTAAAATACAACAGCCTTTCTTCAGTCACCGTGTTATTTCCCCTCTTTGCTTTATTTAATTCGACATTTTTATCGTTTTTATTAAATGAAATTATAGCATAATTTTATAATAATTTTTAATAAAATTTTATTCTATCATAATTATTAATTCTTTGCGCAGGTATAAATCCCGCGTCTTTAATCAGCCTAACCATTAATTTCTCGTCAACGGCGCTGTTTGCCGTCCCGGCCGCTTTAACGACGTTTTCTTCGAGCATAGTCGAGCCCATATCGTTTGCGCCGAAACTTAATGCCGCCTGCCCCATTTTTGCTCCCTGCGTTACCCACGATGCCTGAATATTGTCGAAATTATCCAAAATTATCCTTGAAACGGCGAGGACTTTCAGATAATAATGCCCGTAAACGCCCCTCGGATTAAGGGCCGTATTTTTGCTCTGAAAACTCCACGGAATAAAAGCCCTGAAGCCGCCGGTTTTATCCTGAAGCTCCCTGAGTTTAAATAAATGCTCGATAATGTCTTCGTCGGTTTCAATCGTCCCGAACATCATTGTCGCCGACGAATTAAGTCCGGCGAGGTGGACTTCTTCCATAACTTCGAGCCACCGGCGGCTGTTGATTTTATTCGGGCTGATTTTTTTTCTGACCCTGTCGACGAGTATTTCGGCTCCGCCTCCCGGCACAGAGCCCAGCCCCGCTTCTTTTAAGAGGCCGAGCGTTTCTTTGACGGTTATGCCGTTTGAATCGGCGATAAAAATAATTTCAGGAGGAGAAAAAGCGTGTATATGGAGAGCGAATTTTTCTTTTATCTCGCTTAAAAGTTCGAGATAATAATGTATAGATATATCTGGATTTAATCCGCCCTGAAGAAGAATCTGCGTGCCGGACAGTTCTTTGGTTTCGGCGATTTTGGCAAAGATTTGCTCTTTCGAAAGAACGTAAGCCCCTGTATCCGGAACGCCGTATTTTTTATAAAAAGCGCAGAATTTGCACTCCGACGTGCATACGTTGGTATAGTTTATATTTCTGTCTATTATGAACGTTACGACGTTATCGGGATGCTTTTTTTTCCTTATACCGTCGGCTATTTTGCCGAGTTCCAGAAGGCTTTTGTTCTTGAATAGCGCTATAGCCTCTTCTCTGTTTATCCTCATTTTATCATACCTTTTTATGCTATATTTTAGTATATATTGATTACTGCCGGCTGACGTTATTTGTTAATTAAGCAGTCCGCCCATTTCCTTAAGGCTTTCGTCGAACGAATATTTTTCGTCCGGCGTCTGTTTTATGAAATTTTCTATCTTAGATATATGGTCGATGGCAAAATCTATTTTATCGTTGGAACCTTTAGAATATGCGCCTATATTTATAAGGTCTTCGTTTATCCTGTATTCGGAAACTACCTTTAAAACCTCTCTCGCCTTAAGCAAATGGTCTTCGGAAACGACGTCCGGCATAACCCTCGAAAGGCTGTTAAGAACGTCTATAGCCGGAAAAATACCGTTTTCCGCTATCTTCCTCGAAAGTATAATGTGCCCGTCCAGAATAGACCTTACGGTATCGGAAACCGGCTCGTTCATATCGTCTCCTTCGACTAAAACGGTGTATATTCCCGTAATGCTCCCTTTGTCCGAGATAGCCGCCCTTTCGAGAAGTTTAGGCAAAACGCTGAATACGGACGGCGTATAACCCCTTACGGTCGGCGGCTCTCCCGCCGATAAGCCTATCTCGCGCGCCGCCATGGCAAATCTGGTTATGGAATCCATTAAAAATAAAACGTTGCGCCCTTTGTCCCTGAAATATTCGGCGATTGCGGTAGCGGCGAAAGCGCCGCGCAGCCTTACTAAAGGCGATTTGTCGGAAGTGGCTACTATGATTACAGATTTTTTTAACCCTTCTTCTCCAAGGCTTTTTTCTATAAATTCCTTAACCTCGCGCCCTCTTTCGCCTATCAGCGCAATAACGTTTACGTCGGATTCGGAATACTTCGTGAACATGCCGAGAAGGGTGCTTTTGCCAACCCCTGAACCGGCAAAAATACCTATTCTTTGGCCTTTGCCTATGGTAAGAAACGAATTAACCGCCCTGACGCCTACGTCCATAACTTCGCCGATTCTTTTTCTAGAAAGCGGAGACGGAGGTTCGGCGGATATTTTTGCGTAATCGCCGCAAAAAATTCTGCCTTTTTCGTCCATAGGGTTGCCGAAAGGGTCGAGGATTCTTCCCAGAAGCTCTTCTCCGGCCGGAAATTTCTCTTCTTCGTCTAAAAGAAGAACCTCGCTCTCCAAGCTTATACCAGATGTGTCTCCATACGGCATAAGTATAGCCTTATCGTTGTTAAAGCCGATAACTTCGGCGGTAATACCGGCATCCGCGGCAATACCGGAAAAAATGCCCGATTTTTTGCTTTTTATCCTGCATATCTTGCCTATGGAAAGGCCGGGGTGCGTAGTTTCTAATACAAGACCCACCGCCTTGGTAAGCTTCCCCTTGACGAGCAAAGGCTCTGCGTTATCCAGAGCGTCCTCGTATTCTTTCAGGCTGAGAATTCTTCCCATTTTATTAATCTTTATTAATCCTTATTAATTCAAATTTAAGATTTAGCTTTAGAATTAGAATTGTATTCGCGGTAATAAG
>JAJYJN010000134.1 GCA_021789455.1 bacterium | reverse complement strand
TTAATTTAAAAATCTTCGACGTCCAGAGTTCGATAGAATCGTATAAAACGGATTATTCCGCAAATATCCTTAAAGTTTCCAATATATACGATTACAATGTATTAGATTTTCAGTTTAAATCCCTCAAATCAAAACTGGGCGGATTACTAAAAGATAAAGAATCGGCGGAGATGGAACTCGAAGCAAAAAAAACCGCCGTCATTAATGCAAAAATGGAATTCGAGAAAATAGACAAGCTCCGCGAAAAATATCTTGCCGTAGATAAGATGAACGTCTTAAAACATGAAGAAACCGTTGCCGCCGACTTTTCCTCCAACCGCTATGCGGTAAAGTAGATATAATAAAATTTAGTCTTGACATCCGGCGTATTTACGTAAATAATATAAATATGCCTAATAAATCGCGTAAAATTGTTTTTTTTATCGCAGTTTTAGTTTTTGCCGCATTATTTAACGTTTTTTCCTGCGGGGTTTCCTATGCTTCGCCTTCAAGCGCGGCGGCGGAAAGAGAAGAAATTAAAGTCCTTAAAAACCAGATAAAACTGGAAGTCGAAAAGCTTAAGCAGATAGAAGCCAAAATCCATCATATAAAAGCCGCTCAAAAAGCGAAAGTTAAAAACCTTATATCCCTGTATTCTTCTATGAGCCCCAGAAACGCCGCAAATATTCTTCCGCGGATAAATAAAGGCGTAGCTATATATATTCTGTCCCATATGACCCCGAGAACCGCATCCGCCATTATTGCAAGGATGCCCGTCAAGGATGCCGCATTTTTTACAGACAGCATCGCAGGAAAATAAATTTTAAATAAAATAATGTCAAAATAATGACAATAT
This sequence comes from bacterium, assembly GCA_021789455.1. The sequence continues at coordinate 2,118 of JAJYJN010000134.1, read as the reverse complement.
ACGGATAAATAAAAATAGTTCAAAATAAATGCTATCGTAAGATATTTAATTTATTAGCTATTTTTAATTTATGTTGAGTTGGCATAAATATTGCTTTATACTTTTTGGTTATTTTTGTAAAAAAATAAATATTTTAATTTTACGTTGGAGGATTGTTAATGGCGGACGATAAAAACGAAGGAAAGTCGAATATGGAATTAGGCAATATCGACGAAGACGAGATGTCCACTATTTCCCAGATAGAATCGTCTAAGAAAAAAGGCGGGAAAAAGAAACTTCTTTTTATATTGATACCCGCCCTTCTCGTTCTCGGCGGAGGCGGTTTTGCCGCCTACCATTTTTTGTTTGCGCAAACTAAAGCCAAGGCTCCGTCTAAGCCTGTCGGCGTTTCGCAGATAAAGCCGGGACCGATGATAAACCTTAAACCGTTTTTAACGAATCTTGCCGATAAAGACAAGACGGCTTATATAAAAGTTTCTATTTCCATAGAATTAAAGCAGGGTTCGAATCTCGGAACTTTCAAACAGCTGACCCCTCAGATAAGAAACAGGATAATTATGATTATGAGTTCTAAGACGTCGAGGGAAATAAATACGCCGCAGGGGATACTGTCGTTAAGGCACCAGATTGCAAGGAGCCTTAACCAGATTCTGGGTGACGGCACCGTAACTGGAGTTTATTTTAATAATTATTTAGTCCAATAACTATGCCCGAAATACTATCTCAGGACGAAGTCAACGCTCTGCTCAGGGGAATATCTTCCGGTTCTATCGAAACCGAGAAACAGGAAGAGGCCGGGGGCATAAGAGCATACGATCTGACCTCGCAGGACAGAATCGTCAGGGGCAGGATGCCCACTCTCGAAATAATAAACGAAAGATTTGCCCGCCTTCTTAGAAACGATTTGACTTCGGCTTTGCGCAAGGTCGCCGAAATTACCGCTACTTCGGTAGATATGCAGAAGTTCGGCGAATTTTTGAAAAATATCCCTCTGCCTACGAGCCTTACGATATTTAAAATGCCGCCCCTCCGGGGTTTCGGGATTTTTGTCCTTGATGCCAGATTAGTATATAACCTTATAGATATATTTTTCGGCGGCACTACCGACCTGCACGTAAAGATAGAAGGAAGGGATTTTTCCCCGATAGAAAGCAAATTGATTAAAAAAATAACGGATATGGCTTTTAATGCGATGAAAGCCGCGTGGACGCCTGTTTCTCCCGTAGATATCGAATTTCAGAGGAGTGAAATCAATCCGCAGTTCGCCACGATAGTGACGCCTACCGAGGTCGTTATAATAAGCAGGTTCGAGGTTGATATAGAAGGCGCAGTGTCCAAATTTATGATATGCATTCCGTATTCAATGATAGAGCCTATCAAAGAAAAACTCTACAGCGGATTCCAGAGCGAACAGCTGGAAATAGACCAGAGATGGATAGAGAGGTTTAAAGAAAGGCTTAAGGAATCGGAACTGGATATAAAAGTCAAAATAGGAACTACGAGCATATCTGCTCATGATTTTTTAAAAATCAGGAAAGGCGACGTTATCGTGCTCGATAAAAGAATAGAAGAGCCTTTGGTGATAGAAATAGAAAATATTCCGAAGTTTATCGGATATCCGGGAAAAATCAACAATCAGGTTGCGGTAAAATTAATATCTGAAATACCTATAGGAAAAGAGGGCTATTATGAGTGATACCGAAAAAGTTCTATCCGAAACAAAGCAGGAAACTCCTATCGGAGCGCAGGACATAAAGGAGTCGGCCGTTCAGCCTGGGCCTCAATCTAAACCGCCCGCAGAACCGGAAGACGATAACATCAGCTGGGAGGACGCCTTTAAAGAAGAGGAAGCTGCTAACGCCGCCGAAAAGCAGGAAACTTCGGGCGCGAATGCGGCGGGCAATTTAGACATAGACATAGACGCAATAAAAGAAGCCGGCGGCAACGAAGGAAAATCCGAAGGCGCGGATATCGGCGCAGACGAGGCTCCAGCCGCAGTAAAAACGGTTAAAAAGCCGGTAAAAAAACTTGAATTCGCTTCTTTCGACGAATCGGACAAAACGGCGGAGCCGCCTAAAAATTTAGATTTTATTCTGGATATACCGCTTACCATTTCGG
>JAJYJN010000027.1 GCA_021789455.1 bacterium | reverse complement strand
CTTATACTTTAAATAAGATTTCAAAAACTTTTCAAGTAGCTCTTTTCCTGAGTTTGGGACTTATTTTTTTCGGTAAATTCGTTACGACGCCTAAACTTATTCTTATATTAATTTTTGTCAACGATTTTGTAACTATGTCTATTGCTAAAGACAATGCCGTATATTCAAATAAACCGGATAAATGGAAAATAAAGCTTATCGTTTCTGCATCTCTCATAATAGCTGGAGCATGGCTCATTTATTCTTTTATTGTCTATTATATAGGATATTACGTAATAGGAATGAATTTACCGCAGGTCCAGACCTTTGCATTTTTATCCTTAGTCTTCAGCGCACAAGCAACCGTATATTTAGTAAGGGAAGAACGGCACTTTTACAGTTCTAAGCCCGGAAACTATTTAATGCTTGCAAGCGCGTTAGATTTAATAATTATAATTTTAATGGCTGGCTTCGGCATACTTATGGCTAAAGTTCCTTTTGTATATATAATTATATTGCTTGCGGCGACTTTTATTTATATGATTGCTTTAGATTTCATAAAAAAACCTCTTATGGAAAAACTCCGATAGCGCTAAAATTTAATACTTAAGGCATAATTCAGATACTTTATAAATTCTTCTTTAGTCGGAGGATTTTTAATTCCCGTATTGAAAATTTTCCTTTTCTTTTCGTACCATTTTACGAAATCATCTTCCGGGATATTTTTTGCTTCGGCAAGCAGTTCTCCTATTAATACGTTCAATGCCTTTTCGGACGAATCTTTCTCCTTTATGCCGTTATTATTCATAATCTATCGCCAGTTAGTCCTTGAAAATTCAGGCAGGTCCTCAAAATCCCCTCTTACGGCATACCCTTCGTTTATGTTATATATCTCAAATTCGCTGTCGATAACGAACGAATATATATTTCCGTTTAAAAATTCGTCTTTATATTTAAGGCATTTTAATCCCTGCCTTATAACGGCAGATAAGATTCCGCTTCCGGCAATATCGCCCAGTAAAATTGCCCCGACCAATACTTCGCCGTCATATACGAGTTTTCTGTAAACGTTTTCGTCCTGAAACATATAAACCTTTTGCGACTCGTTTGACGGATTCGTCAAACCGATAGTTACTATAGGCAGTCCGTAAATTTCTACGGAATTCAGCCCCATTCCGCCCGGATATTCTCTGTAAACGCCGGCCATATTCGTGCCGGCAACCCTCCCTTCCTCGCATGCCAGAGGCACTATTGCAATAATATTCGGACGCTTGTTCAATATATCGTAAATTACGGCGGCGTCTCCTCCAGCATATACGTCTTTGACGCTAGTCATCATCGTTTTATCGACTATGATGCCCCTGTCTATTTTTATTCCGCTCCCTTCGAGAAATCCGACGTTAGGCCTTACGCCTACCCCGACCACGACTATATCCGCTTTAAGAACTTTTCCGCTTTTTAATATAACGCTTTCCGGATTGCCTGATTCGTCTAAATTAATTTTAGTAACCGTTTCTCCGGTAGCCGTATCTATGCCGTTTTCATTAAGCCTTTTAGAAGTTATATTTCCCGATATTTCGTCGAGAGCCAGCCCTAAAACTCGCGGCAAAAGTTCTACGATGGTAACGTGCAACCCCAGCGCCCTTAATCCTTCTGAAGCCTTTAGCCCTATAAGTCCGCCGCCGACGACTATCGCTTCTTTATTTTTTGCAAATTTTGCGGCTTTTTCCATTTTTTTAGCGTCGTCGAACTTTGTAAACGTCCCCATCATAGGGGAATCTGGATTAAATCCCTCGGTAGGAGGCACAAAAGGCGTTCCGCCCGGTCCGATAAACAGCTTGTCGTAATATAATTCGTCCCCGTCTTCAAGGACTACTTTTTTTGAAACGGTATCGACGGAAACTACTCTTTTGCCGAGCATAAGTTTAAAATTATTCTTTTCATAGTAATCGTCTTCTTTATACCATATGGTTTCATCCGTAGTTTTTCCTTCGAGATAATATGATATTAAAGGTCTCGCGTAAGCCCTGTAGTTCTCGTCCGATATAATCGCGACGTCTCCCGACTTGTCGAAACGCCTTATAGCATCGGCGCAGGACAATCCCGCGTATGAATTTCCTATAATAACGTATTTCATAATCTAATCCCCTTTTTTATCGCTTTTCAACCGATTTTATATATGGACCGTAAATTTTTTTTGCAACCATAAGCCTTCTTTCATACGAATAGTTCTTAATGCCTATTCTTTTCAGCGCCCCTTTTTTACATGCCTCTACGCATTTCGGGGTGCCTTCGTCTATACAGCCGTCGCATTTGGACGCAAACCGGCCGGCGCCTATTCTTTCTATGGCGCCGAAAGGACAGGACATAACGCACATCCAACAGCCGACGCATTTTTTATAATTTGTTACAGTCCAGCCGGATTCCGTATCTTTATACCTCGCTCCGGGCATACACGCATCTACGCATGGCGCCTCTTCGCAGTTATGGCATATTATCGGAAAAAATCTGCCGGATTTTTTCTTTATGTTAATTCTTGCTCCCGTATATTTAGACCCGTATTTTTTGCCCATATGCGCTTCGCAAGCCTTGACGCAGGCCGCAAATCCTTCGGTTTCACAACCGTCGCATTTGGAAGGATAAAGCATTATTTCTATCTGATTTTTCTTTAAATCTTCTTTTAAATTCGTAAGCTTATTTTTATTAAGATTATTTTGCATAACGGCCCCTTGTTTATTTATTCTTTGCCCGAACTATCCCTAAGGGGTCGGGCAAGAGATTTATAATTTTATCTCCCATAAAATTTAATCCGTTAACGCGATAAGTAAAGGCGTCTTTTTTAAAATACCCGAAAGCTTTCCTGAAGTATATAAAATTGCCTGTTTTGGCATAAACCCACCAGCAATATAAAGCGTTTGCGAGTATGCCGTAAGGTTTATCGGCCGGATTTTTTAAATCGAAAAATCTGTTAGCCTTTCTTATTTTAACACTTTTTGACCCGCCTTTATTAAATATTTTTTCGTTGCGGCCGTACTTTTCTAAATCTTTTTTTGAATTTATATTTATAAATAATTCCGCTTTTAAATCGGAATTATTTTTAGCCATATCGAAAATATTGTAATAATAAACGGAGGGTAACAGCCTTGAAATATTTACCGAATCGGTAAATAAAAAATGTTCCTTTAAATTTAAAGCATAATTATTGAGAATTTCTAAAATGCCTGCCGTTTTTTTCGTTTTATAACACGCCAGAAGGGGTTCTACCGTAGAATCCGGCCAAAGCGGAACGACGGCATCGACTTTTTCCGATTCCAATTTTCTTATTAACTCTGCAGCCGCGTAAAAATTAAAAAAAGGAGCGTCGCACTCCATAACAAGCGTTAACTCTCCTTTTAATATTTTAATAGAGCTGTAAATTCCTTTTAGCGGGCCTTTGAAGCCGCAATCTTTATCGTCTGCGATTATCTTCGGAATTAAATTTGGTTTTCCGGCTTCCGCTCTTTTTTTTGCAACCTTTTCGGCTTCGGCGAAACAGCCTTTTATCTTATCTTCTCCCCTGACGCAGATTACGATATCGCCGCTTATTTCCGATGCGGCGTCGAGAGCCCTTTCCAGAAACGATTTTCCGTTGAAATTAAAAAAAGCCTTATCCTCTCCGAATCTTTTAGACTCTCCGCCTGCAAGTATTATACAGCTAATAGCGCTCATTTATCGTTATTTCGATTCTATCCTGATTTTTCCTCTCTGGCCGTGTCCTTCGCTTAGGGTAACCTCAAAATAGTTTAGCGGATTGAACATTTCTTTATTTTTTAAATCTAACGCAAGCTCGTTTGCAAAATAAACCGTCAGGTCTTCTATGTTTAGAGAAGGGCTTTTTATTTTAAAAATATCGGTTTTAGGTATAATATACAGCTTATTATTTATCTCTATCCTGTAATGCAGAACTTCTTCCGTAACTTTCTGGACGCTTTCCGGATAATCCGCCAGTAAAATTTTATCTTCGAATAAAGAGCATATTCTTTTTATTACCGCCTTTAAATTATATAAGTGGACTATCCTTCTCTTGTCGTCGAACTCCCCGTCAACCAGCACATCGACGTAATGAAAATGAGGATGTATCCGCGAGCAGTCGCCTCTACCCGGCACTATATGCATGCACTCGAAAGTTAAACCGGCTTCTTTGCCTATAAGCTCTACTATCATAATGTAATAATTAACCTCTCGATATTATTCGTAAAGAAAATTTTTGAGTATGCCGCTGGGCAGCAGCCTCAATCCGCCGCATCTTTCTCCGGAAGATTCGCATACGTCGCTCACATTCTTGCATAAAGTAATTTTAGACCCTTTTATTCTAAAAAACTGCCTGTCGTTCGATTTATCTTTCTTAAAATCCAAACCGCTTCTTTGCAATATTTTATACGGGTCGGCGTAATATTTTGAATAAAAAGGCTTGGCCGTTTTATCGGACATTTCAATAAACTGCAGATCAAACCCGTTCTCGGCGCAGTAATCTATCATATTTTTTAAACATTTTTTGCTTGAATTTAAACCTTTCAATAAAAGATTGTTTATTTCTACGTTGTATCCGTTTTTTTTAAGCATATTAAGTCCGGCGATAACTTCTCCGAACAGGTTCTTGCCGGTAATATATTTATAAACGTCCGAATCTAAAGTATCCAGGCTGACCGATACTTTATTTATTATATTGGGACTTAAATCTTTTATTCTTTTTTTAATCAGCGTGCCGTTGGTAGTGATAAAAAGTTCTACGTCGGCAATGTGTTTGATTTTATATAAAAGATTTTTTAAATCTTTAAACAACATGGGTTCTCCGCCCGTAAATTTTACTTTTTTAAGGCCGAATTCCCTTAATAAATATATGGTATTTATTATATCTCCGGTTTGGATAACGGAAGGCATTTTTTTTGAAACCCCTTCATTATGGCAGTAAAAACAGCGCTCATTGCATCTGCTGAGCAAAGACACTCTTAAGGACGGAATTTTAAATTCAAATCTTCCGCGGTTAAATTCATATTCCTTGTCGTTAAACATTTTAAATAGATACGGCTTCATCGAAAACCTTTAATATATTTTAATATTATCAATAAAATTTAAATAAAACAATTAATATAAAATCTCATAATCGTTTAAGGTAACCGGTATAGTACTCCCCGCCTCAATGAGCGAAACTTTCTCTTCCATAACAAAACTGCCGTCCGCCTGTATCATGGGACTTAAAGACCTTGCGGCGGAAGGAGGCTTAGGCGCCGGTATTACCGATGCGCACAGAAAACCGTTTTCTTTTGTCAGTTTTACCTGAAAATATTTTCTGGTACCTTCTTCTTTTGAAACATTATGTTTCAAAACCGCCTGAACCGTCGGATATCTTTTATATACATTTTTGGAATTCGTCATTTTCTGTATAGACGGCCTCACGAAAAGGTCGAAAGTTATCAGGACGGAATACGGCCACCCCGCAAGCGCGAATATCGGGGTTCCTCCGTTTAAAACTCCGAACGAAGTCGGTTTCCCCGGAACGAGCTTTACGCCGTGAAACAATAATCTGCCGGTCTTTTCTATAGCCGAAGGAACCAAATCGTAAAAATTGGTAATCTCTTTATTTTCTAAAACCAGAAAACTTGCTCCCGTTCCGCCCGTAGAAATTAACAGGTCGTATTTGCCGGAGCCGTCCGCCTTTTCTAAAATTTCGACCAATTTTTCCAGCTTATCCTCTACTATTCCTATAATTTCCGGAATACCCCCGGCGTCTTTTACTAAAGATTTAAGCGCGGTCGTATTTATATCGTAAATTTTATTGGCGCCAAGTCTATCCCCGGGCGAAGCTAGCTCGTTTCCGCCGGACAATATTCCTATTACCGGCTTTTTATATACCGGCACCGAATTTAAACCGATTCCGGATAAAGCCGCGATATCGCAAAATCTTATACTGTGCCCCTTTTGAAATAATATTTCGCCGGCTTTTATGTCGTCTCCTACGGGCGATATATAAGAACCTTTTTCTATCGGTTTTTTATATACCATTTGTCCGCCGGAATATTCTTCGGCATTTTCTATTAATACGACGCTGTCGGCATTAGGCGGTATAGGAGCTCCGGTAGTTACAAAAGCGGCTTCTCCCGAACTCAAAGGAGCGATTTCATTTGAATAACCCGCGGTAATCCGGCTTTTAACTTTAAACGCTTCCATGTTTTTTTCGGAAAAGTCGGAAAACATTAAGGCAAACCCGTCCACGGCAGACCTTCTAAAGGGAGGCACGTCGGTTGCGGGAATTATATCTTCCGATATAATTCTGCCTAAGCTTTCTTCTACAGGTATTTTTTCCGAGGCGGTTATTTTTTTAATATTCGCCTCGGCTGTTTCCAATAAACTTCCTGCCGTTTTATCGCTCATATTTGAATTTACGGACAATTTTTTAGAAGTAGGGTTCTACCGGGTAAGTTTTAATGCCCGATTTTTTAATCAAATTTAAAGCCTTGTCTTCGTCTCCGAGGCTAACGAATATCGTTGCGTGATACGGCGTAACGCTTGCAACGTTTCTGCCTAAAATGTGAATATCCGCTTTTTTAAGAATTTCTTCCGCCTTGTCGAAATCCCCGTTAATATATTCGACCCTTATAGGGGCATTGTAAACTGTTCCTGCGGCTAATATATCTGCCATAAACAAACCTCCGTATTTTTCTTAAATTCGCTATATGATAAAATCAACCTACTTTAACCGGATTATCCGTATCGTTAGCCGAAGAAGTTCCCATCGGCGTATGCGGAGCGATAAACCCGAATAGATGCTCCGTTAATTTTCTGGCCGTTTTCTCCCTGTCTATAGTGGATATTCTGTTTATATTTCCGAACCAGAGCGCATCCGTAGAGCACAGCGTGACGCATGCCGGCAGAAGCCCTTCATCGACCCTGTGCTTGCAATAGTCGCATTTCGTGACTTTTCCCGTTGCCTCGTTAAACTGGGGAGAGCCGAAGGGACAGGCGTGTATGCATGATTTACACCCTATACAGGTATTGGGGTCGTTAAAAACTATACCGTCCGCCCTTTTTTGCATAGAACCGGTAGGACAGGCTTTTACGCATGCGGCATCGTCGCAGTGAAAGCAGTTCATCGGTAGATAAACCGTTTTCAACTGCCCTTTTTTAACGTAGTACGGCCCTACCTGTATGACTCTCATCCTTCTTGGTCCTACCGGCAGATTATGCTCTTTTTTGCAGGACACTTCGCAGGACATACAGCCTATGCATCTGTCCGTATTTACCTTCATTGAATATTTTGGAGTGGACGATTTTAGGGTAACGCGCGACGCCCTTTCTTCTCCTAAATGAAATCTATCGAATCCGTATTCGGAAGACATATTTTTCGCTCCTGTTTTTTATAGTTATATTCGTTTAATACTTGCGCACGTCGCATGAATCGGGCGTGCATTCCACGGGCTCTTTAAAATTAACGAGCTTTTTCCACCCGATACTTAGCTCGTGATATTCTTTCCAGTGGTCTTTCCATTTTCCTACGATAACGTTTTTATCCTGATGTTTCGGGTCCCAAACTTCCGGAAATTTTTTCTGTAAAAATTCCAATACATTCTTGGCGGTTGCTTCAGGGTCGGTATCGCCTTTCCTGTAAACCCTGCAAAGAACGGCTTTAAACTGTATCTGTCCGTAAACCGGGTCTTTTATTATATCGTCTATTACCGTATTGATTGATTCATACGGATGAAAAGGCTGATACCTGTCGAATCCGAAGTTTGCCCAAATCCCGTCTTCGGGAACCATCTCGGTTACCCATGCCGGACCTTCAACCCAGCCCCTGTCGTTTTCTACGATAACCATATCGCCGTCTTCTATGCCCATAACGGCGGCGGTTGCAGGATTTATTTCTATGTTTCTGTCGGGTTCGAGTTCGTCGTTCCACGGCCACCAGTGTCCGCCTTCATGAAACGACTGCGCTATGCGGGTGGTATTCAAAACTAACGGATATTTCTTTGCCCTTTCAAAATTACCGATAGGCGATTCGGAACCTTCTACCTGCGTAGGAACTTTATACCAGCCTACTTTTTCCAAAGCATCCGAAGCTACTTCTATTTTGCCGGATGGGGTAGGAAATCTTTTATCGGCTTCGGGATAGTTCTCGCCTTCCTTATACATTATCCATTTTCCTCTTAAAACAGCCTCATCGTCCTGAAATACCGCTTCTTCTTTAGACATCACCGGCCACATCAATCCGCCTTTAGGGTTTTTTTCGGGATTAAGAAGTTCATACGTAATACCCTTTGTAAACGGCTCCTGTTCGTTGAAGAAATCCGTCATTTTAATTTCGTTTACTCTTCCCTTATCCGGCCCGTCTTCGTAATAGCCCCAAGGATTGAATTCTACTTTATCGAAATGTCCCGCATGCCCTTTGAGCCTTTTTGCGAGACCGTCGAAAACATCGATATCCGGCCTGTGTTCATGCTGATAAGGTATTATTTTATTGTGCCACTGGATAAGCCTGTTGTTGCCGTGATGGCAGACGCTGTCCGTTTCTACGGAAATAGCTATCGGAAAAGCCACATGGCTGAACATATAAGTATGATTAGGGTATATGGAAAGATGTATATTGATTATATTCTTTTTCATCGCTTCTTCCATTTTCCAAGAATTGGGAAATTGGGGCAGGTGGTCGCCGTTCCATATTATTCCTTTAACCGGATAAGGTTTTTCATACATCATGGCGTTTATAATGCAAGGAACGGAACTGTCTCCCCATGATATTAATTTATCCGTTATCTGAGGCCTTTTAAAATCCGGCAGAACTTTTAAATCGTTCCCGTAGTTCAGGGGAGGACGGCAGTTATGCAGCCAATTCCAGCCGCCGCCCTTAACTCCTATAGAGCCGGTAAGCGCCAGAAGAGCCGCTATTGACCTGTTGACGTTGTTGGAGTTATAAATCTGCGCGGTGCCTAAATTTCCGGTTACGGATGCCGGTCTTGCCGAGCCGAACCTTCTTGCCGCCTCGATAATCATTTCTTTCGGAACGTATGTAAGCTTTTCCGCTCTTTCCGGCGTCCACTGGGCGCATTCTTTGGCGTACTCCTCGAATCCCTGAACCCATTTATCGACGAATTCTTTATCGTAAAGTTTTTCTTTAATAATTATGTTTCCCATAGCAAGAAATAAAACGGCATCCGAACCGGAGCGAATCCTCATTCCTATGTCGCATTTCGACAGCGTTGCATTGAATCTCGGGTCAACTCCTATTAAAAATGCTCCGTTATCTCTCGCATCGAGAAGATGCGTCATGGTAATCGTTTCCTGCGCCGCCATATTCGTTCCTACTACGAGAATGCACTTCGAATTTTTCCAATCCTGCGTGGGATTCATAAGCCTGCCGAGACCCTTTGCTCCGAATACGTAATTCATCGATACGCCTGGGCTTTCACAACAGATAGGACCCTGTCCGTAAACGTTGGGAGTTCCGAAAATCCTGCCGAACCTCGCGCCTCCTTCTTTATTTCCGAAAGAAGACCTGCCTGTCCTGAAAACCGTAAGGGCTTCGGGACCGAATTCGTCATGCAGTTTAATCAATCTTTCTGCGGCAAAATCAAGCGCATCGTCCCATGATACCCTTTTGAAATCATCGGTTAGAGATTTTCTGAGCATAGGATAATGAACTCTTAACGGATCGTACCACCACTGAATCTGTCCTACGCCTTTAGAACAAAGACCGCCTCTGTTTTGCGGATGTTCCGCATCGCCCATAACATCGACTATTTTGCCGTCTTTTAAAAATATTTTAAGGCCGCAGCCGCTTTCGCACATATTAGTACATGTAGAGTAGCGCACGGCGTCGTAATCCTTCGACGACTCCTGCGGACGGTGGTCCGGTTTTATTTTTGCAAGCCTGTTGTCTTTCACCCGCAGGAATTTCTCGTTTTTTAACTCCTCAAAATCCATTGTTTACCCCCATTAAGATATTTTAATTTTTATTTTTATATGCAATATTCCTTTAAAGCATCGCTGCTTCTACCGTCATCTCCGCCGACTATTAAATCTCCGCACCCTTTTAGTCCGAATAAAAATCCTAAAAACTCCGTCAAGCCTATTATCGGAGCAAAAACGTCAAGGTCGGATATTTCTATGCCGTCGTTTATATTTTTTTCGCACATAGAGCATATCGCCAATATATAATCCGAACCTGTTTCGTCGGCTTTTTCGTTTATTAATTTGAAAAATCTATCTACAGTATTGGCATTTTCTATTCTTTTAGAATGAACGGGGGTAGTGTTTCTAAGTTTTTCCCCTCCGCAGCATTCTCCGTAAAGGCTGACTTCCGCCCCGAGAAAATTTAATATATTTTTAAAACGGTTAATATTTTCGTTATCGGGATAGCATCCCGTGTAAAGCAGTATCGAATCGCCCGTTATATTTCTCGAAACGTTGTTTAAAAGCCCGGCTTCTATTTCCGGGACGGCAATAATATCTAGAAGATGGACGGCTCCGGTTGAACCGGATTTAGCTTCTTTAAGGCTTGCGTTGAAAGGTGTCAGGCTGTAATCCGCTTGATTTTTAAACATCGAATCGGAATTTATTATTTTAACCGCTTCGTTTATATGCCTGACGCATACCTGGCAGCCCGAATACAGAAAGTTCCCGCCTTTTTGCTGGGATATTCCGAGGTTTCTAAGCGGCATAACGACCTTATTGAAAAAATCGGGCTTGTAATGCGAAGGCGGTGCGGCGCAACAGTTCCACTCCGAAATTAAACCGGCTTCAAAACCCAGTTTCTCGAATATATACTCTGTTCTTATTTTATTTTGAGAATCTATGCAGCCCGGAAAATACGTAATATATTTTTTCAATAATATTAAACCTATATTTTATTTTTTAAGCAAAAAATTCCCCGAAGGTTAAATTTTCAAATTTTAAAAATCAAGGCAATAATTATGAGGTAGTATTATTTTAGTATGAATAGGGGGATTAAATCAAGAACTTTTTTATCCGCCTTTTTTATACGCCGATTAAAAAAATATAACATCGTTATTTTGACAAGTTTTTTAACGGAACACGCAAAAGCGAAACGGCAGCCTAAAGATAAAATAACGGCGGGCATTATTTTAAAAATATGGCTGATATGACTATAGGAAGTGGTGCCGAGAGGCGGAATCGAACCGTCGACACGAGGATTTTCAGTCCTCTGCTCTACCGACTGAGCTATCTCGGCATAAAATGGAGGCAAAACAAAAGCAATTTAAAAATTGAATAATTAAGAATATTTATATTACCATAAAAATTCGGGCAATACAAATATATTTTTAACAATTTTTTTTTAAACTTTTTTCGTCATTTTAAGAATATCGCCTTAAACGGGTTTGCGTAAAACAGAATAAAAGTTATCAGGAGAGCGTAAAGGGCTAAGGACTCCATAATAGCCATACCGGTTATCATCCAAACTATTAATTTTTTTTCCATGCCCGGGTTTCTTCCCATAGATTCTAATGCGCCCCTGACGGCATTACCCATACCGACCCCTGCGCCTATAACCCCCAAACCTATGGCGAGTCCGCCGCCCAGAGCCGATAACCCGAAAAACAGGCTTTTCGATAACAGCGCCGAATTATTTACTATGTGCTCATGAAGCGGAACAGTGCTGCTTGCAGCTTCCGCCGCAAAAGCTTTAACGCCGAATACGGATACCGATAAAAACGTAAAAATAGAGATTAAATACTTGACCATGGAATACCCCCGGTAGAATTTTATTTTCATTAATTGTTAATATTATTTATCATTAATCTTAATGTTCTTCTTCTAAAGATAAAGCGATGTAAATAATCGCCAGCAGATAAAAAACAAACGCCTGCATTAAATCGGTAAAAATCTGCATATACATCATAATTGCCGGAATCGCCCATGGCAGTAAAAATAAAAGAACGGTAACCATGAACTCTTCGGCAAATATATTTGCAAATAACCTCAAGGCGTGAGAAAAAGGACGGGATAATGCCGACATTATCTCTATTATTATCATTATGGGCGCGATTATTATAAGCGGTCCGAGAAATTTTTTTATATATTTTGCTTTATGTTTCTTAATTCCGACGGCATGGGAAAGAAAAAAAACTATAAGGGCTAAAACGGCCGTAGTGTCTATCGTAGCGGTAGGCGAAGTAAAACCGGGAATACTGCCGAGCAAATTCGAAAAAAGAATAAAAACCGCAAATGACGCGATAAGCGGCAAATATATGCCGCCTTCTTCTCCTATAATTTCTTTCAGAAAATATTCGGTCATTATAAATATAAGTTCGAAAAAGCTCTGTATGCCGGTCGGAACCACGCTTAAATTTCTGCCGACGATGAAAGCTGCGGATAATATCAAACCCATCACAATAATCGTCATCGTCCAGTAAACGGGTATTCCCGGAATGCTTATTAGAATAGGAGCTTTTAACATAACATAATTTTTAATTTACGCGTTAATGTTGTTAAGCGGGAAAAATATCTGCAATAACGCAATGGAAACCGGAGTTATCGTAATCCCCGCCGCCGTAGAGATAAAATTAAGCTTAATAAATTTATAGGATATTATAAAAAAAAACAGGATGATGAGCAAGTCCTTTATGGCAGTAAAATTCAATTTTACGAGATTTATATTTTTAATGTTTCTAAATAAATACAATGCGGTATCGGCAAATAGAAAATAAGAAGCCGCAAATCCTACAAACATACTGATTATAATATTTAAAATATCTGCCCCGGCATAAAACAGCTTTACCGTGCCGCCTGAAATAAATACTAAGAATAAGCCGATAATAAGTACGCGCAAAATTATACCAAATTTTAGCGGCTTATTATAATTTCGTATTAAGTTCCCTTTTAACCGCCTTATATATTTCATAAATTCCGGCCGTAAAACCTAAAATTAAAAAAACTATAAGAAAAAGATATTTAAACCCGAAATATTTGTCGATTTCTATTCCGATAAAAATTCCGATTAGGACGGATATTATTAAATTTAATCCCAATGAACTCATTCTTGCTATCTGTTTAATAAATTCTTTATCCATAAATAAACAAAGGCATTTGCCCTCTATAATTATATCTTATTTATCCGATAAAATATAATGAAACGGCAAATGCCTTTAAAATAAACTGCTTATCTTTATTTATACCGCCTTTAACTATTTTTTGGCAGTCTTTTTGCTTGAAGGTTCAGCTTTTTTTGAAGCTGAAGCCGGAGTTCCCCACGGCAAAGAAGCGGGTGGCGTCCATTTTTTATGTTCCTTTGCAAGTTGCTGGTTATAGGCTATAATATTCAAGGAATTAAGATAATGCACTATCTGCTTTCCTTCCGCATTCGTTACCGGACAGCCGTTAACGTCTTTCATTACGTGGATGACAACGTTTTTCCAATCTCCGTAAGACTTTCCGTTATACCTTTCGACCCTGTTTAACGTATGGCAGATAACGCATTTGTCGTTTAACAGGCTGAAACCTTTTTTTACGGGCCAAGGATAAACTACCGGCGGAACATAATTGGTTCCGTTTAAATTCATGGTCTGGTATATAATCCTGCCCGTTCCCCTTGCCGCGATTTTCATGTAGCCCATAACAGGCACGTTAACCGCAACGCAAAGTCCGCTCAATATTAAAAATATTTGCGGAAATTTCGAAATATTTCCGAATTTGAAATTAGGAGTAAGGTCTTTAAGATAATAACCGAGGACTAAAAAACCTGTTATAAAAAGCCCTGCAAGGGATAAATACTTAACCGGCTGCATATTTCCCAGAATACCCATTGTAGGAGGGAGCATTCCGAAAACCAAAGAAACAAGGCCGACTATTATAAAGAATATTATAAGGCCGACGGAAACCGTAGGTTTTGTTTTATCTCTGCCGTTTATCAGCTTCCACAGCATATATATAAATTCGAGTATTAAAGCCGCGCCGGTTGTCCCTAAAAATACATACATAATCCACTGATACTTCCCGAGCATAATCCTGTTAAATCCTGAACTTGCCGTAGCCCTGAAGTGTTTAAACCAGCCGAAATAGATTATGGGATACATTACCAAAAACATAACGGTTATAATACTTGCAAACGACCCAAGCCAGTCGTAAAACTCTTTGTCGGCTTGTTTAGAAGCAAGGATATACCTGATTCCGGCCCATATGGCAAGCAAAGCGCCGGCAAGAGCAAAAATCTCTATGTTTTTTTCGATTATTAACAGCAAAACCATCGGCGTTCTTATAGCCGTGTCCGGCGACGGACCTATGGTATAGCTTTCCGAAATAGTATAAAAAATATCGGAAGTAAAGCCGGCTAGAAAAGCGATGATGCCGATAAAAACATTCCATCCCTGGTGTCTTCCTGTACCTTTCCTGTCAAATCCGGCATAGTATATTGCGCCGAGAGCCAGAAACGCTAAAAGAAATTCCATAGAATAACCGATAACGCCTGGTTGCAGTTTATTCATAAGAATCCAGAAATTAGGGATTCCGTTTTTAAGCAGGCTTAAGAAATAAAAATACACTATCGTCTGTATAGTGCCTATTACTAAAGAGCACATAATCAGAGGCTTCGCAAGCCTGAAATATCTGTCTTCTTTTTTGAATATCCCTATATACTGGGATACAAAGGCAATCGCCATAAAACCGAGCGCAAGCCTGTTTATAAATAGATTTACTATATCTATGACACCTAAATTCATCGTATTTACTCCTCTTTTGATTTTATACGGTAGCAGGCGCTTTTGGTTCGCCGCCGATTAATGTTAAATAAACT
>JAJYJN010000133.1 GCA_021789455.1 bacterium | reverse complement strand
CGGAAAAGTTGACGTAGTAGTCTGCGACGGATTTACTGGTAATGTTATTTTAAAGGCATCCGAAACGCTTGCCGAAACGATATTCAATCTTCTTAGAGAAGAAATAAATAAAAGTTTTATGGCTAAGCTAGGTTTCTTTATGGCGAGAAAATCGTTGAAAAAATTTAAAAAACTTGTCGACCACAACGAGTACGGCGGCGCTCCTCTTCTCGGGGTTAACGGCGCGGCTTTTATCGCGCACGGCGGTGCAAGCGCCAAGGCTTTAACGAGCGCGGTATTAGTCGCAAAACATTTTGTGGAAAAGGGTATAAACGTCAATATAAGCCATAAAATAGAAGCCAATGCAAAAAATATATGCTGTTAAGAGGATTAAATAAAATTGATATATTCTAAAGTTATAGGGATAGGTTCGTTCGTTCCGGAAAGAGTGCTTACTAACGATGAATTATGCGGGATAGTAGATACGTCGGACGAGTGGATTACTTCAAGGACGGGTATAAAAGAGCGGCGGATAGCCAAAGAAGGCTTAACGACTTCCGATATAGCCGCTGAAGCGGCAAAAAAAGCTATTAAACTTTCTGGGTTAAATCCGGAAGATATTGAACTGATATTGGTGGGAACAATTACTCCGGATATGATTTTCCCGTCAACTTCATGCATAGTGCAGGAAAAGTTGGGACTTAAAAATGCCGCGGCTTTCGATATAAGCGCAGGATGCAGCGGTTTTATATATTCTTTGTCGGTCGCTGACAATTTTATTAAAACCGGCAAGTATAAACATGTTTTAGTTATCGGCGCCGATTTGCTGTCGAGAATTACGGACTATACCGACAGGTCAACCTGCGTTCTATTCGGTGACGGCGGAGGAGCCGTAGTATTGACGGCAAATACGGAAAATACGCGCGGCGTTTTATCGACCCATATGCATTCGGAAGGAGGGCATGACGATATTCTCATGCTTAAAGGCGGCGGTTCTCTGATGCCGGCAAGCCTCGAAAGCGTTAATAACCGAGAGCATTATATAAAGATGAAGGGTTCGGAGCTTTTCAGATATGCCGTTAATTATCTTAAAGCTGTGGCGGAAGAAGCCATAAAATTTAATAATCTTAAAGCGGAAGATATCGATTTATTCGTTCCGCATCAGGCTAACATTAGAATTATAGAGGCGACGGCAAAAAAATTGAATTTTCCTATGGAAAAAGTTTTTGTAAATGTCGAAAAATACGGCAATACTTCAAGCGGTTCGATACCCATCGCTCTTGACGAAGCTTATAAATCTGGACGCTTAAAAGAAGGAAACCTTGTTTTGATAGATGCTATAGGCGCGGGATTAACATGGGCATCTTCTGTAATAAGATGGTGAAATAATAATGATAAAATCTCCGATATGCGATATGCTTGGGATAAGATATCCTATTTTTCAGGGCGGAATGGCTTGGGCGTCTAACTATGAGCTTGCCTCCGCCGTTTCTAACGCCGGAGGTTTGGGAATTATAGGCGCCGGACAGATGCCGCCTGAACTTCTCGTTCGGGAAATAAGAAAAGCAAAAGAGAATACGGATAAGCCTTTCGGAGTCAACCTTATACTTTATTTAACTTATATAGAAGAGCTCGTAGATGCCGTTATTCGGGAGGGCGTTCAGGTCGTAACTACAGGAGCCGGCAATGCAGGCCCTTACATAAAAAGGTTTCACGATGCGGGCATAAAAGTTATACCGGTTATCCCTTCCTCCGCTCTGGCAAAGAGAGTGGAAAAGGCGGGTGCTGATGCCGTAATTGCGGAAGGAACCGAATCGGGCGGACATATAGGCGAAATTACTACTATGGCAATAGTTCCGCAGGTTGCCGACACCGTCGGCATACCGGTCATTGCGGCAGGAGGCATTGCCGATTACAGAGGATTTGCCGCGGCTTTATGTCTCGGCGCAAGCGGCATCCAGATGGGCACGAGATTTCTTGCAACAAAGGAATGTCACGTACATCAAAACTGGAAAGATATGGTCATAAAAGCATCGGATAGGGACACCGTAGTTACCGGAAGGCCCACCGGCCATCCAGTAAGGGTTTTAAAAAACAGGCTTGCCAAAATGTTTCTTGAGCTGGAAGAAAAGTGCGCGCCTGTTGCCGAGTATGAAAAACTTGGAACTGGAAAATTAAAAGCCGCTTCGGTTGACGGAGATGTCGAAATGGGTTCTTTAATGAGCGGTCAGATAGCAGGACTCATAAAAGAAGAAAAAACTGTAAAAGAAGTCATAGAGGAAATAGTTTCGCAGACGGAAGATTTTATTAAAAATATGTCTAAATTCATAAAATAATATATAGCATAACAAATGGAAAAATCGTCAAACTCCAATATAGCGTTTGTTTTTCCGGGCCAGGGGTCTCAGCATGCCGGCATGGGAAAAGATATTTTTGAAAATTTCAATGAAGCGCGTCTTATTTTAGAAGAATCTTCTGATACCTTAGACTTAGATATGAAAAGCTTGATTCTGGGAGACGACGGCGCGGCGCTTAACCTGACGGAGAATACCCAGCCGGCTCTTTTAACAGTGAGCACGGCGATTCTCAGGGTTATAGAAAAAGAAACCGGTTTAAAGCCGGTTTGCGTTTCGGGACACAGCCTTGGCGAATACAGCGCCAACGTTTCCGCAGGCTCCGTCGATTTTTCAAATGCTCTTTTAATCGCAAAAAAAAGAGGATTTTTTATGCAGACCGCCTGTCCCGTGGGGTTCGGCAAAATGGCGGCGGTTATAGGGCTTGACGAAAATACTATAAAAACTGCGCTCGACGAAGTAAATCATTTAAAAAATAAAGAAGGAGTTTTTATAGCAAATATTAATTCCGAAATTCAGACCGTAATATCGGGTATGTCGTCGTTCGTAGATGAAGCATGTTTAATGCTTAAAGAGCGCGGAGCCAAAAAAATAGTCGTTCTGCCGGTCAGCGCCCCTTTTCATACGCCGTTTATGGAAAGCGCAAAGGAAAATCTTTCTTCCTTTATAGACAAAGCCTGGTTCAGAGATGCGGAATGCGATATATTTTCCAATGCCA
>JAJYJN010000026.1 GCA_021789455.1 bacterium | reverse complement strand
GTTTGCGATAAGGGAAGGCGGACACACCGTCGGAGCAGGCGTTATAACAGAGGTCATAGAGTAATATAGAACGGAATTAACAATAGAACGGGGACGGAATTAATTCCGTCCTTAAAAAGGGGAAATAATATAAACAATGAGAGAGATAATAACGCTGGCATGCGGCGAATGCAAGCAAAGAAACTATACTACTACAAAAAACAAAAAACTTTCTTCGGAAAAATTATCCGTAAAAAAATATTGCAAATTTTGCAAAACACATACGGAGCACAAGGAAACAAAATAAAAATTTTAAAATAATAGGCCAGTAGCTCCAACGGCTAGAGCATCGGACTCCAAATCCGAGTGTTGGGGGTTCGAATCCCTCCTGGCCTGCCAGTATGCATATAATTTAATGAGAGAAAATATCAATACGGGAATATTAAAAATGAAGAGCAATCCTGTTTCGGATTTTATAAAAAAAACAAAGCAATATTTGTACGAGGTTAGGGCCGAACTCGGTAAAATAGTATGGCCGGAAAAGGATAAAGCGACTAAAACGACTTATGTCGTCGTCATTTTTATAGTGCTCGTTACCGCCTTTCTTGGTCTTATAGACGTATTTTTTTCCAAAATATTTTCGTATTTTTTTCAAATTTAGCATAAATTAAATTTAAAAATAAAATAAATAAATGAGCAAAGAAGAACAAAGAAAAACGGAAGAAAATATAGAATCCGGTTTAGAAATGAGTGCGGAAGATACCGGCGGAGCAAATTACGTCGAAATAGACGAAATTCCTAAAAAATGGTATGCCGTCCATACTTATTCCGGTTTTGAGGATAACGTCAAACTTGCGCTGGAAGAAAGAATCGCTTCGAGCGGTTTCAAGAAATATTTCGGCGACATAATAGTTCCCAAAGAAGATATTATCGAAAAAACCGCAAAGGGAGGGAAGAAAAAAGTTAAAAGAAAATTTTTCCCCGGTTATATTTTCGTGAAAATGAACGTAAATACGGATTCATGGCACTTGCTTAAGGCGACCCCTAAAGTTACCGGATTTGTAGGAGACCAGTTAAATCCTATGCCGGTCGACGAATCGGAAATGGAAAAGATAGTGGCTCAAATAACCGAAGGCGTTAAGAGGCCAAAAGCAAAGATAGAATTTTCCAAGGGGGACAGCGTTAAAATCACCGAAGGCCCGTTCTCCGGTTTTAACGGCGTAATTAACGAAATAAAACCTGATAAGAGCAAACTCGAAGTCCTTGTTTCCATATTCGGCAGGGCTACCCCGGTGGAATTAGACTTTACTCAAGTGGAGAGAAATTAACATTATTAACGGAAAATAAACAAGAGGACAAATATTATGGCGGTAAAAAAAATTCAGGCTATGGTAAAATTGCAAATCGTTGGAGGCAAAGCTAATCCGGCTCCGCCCGTCGGCCCCGCACTCGGCCAGCACGGCGTAAATATAATGGAGTTCTGCAAACAGTTCAACGAAAGAACTAAATCCCAGGAAGGAACGGTAATACCGGTCGTGCTAACGGTTTATGCAGACAGGTCATTCGATTTTATTTTAAAAACTCCGCCCGCATCCGTGATGCTTAAACAGGCGGCCGGCATAGAAAAAGGTTCTAAAGAGCCTAATAAAAATAAAGTTGCCGTCTTAAACAGGTCAAAAGTTATGGAAATAGCAAAAATTAAAATGCCCGACCTTAATGCAAACGAAATTGCTCCGGCAATGAAAATCATCGAAGGAACAGCGAGAAGCATGGGCATAGATATAACCGATTAAATATTAAAGGAGACGATACCGGTATGAAAAAAAGAGGAAAAAAATATATCGATGCATTAAAAAAAGCCGAAATTGAAAATAAGCATTTCGCATTGGAAGATGCATTAAAGATCGTGGTCGATTCCCATCACGTAAAATTCGATGAGTCGGTCGATGTTGCTATAAATCTAGGGATAGACGTTAAAAAAAACGACCAGCAGGTTAGAGGGTCGGTTTTACTGCCTCACGGAACAGGCAAAACGGTTAAGATTCTTGTTTTTGCAAAAGGAGAAAAAGAGAGGGAAGCGCTTGCCGCCGGAGCCGATTATGTCGGGCAGGAAGATATGATAACAAAAGTGCAGCAGGGGTTTATGGATTTTAACAGAGTCGTTGCTACGCCGGATATTATGGCAAGCGTAGGCAAACTCGGAAAAATACTGGGTCCCAGAGGTTTAATGCCTAATCCTAAAGTCGGCACCGTTACTTTTGACGTCGGCAAAATAGTAAAGGAGCTTAAAGAAGGCAAAATAGAATTTAAAGCGGAGAAAAACGGAATTTTGCAGGCTTCTATAGGCAAGGTTTCTTTCGGTTCGTCCAAGCTTAAAGAAAATTTAATAGCGCTTCTTGAAATCGTTAACAGATTAAAACCTGCTTCAAGCAAGGGCGTATATGTCAAAAAGGTTTCGTTATCTTCTACCATGGGCTTAGGCGTAAGCATAGATACTCTCAAATTAAGAAATAATTTGATATAAAAAATAATAAATAAAAATTTAATATCGTCAATGACGGCAGGTTTATAAATCCCGCCCAGACAAAAGAGCTTTATTGACCTGATTTTCTTTTAAATCGCTCTTGATTTTTTGTTGACGTATTAGAAAAAATTTAAAAGAAAGGAGGGGAGAAGAAAATTGAAAAAAGATAGGAAGAATCAAGAGATTGAATCTTTGAAACACAACCTTGAATCAAATCAGGCTGTTTTTATAAGCAGGTATCAAGGATTAACCGT
This sequence comes from bacterium, assembly GCA_021789455.1. The sequence goes on along the minus strand of JAJYJN010000026.1, from coordinate 12,496 downwards.
GGAAAAATTCAGTCTTTTAAGAAGGCAAATGCGCGGTACCGGAGCTTTACTCAAAGTTTTTAAGAATACGTTGAGTAAAATCGCCTTTAAAAAGACTCATGCCGAACCGCTTTCGGAATTTTTGGACGGGCCTAATTTCTTAGTATTTACTAACGACCCGCTTGCGGCTTCAAAGGTGCTGTCGAAGTTTGCGCAGGAAAACTCGGACAACATCGAGATTAAAGCCGGCTATTATCAAACGATTCTTGATAAAGGCGCAATAGTTACGCTTGCTACATTGCCTTCCAAGGATGTCTTAATCGCGAGATTTATGTCTGTTATTAAATCGCCTGAAATCCGTTTGGTTTTCACCTTAAGGTCGCCTGTAATAAAATTAATCAGAACGCTTAAGGCCGTAGAAGCTGCAAAATCTGCCGCATAGGCCAAATTTAAATTAATCAAATAAGTTTTTAAACTTTTATTTTAATAATTATCGGAGGAAAAATAATGGCTATAACGAAAGAAGATGTTTTAGGCTACATAGAAAATGTTTCAATAATCGAATTGAACGAATTAATAAAAGCAATAGAAGAAAAATTCGGCGTCAAGGCCGACCAGTTTGCGATGGCGGCTCCTGCCGGAGGCGGTGCCGGGGCAGCAGCGGCACCTGCTCAAGCAGAAGAAAAAACGGAATTCGACGTTGTTCTTGCAAATGCCGGCGCAAATAAAATTCAGGTTATTAAAGTGGTCAGGGAGCTTACAAGTTTAGGATTAAAAGAAGCTAAAGATTTAGTCGACGGAGCTCCTAAACCTTTAAAAACGGGCGTCAATAAAGAAGATGCACAGAAAATGAAAGCAAAACTGGAAGAAGTCGGCGCTACCGTTGAAGTTAAATAAATTAAAATATAATTGTATTTAAGTTAGAAAAACGGGAGTTTAAATTTAAATGTCAAAAGCAAAATCGGAATTAAATATAGAAAGTAATAACCCTATAATTTTAAGAAAGAATTTTTCTAAAATCAAGAAGGTGATAAACAATCCAAATCTTCTTGAGGTTCAGAGAAAATCTTACGAGAGATTTTTGCAAAAAGATTTATCCCAGGATAAGAGGCTTAATAACGGACTCGAGGGAGTTTTCAAATCCGTCTTTCCTATAGAGGGGCTTAACAAAAATTTTTCTTTAGAATTTAAGGGCTATACTATCGGAGAGCCGAAATACAGCATATTCGAATGCAAACAGAAAGGGCTAACCTACAGCGCCTCCCTCAAGGTTCTTTTTGACCTTGTGACTTTCGAACCCAATATAAATCCGAATGATAACGATTCCCAAAGGGATATTAAAGATATTAAGGAACAGGAGATATATTTCGGCGAGATTCCTTTAATGACTCATAACGGTTCTTTTGTTATAAACGGAATTGAAAGAGTTATCGTAAGCCAGTTGCAAAGGTCTCCCGGAGTTTTTTACGACAGCGATAAAATAAGAAGTCATGCTCAGGGCAAGCCCTTTTATACCGCAAGAATTATACCGTATAGAGGTTCATGGCTCGATTTTGAATTTGACCAGAGAGACATGATTTTTGTAAGGATAGACAGGAAGAGAAAATTTCCCGCTACAATATTGCTTAAAGCGGTAGGATATTCTAAAGAAGATATTCTCGGAAGTTTTTATCAGGTGGAAACATTTAGAATAGAAGGCGGGAAATATTTTAGGAAAATGCCCAAAGATTTTCTTGTTTTCACAAGGGCATACGAAGATATAGCAAATCCTAAAACAGGCGAAGTTATAATCAAAAAAAATAGAAGGATTACGAAACATCTTATAAATAAACTTGAAGAAGCAGGAATTGAATTTCTGCCTTGCGACGAGTCGGATATTATCGGCAAATATCTTGCGGCGGATGTAATTATAGGCAAAGAAGTCGTTTCAAAGTCGGCGCATCCGGTAAACCAAGCCCTTTTAGAATCGTTTAACAGCATAGGCGTTAACGAATTTAAGGTCTATTTCATAGATAATATTAATGTTTCCTCGTCGGTTCTCGAGACGATTTTAGCGGATAAGGTTAATACTAAAGAAGAGGCCATTATAGATATTTATAAAAGGATGAGGCCTGGCGAACCGCCGAATCTTTCTTCGGCTACGGCTTATTTCGAGAATATGTTTTTTAACCCGGAAAGATATGACCTTTCAGAAGTCGGAAGACTTAAGATTAACAATAAATTAGGTCTCAATAAGAGTTTGAACGACAGAGTTTTATCTCCAGACGATATTCTTAACGTTTTAAAATATTTAATGGAGTTAAAGGACGGCAGGGGTTCGATCGACGATATAGACCACCTCGGCAACAGAAGAGTAAAATCGGTCGGAGAGCTTCTTGAAAATCAGTTCAGGATAGGACTCGTAAGAATGGAAAGGGCCATAAAAGAAAGAATGACCGCCCAAAAGCTTGACTCGCTTATGCCTAACGATTTGATAAATCCTAAGCCGGTTAATTCCTTGATGAAAGAGTTTTTCGGCAGGAGCCAGCTATCCCAATTTATGGACCAGACAAATCCGCTTTCCGAGGTTACGCACAAAAGGCGACTTTCCGCCCTGGGTCCTGGCGGCCTTACAAGAGAAAGGGCAGGATTTGAAGTTAGAGACGTTCATCCCACCCACTACGGAAGAATATGCCCGATAGAAACGCCCGAAGGGCCGAACATAGGACTTATTGCTTCTCTTTCTTCTTATGCGAGGGTCAACGAATACGGTTTTATCGAAACGCCTTATAGAAAGGTAAAGGTAACGGAAAATGGCGCCGAAGTTACGGACGAAGTCGATTTTTTAACGGCCATGGAAGAAGAAAAGTACGTAATAGCCCAGGCTAATGCCGAAATAGATAAAAACGGTTATCTTAAACATGAATTGATTCCCGTGAGAAGAAGCGGAGAAACCGTAATGGTTTATCCTAACGAAGTAGATTATATAGACGTTTCCCCGATGCAGCTTGTGTCCGTTGCTACGTCCTTAATCCCTTTTCTGGAAAACGACGATGCTAACCGCGCTCTTATGGGTTCGAATATGCAAAGACAAGCCGTGCCTTTATTGATGCCTGATCCGCCTCTTATAGGAACCGGAATAGAGAAAATAGTAGCTAAAGATTCAGGAGTCTGCATAACGGCAAACCAAACCGGCACCGTCAGCTTTGTAGATTCCACTAAAATTATAGTGACCTCAGACGGCGCCGATTCAAGCGACGGCGACGGAATTAATTATGAATACGATCTTGTTAAATTTCAAAGATCTAATCAAAATACGTGTCTAAATCAAAGACCTTTAGTAAAGGCTGGACAAAAAGTAGTTTCCGGCCAGATAATTGCGGACGGAACTTCGACTAAAGACGGAGAATTAGCTCTCGGACATAATGTCCTCGTGGCGTTTATGCCATGGAACGGTTATAATTTTGAAGATTCTATATTAGTAAGCGAGAAATTATTGCACGAAGACGCTTTTACGTCCATTCATATTGAAGAGTTTGAAGTAGCATGCAGAGAAACAAAATCGGGCAAGGAAGAAATAACTTCCGATATTCCCAATATAAGCGAAGATGCCTTAAAGAATCTCGACGAGAACGGAATTATCAGGATAGGCGCCGAGGTTAAGGCTCAGGATATATTAGTCGGAAAAGTTACGCCAAAAGGCGAAACCGTTCTGACCCCTGAAGAAAAACTTCTAAGAGCTATATTCGGAGAAAAAGCCAAGGAAGTAAAAGACACGTCGTTAAGGGTGCCGCCCGGAGTTTCAGGCGTAGTCGTGGATATAAGAATCTTTTCCAGGAAAGGAATTGAAAAAGATTTCAGGGAAAAAGAAATAGAAGACAGTGAAGTTGCCGCTTTCATGAGGGAATTAGAAGAAAAACAGCAGTCTATTTTGAGTAATGCTCTCCATAAGATGAGGCACCTTATAATTAATAAAAAATGCGGAGCCAACATAACGTTATCTTCCGGACATAAGCCCGTTCATGTTAAAAAAGGCGACGTATTTAACGAGAATACGGTCTCAAAATTATCTAAAGAGGATATATTTAATATAGAATTTGAAGGAAATACAAAGAGCCTCTACGATAAATTAAAGAAAATAGACGATGAATCGATGGAAGACGCCGATTTATTAAAGTCTTATTACGAAGATAAAATAGAAAGGGTGCAGAGAGGCGACGAGCTTCCGCCCGGCGTTCTTAAGACCATAAAAGTCTATATTGCCATTAAAAGAAGGTTGTCGGTAGGCGATAAAATGGCCGGGAGACACGGCAATAAAGGCGTCGTTTCCAGAATACTGCCGGTTAACGATATGCCGTTCATGAAAGACGGAAGAATAGTAGATATGGTATTGAACCCGTTGGGCGTTCCGTCCAGAATGAACGTCGGTCAGGTACTGGAGGTACATTTAGGTTGGGCGGCTCATAATCTCGGCATTCAGATAAATAAAATTATAGAAGATAATTTCGGACCGGAAGCTATTAGGCGCAAGTTGCTTGAAATATTCGGCGAGCCTACGATGATTAATTTTATCAAAGGATTAAACGACGAAGAAATTATAGAATTCGCCAAAAAATATAAGAAAGGCGTTTATATGGCTACTCCGGTTTTTGACGGGGCCAAAGAAAACGATATAAAAAATTACCTTAAATTATCAGGAGTAGAAGAAACCGGACAGGTTACTCTATTCGACGGAAGAACGGGAGAGGCTTTCGACAGAAAAGTTACCGTCGGCATTATGTATATGCTGAAACTGCATCATTTAGTCGATGACAAGATACATGCAAGATCCACCGGCCCGTATTCCTTGGTTACCCAACAGCCTCTCGGCGGAAAGGCGCAGTTTGGAGGACAGAGGCTTGGAGAAATGGAGGTGTGGGCTATGGAAGCTTACGGCGCGGCGCATACTCTCCAGGAATTTCTTACCGTCAAGTCCGACGATTCTATAGGAAGGACGAGAATGTACGAAGCAATCGTAAAAGGCGATACCTCATTTAAAGTAGGATTGCCGGAATCGTTTAATGTTCTTATTAAAGAGTTACAAAGCCTTTGTCTTAACGTAGAGCTTTTAAAGGAGGGAGAAAATGTCGTTTGATGAAAATTTAGAAGAATATAATAATGATAAAGAAGGCGATGATACGCTTACCGTCAGCCTTGATGAAATTTCAGAGGATGAAGAAGATATAGAAGCCGCAGGAGAAAAAGAATTAGACCTTAAAAAGTTATTCGACGGCGCCGGTAAAGGCGATTTCTTTTTAAACGACCGCGAAGGAATTAAAGACCCGCTCAGTTTTAATTCGATAAAGCTCGGAATAGCTTCGCCGGATGCTATAAAAAAATGGTCTCACGGCGAAGTAAAGAAGCCCGAGACGATTAACTACAGGACGTTGAAACCTGAAAGAGACGGACTTTTTTGCGCGAGGATTTTTGGCCCAATTAAGGATTACGAGTGCAACTGCGGAAAATATAAGAGGATGAAGCATCGCGGCATCGTATGCGAAAAGTGCGGCGTCGAGGTCATTTCGTCAAAAGTTAGAAGGGAAAGGCTAGGACACATCGAACTTGCTTCTCCGGTAGCCCATATATGGTTTTTTAAAAGCCTTCCGTCGAGAATCGGAAGTATTCTCGATATGACTCTTAAAGATATAGAAAGAATTCTTTATTTTGAAGCCTATGTGGTTCTTGAACCGGGGGACGCTTCAAAGCTGGGACTAAAATATAAAGATTTAATAAGCGAAGAGAATTATCAAAAAATTCAAAAAGAAGGCTATAGTTTTAAGGCAGGCATCGGAGCGGAAGCATTAAAAGAATTGCTTAAAAACATCGACCTCGAATCATTGTCTAAAAGCCTTAAAGAAGAAATAGCCGGACTGCCTAACGGGATTAAAAAGAAAAAACTGGCAAAACAGCTTAAACTTATCGAAGCGTTCAGGACGTCGGGAAATAAGCCTGAATGGATGGTTTTAGACGTTATTCCGGTTATTCCGCCTGATTTGCGTCCGTTAGTTCCTCTTGAAGGCGGAAGGTTTGCAAGCTCCGACCTGAACGATTTATATAGAAGGGTTATAAATAGGAATAATAGATTAAAGAAGTTAATGGAGCTTTCCGCGCCTGAGATTATTATTAAAAATGAAAAAAGAATGCTTCAGGAGGCGGTAGATGCGCTTTTCGACAACGGAAGACGCGGCAGGGTTATAATGGGGTCAAACAGAAGGCCGCTAAAATCCTTAAGCGATATGTTAAAAGGCAAGACCGGCAGATTCAGGCTCAATCTTCTCGGTAAAAGAGTAGATTATTCAGGAAGGTCGGTAATAGTGGTAGGCCCCGAATTAAAGCTACATCAATGCGGCCTTCCCAAAAAAATGGCCATAGAACTTTTTAAGCCCTTTATATTTAATAAGTTGCTGCAAAAAGGAGTTACCGATACCCTTAAAACTACAAAAAAACTTGTAGATAAGGAAGCGCCTGAAGTTTTTGACGTGCTGGAAGAGGTCATTAAAGAACATCCCGTAATGCTAAACAGAGCTCCTACTTTACATAGACTAGGAATCCAGGCTTTTGAACCGATATTGGTAGAAGGGAAGGCGATACATCTTCATCCCCTTGTATGCGCGGCATTTAACGCGGATTTCGACGGAGACCAAATGGCGGTGCACGTTCCGCTTTCGATAGAGGCTCAGGTAGAAGCAAGAGTCCTTATGATGGCTACCAATAATATATTGTCGCCAGCAAGCGGCAAGCCTATTATAGTTCCGTCCCAGGATATAGTTTTAGGTTTATATTACATGACCCGCGAGATGCCCTACGTGAAAGGGGAGGATAAGATTTTTTCCGATCCCGATGAAGTTAAATTTGCCTACGATAACGGCCACGTCAGTCTGCATGCCCGTATAAAGGCCAGGATAAATAATAAAATAGAAACGACGACTGTAGGCAGGGTCATACTTTATGAAATAATTCCTGAAGAAATTCCTTTTGATTTAATAAATACCGTAATGTCTAAAAAAGAGATTACTAATTTAATCGACTATGCATTCAGGGTCTGCGGTCCGAAAAAAACCGTTATTCTTGCAGATAAACTAAAATCTATGGGTTATGAATATTCGACTAAATCCGGTATGTCCATATGTATAAGCGATATGGAGGTTCCTGCAGAAAAAAATAAAATTATTAAAGTTGCTACAAAAACCGTTGAAGAAATTGAAAACAGTTATAAAGAAGGTTTGATAACCAATGGAGAAAGATACAATAAAGTTGTAGATACTTGGGCTAACGCCACCGACGAGATAGGCGGAGTCATGATGAATAAATTGGGAACCCAGGAATATTCCGATGCAAATAAAAAGAAAAAAATGCTCGGTAAAAGTTTTAATTCAATTTATATCATGGCCGATTCCGGTTCTAGAGGTTCCGAAACCCAAATCAGACAGCTTGCAGGAATGAGAGGATTAATGGCTAAGCCTTCCGGCGAAATTATTGAAACGCCGATAACCGCAAATTTCAGAGAAGGATTAACCGTGCTTCAATATTTTATATCTACGCACGGAGCAAGAAAAGGATTGGCTGATACAGCTTTAAAGACTGCTAATTCCGGTTATTTAACAAGAAGATTAGTCGACGTTTCTCAGGACAATATTATAACCGAAGAAGATTGCGGCGCTATGGACGGAATAGTCGTGTCCACCTTAGTTGAAAGCGGTGAAACAATAGAGCCTATAGAAGAAAGAATACTGGGAAGAGTTGCCCTGGAAGATATAATAGATCCGTTTACGGGTGAATTAATCGTTAAAGCAAATGAAGAAATTCAGGAATCCCATTCCGGTAAAATTGGAAACGCTCATATAGAAAGCGTTAAAATCCGGTCTGTATTAACCTGTAAAGCTAAGACCGGAGTTTGCGTAAAGTGTTACGGGAGAGATCTTGCCAGAGGGCATCTAGTTAATATCGGCGAAGCTATAGGCGTTATGGCTGCGCAGTCCATAGGAGAACCCGGAACCCAGCTAACGATGAGAACATTCCATGTAGGAGGAACGGCCTCTAGAAGAACGGAGCAGACAAGCATAGAAAACAAATACGACGGTATCGTTAAGTTCCAGAATCTTAACGTTATTAAAAATAGAGATAAAGAATATGTAGTAATGAATAAGAACGGTTCTATAATTATAGTAGATAATTTAGGAAGGGAGCTGGAAAAAATTCAACTCACTTACGGCTCCAAAATTAAAGTAGAACCTGATTCCTCGGTTAAAAAGAATACTCTCTTGGCGGATTGGGATTCATATATTAATCCTATAATTTCCGATATATCGGGTAAAATTAAATACGACGATATAAGAGAAAATGAAACAATGCAGGAACAGGTTGACGAGACAACCGGGTTATCAAGAAAGGTAATTATCGAATCGAGAGACCAGACCTTAAGGCCTAAGATAATAATTAAATCGCCGCATCAGGAAAAATCTTATTTAATGCCTATAGGCGCACATCTTTCGGTTCAGGAAGGCGACGAGGTTTTTGCCGGGGATATAATCGCGAGAATTCCAAGAGAAACTACAAAAACTAAAGATATCACGGGCGGTTTGCCTAAGGTCGTAGAGCTTTTTGAGGCGAGAAAACCCAAAGAATGGGCTGTTATCACCGAGATTAGCGGCAAAGTATCTTTTGGCCGTGATTTCAAAGGGAAAAGGCGTGTCGTTATAACTCCTCCTCACGGAGAACCAAGGGAATATCTTATTCCTAAAGGAAAATTAGTCAGCGTTCACGAGGGAGATTATGTAAACGCCGGCGAACCGTTGATGGACGGGTCGCCTAATCCCCATGATATATTAAAAGTTCTCGGCGAAAAAGAGCTTGCAAAGTTCCTGGTTGACGAAATTCAGGAAGTTTACAGACTTCAAGGCGTTAAGATAAACGACAAACATATAGAAGTTATCGTCAAGCAAATGCTTAAAAACGTTAGAATCAAAAACTCCGGCGATTCGAGATTCCTCGAAGACGAAGTAATAGATAAAAACGCTTTTGATGCGGAAAACGAGAAAGTAATCAGGGAAGGCGGAGTTCCTGCTATTGCGGAGCCTGAATTAATGGGTATAACAAAAGCATCGCTGAGTACCGAAAGTTTTATCTCGGCGGCGTCTTTCCAAGAAACCACTAAGGTTTTAACCGAAGCCGCTATTCATTGTAAAATCGATAACTTAAAAGGACTAAAAGAGAACGTTATTATGGGAAGATTAATCCCCGCCGGAACCGGTTTTGAAAAATATTCCTATCTCGACGTCGATGTGATATAAAATATGCAAAAATATGTTGACAAAAAATTAATTAAATATTAAAATCTTAAATTCCACTAATTAGTTATAAAAATAAAATTGTTAAATAAAAGGTGAAAAAGGAGTAAAAGTGCCGACTATAAATCAGTTAATAAGAAATGCGAGGAAAAAAGTTGTAAAAAAGACATCTTCCCCTGCATTAAAAGGCTCGCCTCAAAAGAGAGGCGTCTGCGTCAGAGTTTACACGACAACGCCTAAGAAACCTAACTCCGCTCTTAGAAAAGTGGCAAGGGTAAAATTAACTAACGGAATGGAAGTAACTACTTACATTCCAGGGGAAGGACATAATTTGCAGGAACATTCCGTTGTGTTAATAAGGGGCGGAAGGGTAAAAGACTTGCCGGGCGTTAGGTATCACATAATAAGGGGAGCCCTTGACTGCGTCGGCGTTAACGGAAGGAAGCAGAGCAGGTCTAAGTACGGTACCAAAAGGGCTAAATAAAAAATAAAACAAAAATAAAAAGCATAAAAAATAACGAGTTAAAGTAAGGAGCGGAAAATTGTCCCGGAGAAAAAGAGCTGTTAAAAGGGTCGTTGAAGGCGATCCAAAGTTCAATGATAAAGTAGTGCAAAAGTTTTTAAATAAACTTATGTACGATGGAAAGAAGAGCATAAGCGAAAAGATATTTTACGGTTCCCTTGACATCATTTCCGAAAAAACCAAAGACGACGGATTTAAGATTTTTAAGCAGGCTATTGAAAACGTAAAACCCGTTTTAGAAGTTAAAGCCAGAAGGATAGGCGGTTCAAACTATCAAGTTCCGGTAGAAGTTAGAGCCGACAGGAGATTATATTTGGCGATAAGATGGATTATTGGATATGCAAGGTCCAGGAACGAGAAATCCATGGAAGAAAACTTAGCGCTTGAGCTCTTAGATGCGGCAAACAATAGAGGCAGTTCAATTAAAAAGAAGGAGGATACTTTTAAAATGGCCGAAGCTAATAAAGCTTTTGCTCATTTTAAATGGTAAGGTGTTTATAAATGGCAGATAAAATATCCTTAGATAAGACCAGAAATATAGGCATAATGGCGCATATCGACGCCGGAAAAACTACGACTACAGAAAGAATACTGTATTATACGGGTGTTAATTATAAGATAGGCGAGGTGCACGAAGGAACTGCCACGATGGATTGGATGGAGCAGGAGCAGGAAAGAGGCATAACGATAACTTCTGCGGCAACGACTTGTTTCTGGAAAAATCATAGAATAAATATAATTGATACCCCCGGGCATGTCGATTTTACTATTGAAGTCGAAAGGTCTTTGAGAGTCTTAGACGGCGCAGTCGCGGTTTTTGACGGCGTAGCAGGCGTAGAACCGCAATCGGAGACCGTATGGAGGCAGGCCGATAAATATAAAGTGCCGAGGATTTGTTTCGTAAATAAAATGGATAGGACCGGCGCAAATTATTTCAGATGCGTCGATATGATAAGAACAAGGCTTAACGCCGTTCCCGTAGTAATGCAGATTCCGATGGGATTAGAGGAAAATTTTAAAGGCATTATCGATATAGCTAAAATGAAAGCCTATTTATACAAAGACGAAACTCTGGGCGCAGAATACGATGTTATCGATATCCCCGAAGAATATAAAGCCGATTCTAAAAAATATCATGATGAATTTATTGAAAGAGCATGCGATTTTAACGATAGTTTAATGGAAAAATATTTAGCTGGCGAAGAAGTAGATGTCGAGTTGGCTAAAAAAGCCGTAAGGCAGGCCGCTTTAGAATTTAAGGTAGTTCCGGTTTTTTGCGGTTCAGCTTTTAAAAATAAAGGGGTTCAGCCTTTATTAGATGCGGTAGTGGACTATCTGCCTTCTCCTCTTGACGTTCCGCCTATGACCGGAATTAATCCTAAGACGGAAAAAGAAGAATTAAGACGTCCATCCGACGACGAACCTTTTTCGGCTTTAGCTTTTAAGATAGCCTCGGATCCTTATACCGGACAGCTTACCTATATACGTGTTTATTCCGGAGTTCTTGCATCCGGTTCTTATGTATATAATTCGGTTAAGGACTCAAAGGAGAGAATCGGCAGGCTTTTAAAAATGCACGCTAATAAAAAAGAAGAAATTAAAGAAGTGCATGCGGGCGATATAGCGGCGGCCGTGGGATTAAGAAATACGACTACCGGAGATACCCTATGCGATGAATCAAGCATTATAGTTCTCGAATCTATGGAGTTTCCGGACCCGGTTATTTCGGTTGCGATAGAGCCTAAAACCAAAGCCGACCAGGAAAAATTAGGTTTATCCCTGCAAAAGCTGACCATAGAGGATCCTTCTTTTAAAGTTAAAACTGATTTGGAAACCGGACAAACTATAATTTCAGGAATGGGCGAACTCCACCTTGAAATAATAGTCGATAGATTGACCCGCGAATTTAAAGTTGACGCGAATGTGGGTAAACCGCAGGTTGCATATAAAGAAACGATTAATAAAAAAGTAGAATCCGAAGGAAAGTTTATACGACAATCAGGCGGAAGAGGACAATACGGACATGTATGGCTTGAAATAGAACCTCTCGGAAAAGGCGCAGGGTATGAATTCGTTAATAAAATTAAAGGCGGGGTTATTCCGCAGGAATATATACCTGCAATAAATAAAGGCGTCGCGGAGGCCTTAACGACCGGAGTTTTAGCAGGCTATCCGGTTGTCGATGTCAAAGTATCGGTATTCGACGGGTCGTTTCATGACGTCGATTCTTCCGAGATGGCTTTTAAAATCGCCGCTTCGATGGCGTTTAAAGACGGAGCAAAAAAAGCCAATCCCGCTCTCCTGGAACCTATAATGAAAGTAGAAGTTTTAGTTCCCGAAGAATTTATGGGCGACGTTATAGGAGACTTAAATTCAAGAAGGGGAAAGATTTTAAATTTAGAAGCCCGCGCTGGAATCCAGGCCATAAATGCAGAAGTTCCGCTGGCTCAGATGTTCGGTTATTCTACGGATTTAAGGTCAAAAACTCAAGGAAGGGCGAATTATACTATGGAATTTCTGAAATACGAACAGGTTCCGAAGGTTATATCCGAAGAAATTATAGCTAAATCGCAAGGTAAATAGATATTATTAGGAGGAATTAAATGTCCAAAGAGAAATTCGACAGATCTAAGCCGCATGTCAACATAGGAACCATAGGCCACGTTGACCACGGCAAAACAACTTTAAC
>JAJYJN010000025.1 GCA_021789455.1 bacterium | reverse complement strand
AAATAAGGGTTAATATTTCATCAAATGCAGTCGGGAGTATAATAAATAAATCGGACCCCATTATTTCCTGCGTCATTGCGAGGAGCGTTAGCGACGAAGCAATCTCGTAGTATATATAAACCTATTACTGCGGATTTGCTACGGTTACGGAAATCCCGCCCGATTGCGAATACGACGGCTCGTTAGGCGCCTGCGTAGTTATCGTAATATTGACGTTGCAGTTATATGTTTTGGTTGAAGAGTTCTGATAGCAAACGGATGCCGTAGGCGGCGGATTGCTTCCTCCGCCGCCGCTTCCACCGCCGGGGAGGCAGCCGCTTAAAGAAACCGCCAAGCTAAAAACTAATGCCGCTAATATTATCCGCAATCGGATACGATGTAGTCCCGGTTCCATTTGTAACCTCTTCATATAATATATTGTTATTCACGCAGAACACGACGAGCTGTTGTTGGTTTGTCGTTCCGGTTATATTCTGGTAAAAAGCCGCCTCGTCGCATACGGGCTGGCCCGTTCCTCCGCAAACTGCGGTCTGCCCAGTTAGGTTAGCCGTAACAATCGGCGGATTCCCATGAGTCGCCGGATTAATCGGATTCGATAATTTGCAGTAATATGCGCCCGAAGGACTGATAGCCGCCGTGGGCATAACCGCGCCCGCCATGCTCCTCCTTATCGTCGTCATCGCGTACGTCATCGAATTATTTGAATGAAGATACCGCTCGTTGGTAACGTAATCGCTTATTCCCCAAATCACGACCTCATACAGCCCTATAGACAGAATGCCGATAAGCAGTATAGTCATAACTAATTCGATAAGAGTGAACCCGCCCCTATTTTTTTTAATACTATTCAAAGTCTTCATTATCATTTTCATAAAAATTTAAGAATATACCTTGTCATTCTTGCGAAAGCCCTGTCGTCATTCCAGCGAAGGCGGGAATGACGATAACTAAAATTTTTCTTCACCGCATACCCTTTCGTGGGAATGACAATACTTAGTTTTTTGAAAACCGGCCTTCGCGGGAATGACGAATCGTTAATAATTTGCATAAACCGTCGAAAGAGTCACATAGGGGTAATTTGCCGGAGCCGCCGGACAAGTTCCGCCGCCGTTTGCGGCAAACCAGCCGGTTTGAACTACAGTCTGAATGAAATTCGTCGAGCTTCCGTTAATAGTTCCGTTCCCGTTGATATCGGCAAAATCAACATTGCTTGCCGATGTATTTGTGTAAAAACATTCGTTGTTTACAATGACCGGACCCTGAGGTGTAACGTAGAAAGTTGACGGACAATCCCAAGTATTTTGGCTGCTGCCACTACAGTTAGGACTGCCGGTATTATTAAACGCGCTGCACACTCCGCTGAGCGGCGTCCCCCCGTTCCTGCAGTAATTCAGCGCAGCCATTTCCTGTTTTGCGATGTTTACGGCAGTTTCCTCGTTTACGATATTCACGCTCTTTGCCGAGCCTGCGATAAAACTTTCGGTTATTGCGCCCATAGCCAGTCCTATTATAATAATCGTAAAAACTATTTCTATAAGACTGAATCCGTTTTTATTCAACCGACAGCCGCCTCCGCCTTTTGCCGAACTTTAAATTCTTTTTAATTTATTAAATTATACCGTAGTTTTATATAAATGTAAAAATCCCGCCGCTTTTTTATCTTTCATTTTTTTCCAAAAGTAATATAATAATGTTTTTAAATAAATTCTAAATCTAATTTCTAAAATTAAACGACTTGCGCATAGACAACGTTAAAAAAACTTTGGCCGAAAATAAATCCGTCAAAGCCCTCGGCATCGTATTCGGCGACATAGGGACAAGCCCTATATACACCGTAGCCGTTATTTTTGCCTACCTCAAAGTCACAAGCTCAAACGTTTTCGGCGTAGTGTCCCTTATAATATGGACGCTTACGCTCTTAGTCACCGTCCAGTACGTATGGTTCGCCATGGGTATAAGCGAAAGAAACGAAGGCGGCACGATAATACTTAAAAATATCATCGAAAAATATATAAAATCCGCCCGCGAAATTGCTTTCATAACCGTAATATCCTATATCGCCCTGTCTCTCCTCATAGGCGATTCGGTCATTACACCGGCTATCAGTATATTGAGCGCGGTAGAAGGAATGAGCCTGATACCCTTTTTTAAAAATATAACGACCGATACGGTTGTTCTTATTTCAATTGTAATTACGCTCGGATTGTTCTGGTACCAGCATAAAGGGACGGAAAAAGTGGCAAATATTTTCAGCCCGGTCATGCTTTTGTGGTTTATCGTCATCGGCGCTTCCGGTTTTTTGTCGCTGGCGCATATGCCGCAAATTTTCTTAAAAGTCGTAAATCCATGCTATGCTTTAAGGTTCGTGTTTAACGGAAATATTTCGGCAAACCGCTTAATAACCCACGGCATTATTTCCTTATTCGTCCTGTCCGACGTTATTCTTTCCGCGACGGGCGGAGAAGCCCTGTATGCGGATATGGGACATATAGGCAGAAAACCGATTACAAAAGCGTGGATTTTCGTGTTTATAGCCCTTATTTTAAACTATATGGGACAGGGGGCTTTCCTGCTTTCGCATAAAAACGATACGGACGCATTTTTTAAGATGCTTTATTCGCAGTCGCACCTGTTTTACACGCCTATCCTTATTTTAAGCATTGCGGCAACGGTAATAGCGTCTCAGGCGGTTATAAGCGGCATATTTTCCATAGTTTACCAGCTTATAAACAACAGGATTATCCCTCTTTTAAAAATAAGCTATAAATCCAGCGAAATCCAGTCCCAGATATATATAAGTTTTGCTAACTGGTTTTTGTTTTTAAGCGTTTTGGCTGCAATACTGATATTCAGGACGTCGAATAACCTTGCTATGGCTTACGGGCTTGCCGTCAGCGGAACTATGACTTTTACCGGCATCTTGATAAACATACATTTCTTCCATAAGAAAAGATATTTTATGCTGTTTATTTCGCTGATAACTACGTTTGCGGATATTATGTTTTTAACTTCCAACCTGCTGTATAAAACCCTGCAGGGAGGCTATTTTGCCCTGATAATCGCCACGATACCTTTTGCGGTTATAACGATATACACTAAAGGACAGAAAAAGCTCCACAGTATATATAAGATGACCGATTTTAATATTTTTTTAAAAGAATACGAATACCGGTACAAAAATTTTTCTAAACTTGCCGGAACGTCGCTTTTTTTTGCAAGCCTTTCGGACAAGGTATCTCCTTACATTATTAAAACGATGTTTAACAACAATATCATTTACGACAGGAATATTTTCGTTTCTATAGAAAGAACCGAAAAGCCTTACGGAACGGACATCCTGTTTAAAAACGACGTATCTCCCGGACTGAGCCAGTTTTCGATAAGGGCGGGCTATTCGGAGGTCGTTGACGTAGAAGCGGTATTGAAAAGGTACAATATAGACGAAACAGTAATATTCTACGGGTTCGAGGAAATAGTCAGCAACAATATATTCTGGAGAATATTCGCCCTCATCAAAAAGCTGTCCCCCTCGTTCGTCCGGTTTTACAAACTCCCTGCCGAAAAAGTCAACGGAGTAATGGTAAGAGTAAAGATGTAAACGGTTTTACCCCATCCCCGCAAGCAAACAAGAACCTGCGGGGAAAACAAGAGAGAGTAAAGATATTTTTCTAAAACTTAAACGGAATCGTTACCGACAAAAGTCCCATAGTCAAGTCCGGACCGTTTTTTGCATGTAACGTTTTCAATACCCTTGCATCGGCAATTATTCTGCCCAAGCGGTAAGAAACTCCGAAACCGGTCATTAATGCCTGATATCCGCTGTTTAAATAGCCGTATTTTAAACTTGTAGTAGGCACTCCGAGCGGGTTAGTATTAAACCAGCCGTAATTTGCGCTCTGGTTTTCGAAGACCGTTTCGTTAAAAATCTCTAATTTCTTAAATAAGATAAATCTGAGATACGTATTTGCTATAAAGTTATTGCCCGGGTCGGTATAACTCCCCGTACCCGTCGGAGACAGGGTTGAATTATATCCGGGCGCCGTCGGAGCCGCCGCCGTAGCCGCCGCATAGTTAATCGAATCGTGGCCGAGATTATAGCTTTCGCCTACCGCATAGTCTAAAGCAAGCCTGAATTTTTTGTTAAACGTATATCCGAGTCCGCCGGTTAAAGCAAGCTCGAAATTAAACTCGCCGCTTCCTATATTATTGACGGAGCTTGAATTCCAGTTGTTAGGAATAACGGTAACGAGCATCGGCATAAAATTATACTTGAATTTGCCGATATTCTGATGCCACGCCTCAATTCCGTAAAAGATAACGGGATTTCCCGTTCCGCCGTTCGTAAATTGATACCCGTTTGTAAACATAATATTGGGTTTGCCGTTAGGCAGAGTTTGCGGAACATTGCCCTGAGCAGTCTGGCTCCCCACCGGAAATGCGACTTCGAAGAAATTTACTTTTCTTAAAAACCTGTAAGTCCAGACAAAAGCCGGAATAAACAAAATCTGCTGCTGGGTAGGCTTAGAAATCAACTCTCCGTTATTATTGTAAACCTGATTAAAACCCTGATATTGTAAGGCATTAAAGCTTACAAACGTATTCGGCTTATGCATGCTGAAAGCAAAAGGATTCTGATTTATAAAATTATTAACGGTGCCGTCCGGACCGCCCGCAAAGCTCTTGACCGGATTTATGAATAAAGCCGAAAACAACATAAAGACAGCGGCAAAGACAAAAATACCTTTTTCCTTTTTTAAAAACATAAATCTCCTCCATTTAAGTTATTTGACTGATTTAAAAAACGCGGATTACGGCTTAATGTAAGCATAACCCTGCTGCTCCTTTTGCACTATATAAAAAATAGCTCCAGGATAAACTACGTCCACAAACGGGAAAAGGTCGCTTTTTTTAATATGAAGCCCCGTCATTGTCGTATGGCAGGCCACTAGTTTAACCCCGTAAGAATGAAGCGATTGAAGCATAGCATAATTTTTTTTATCGTACTTTTTCATAAAAAATTTAATCGCGGGACCGTATGCGACTATAATAATTTTATAATTTATAAAATGCTGGTCAGAAAACTTAACGTTATTTGATGCGTTTGAAACCAAAAGCCCCCATATTTTAGGATTGTCCGGCACCTGATAAAGCTCTTTTAAATCATGATGCTTAAAATACGGCAGAGCTTGTATATCCCTGCCGTATGCCGCATTAAGAGAAAATACAATTATTAATGCGCCTAAAAGCAAAGCAGATATGCTTAATTTTTTAATTCCATACATAATATTTATCCTCCTTATTTTTAATTAATTAACTCGATTGGATTAAGATTTTCATTCACGCCGGTATATAGACATAACCCTGCTGTTCTTTTTTAACTATATATAAAACTGCGCCGGGGTAAACGATATCCGCTAATTTAAACAGGGCTTGCTTTTTAATATGCAATGTTTTTAAAGTTTCTTCGCATGCGACAAACTTAACGCCGTAAGATTCAAAACTTTGAATCTGCGGATAGAACTTTTTATCGAATTTTTTCATTAAAAACCTGATGCCGATAGGTCCGTATGAAACAACGACAATCTTATAATTCAAAAAGTATTTGTTTGAAAATATTATGCTGTTGGAAATATCCGAAACAATAAGTCCCCATCTTTTCGGGTTTTGCGGAACGACATATATCTCTTTTACGGTATGGCGTTTTAGATAACGAACTATATGAATATCCCTCGAATATGCCTGCTTATCAAGCAGGCATATTATTATAGTTAAAACGGCAATAAATAAAGTTTTATATAATTTTTTCATTTTATCTCCCTATCCCGCCGTTCTTGAGTGCCTATAAAAAACTTTTTCCGTATCTGCCGACCTAATGATTCTATGTTTTTTAATATATTCGGCAATGACGTCGCAGGCTTTGTATTCTGTCTGTCCCTTATCTTTCGCGTTCATACCCTGCATCTTCCCGCCGGTGGAAACAGCCCAGTATTTCTTATTTAAATCCAACGGTTTGCCGTTAATTTCCCATGTTTTTATTCTTTTAGTTAACGGTTGATTTATTAAAATATGGAATTTGGAATTGGAAACGCGGGTTACGTCTCCTCCCATCTGCAAATAAGGGTCTTTTGCAAACACGTCGCTTAAAACGCTTAACTGCGATAACAATAGTTGTTTTCCGGTAAGAAGAGTCTTATAAACCTCGGGATATGTCGTTCCGTATTCTCCGTAAATATTCTCCATCGTAATATCCGAACCGGGAAGCAACGTTTCCCCCCATCTCCAGCCCGGCGCAAAAAATAAAGGCGTATCGAACTTTTCGTTAAAAGCCTGTGCGGCGATGCTGTCCACCGTGCTTTCAAATGTGGCTCGTCTATATAATAGGGATTCGGTTTCTCCTAATTTTTCGTTGAGAATTTCTTTAAACGGCGCATATTCCTGTTCGATTATTTGCCGGATATTTTCGTCCGGTTTAATCCAATCGGTTACGACAGGTATAAGTTTGTGGTCATAATCGATAATTTTTTTGCTTTTAATATTTAAATCAAGCCTTCCTATAAATTTTCCGTGCGTTCCCGCCTGGCAAATTATCGTATTGTTTATAATTTCCGGAGCCGGCAAAATATCGTGGGTATGGCCGCCGATTATAACGTCTATGCCGTCAATCAAAGACGCAAACTTTCTGTCAACTTCCAGACCGTTATGAGAAAGGACGACTACCAGGTCAACTTTTTTATTCTTGAGCTCGTTAACCATCTTTTGCGCATGAGACGTATCTATTCCGAAAGACCATCCCTCTGAAAAATGAGTCGGATGAGCTAGGGGAACGTAGGGAAATGCCTGTCCTATTATGCCTACGCTTAAACCGTTTACTTCTTTTATTATATAAGGTTTAAATATTAAATTATCCCAGTTGGAATCCCTTACATTCTGCGCGATAAACGGAAAATTTAAATTTTTAATATTTTCCAGCAGTTGTTTTTTTCCGTATGTAAATTCCCAATGTCCCGTCATTGCATCGTAACCCATAGCATTCTGAACTTTATAAACTGCCTTCCCTTTGGTCAGCAGTGCTATGCCTGTTCCCTGCCATGAATCGCCGGTGTCTAAAAGAATTGTTTTTCCGTATCTTTCATCCCTTATTTTATTAATTATCGCGGCCATATGCGCATATCCGCCCATTAATCCGTATCTTTTACAATTATTTTCGAAATTTATATACGAACAAAAGTAGCCCATAGCCGATTTTGGGTCTATGTCATAATATAGGTTAAAGGCGTCGCCTACCAGATGACCGGGCCTTCCGTTCATATGCCGGGGTCCTATATTTACGGACGGTTCTCTGTAAAGCGTAGGGTTCAAATGGGCGTGGGAATCGGAATTCCAAATAATAGTAAGATTTCCGGCAGGTTTGAATTTTAATAAATTAACCGGATTAATTATAGCCGAAACTCCCAAAAGACCGGCGTTTTTTAAAAAACTTCTCCTCGACAGGCCTTTTTTTATATCAAAACCCTCATTTTTATACATATTTTACCTCTTTTATTTTTTTATTTATATTACGCTTATTTTAAAGCGGCTTTAGCCGTATTGCATTAGACGGCGTTAATCATAACGGTCTTTTTATAAATATTACCCTTAGTGTCGTACATTACAAACTCGAGAGGAGCTCTTTTGTCTGCTTTAATATAAAAAGACAGAAATGGATTCGCGGATATGCCTATGCCGTAATGACAAGTCGTTATAAGCCTTTTATCATAAAATATATCTACTTTGTAAATAATCCATTTCGGAATTTTTTTTCCGGTTTTTGGATTTTTTACAAGACCGGTATCCATAGGATGTTTCGTTAAACTAAGAATTTTTATAATACGCCCTTTTTTAACCTTATGAGGCACCCTTACTAATATTTCTCCTATTTTCATTTTTTTTCTCCGATATTTATTATAATAATAAAATTATTCTTATTAACATTATCAGCCTGCTTAGCATCCGCCTACAGTAACTTTAACGAGTTCCCTGCCGCCGTAAATGGTTCCGTCGGAATACTCCGCAAGAACCTGCACGTAAGACTGTTGAAGAAGTTTTATCCTGGTAGAAATATAACCTCTTCCGTTAGCGGGAGTTAGAGTGAATGAACCTACAAGATGACGCGGATTATTGAGGTCGCAAACATAAAACGTTTTAAGGTATTTCTGCTGCGACATAGGCAGTTTGACTTCCATCGTCAAAGGAACCATAGCTCCGTCCTGAGCAATTAACGGCAGCCTTAATTTCGGTATTAAAAGTTTTTGCTCCGGCGTGGGCGTTCCTGTAATCCATATAACTTTTTTACCGTTTATCTCCTTTATGTAAGCCTTTTTAATTTTTATAGGTTTTAATGAAATTTTTTTAGATTCGGCATCTGCCGGTTTCAAAGCCGTTCCGATTAAACCATCCGCTATTAAGGCGGAAACGGCAATCTTTATAGTTTTTCCGATAAAATCACGCCTTGGAATAAAATTTTCGGTTTTTTCTTTTTTCATTATTTTTAGATAACCTCCATTTTTAAGTTTACATATTAAAAACTATTTTTAAAATATTTTCTCAAAGATTCTCTTTTATATGATTTACTTGATATCCAGCCTAGTACAAGCATAAAATCTTTTTTATTCCAATAACCCGGCAGATAAAATATTTTTTTATAATGAGAATCGAAAAATATCGAGGTCGGGAAACCTATCACATTAAATTTGGACGATAATGATTTTCCGCCGTATTTTTTTCCGTCAAAGAATTCATATTTTCTGCCGCCGTAAGCGTTTATCTCCACCGGATAAAAATTTTCATTTATTAAATTAATCACCTCTCTTTCGGATAAAATATTCTTCTCAAATAATATGCAATATTCGCAGCCGGTTTCATGGAACCAGACAAAAAAAGGCTTTTTAAAATTTTTATTTTTTTTCATCGCCTTTTGAAAACTTAACCAGCGTATCCCTCCTGTTTTTGCCCCCGCCCCTGGCGCATTTTCGATTCCTCCGAAAAAAACAACGAGGAGCAAAAATACAACGGCCGATTTTTTTAAAATAATATAACGAATCATTATGAAGTCTATAATTGCAATAAGCATACCATTAATGCAAAATTTGATTTTTTTTATCTTAATCAGGTTTTATAAGGACTTGCGGCAATTAATCCCGAGAAGATTGCATGGGGGGGACACACGATAAAAGACGATTGACTGCTAATAAAGTCCGAAAATGGACAGGCTATTGTCCTAAAATGGACAATTATGCGTTTTATCTGAAAAGATTGTACTTTTTCATCTTGGTTATAAGCTGTTTTCTGGATATGCCGAGTGCAGCGGCGGACTTAGTCTGATTAAAACCGTTTTCTCCGAGTACCCGTTTAATCAACTCTTTTTCTACGTATTCGAGTTTTATATTGCCTGATATTAAATCGTTTGGACTTCTATCGTCTTTCGCGCCGGATTCTTCGTTATTCAATGTTTTTGGAAGACAGGACGGTTCGAGTATATCGTACGGAGAAATAATAACCGCTCGCTCTATAATATTTTCAAGCTCCCTTATATTTCCGGGATAACTATAATTCATCAACAATTCTATCGCTTCATCGGAAATAGATTCTATATTCTTCTTATTAAGTTCGCTGTATTTTTTGACGAAAAAATTGGCAAGCGGAATTATATCTTCTCTTCTTTCTCTTAGAGGCGGAATTTTAAAATGGAGCACGTTTATTCTATAAAAAAGGTCTTCTCTGAATTTTTTTTCGATTACCGCCCTTTCAAGCTCTATATTCGTAGCACAAATTATTCTTGAGTTAAGTTTGATTTTTAGATTAGACCCTATTCTGGAAAATTCTTTATCCTGTATTACCCTTAATAATTTTGCCTGCGTAAATAAAGGCATTTCTCCTATTTCGTCCAAAAAAAGCGTTCCTCCTTCGGCTGCTTCGAATTTTCCCTTTTGCATCGAGATTGCGCCCGTATAAGACCCCTTTTCATGTCCGAAAAACTCGTTTTCCAAAAGTTCTGTAGGTACCGCACTGCAATTTATAGGAACAAATTCTCCGTTTCTACCCGACAAATTATGTATAATTCTTGCAATAAGTTCTTTTCCGGTTCCCGTTTCGCCGGTTATTAGAATATTCGACATAGATTTAGCGGTTAAGTAAATCTCGCTTAAAATCTCGCCGATTTTAGGACTTTTAAATATGAAGCCGCCCTTAATCTTTAATAGGGCTTCGTCCTCCGTTGTTTTTATATCGGTAGATTTACTGCCTTTGTTTCTATTTAAAAATATATTTAAATTCAAAACAAGCCCTTCTATATCGACAGGCTTGGAGATAAAGTCGTCGGCGCCGAGCTTCATTGCGTAAACCGCCTGTTCGATATTTCCGAATGCGGTAATAATTATGAAAACAGTCTGCCTATCAAGACTTCTAACCTTGGAGAGTAGTTCGATGCCGTTCATTCCGGATAGTTTAAGGTCGCACAATATTACATCGTACTTTTTTTCTAAGAAAAGTCCTAACCCCTCCTCTGCGCTTATAGCCGTATCCACTAGAAAGCCTTTTTTTATTAAGTTCAGGCTTACCACCCTTAAGAGATTTTTTTCGTCGTCTATTAATAGGATTTTAACCATTAATTTATCCTGTATTAAAAATCATGACAGTTGTTCGGATTGGCGCAATATCGGGATGATTACGTTAAAAACGGTTCTTTTTTTATCGCTTTGAACGTCTATAGTTCCGCCGTGAAGCTTAATTATCCGCAACGACATAGGAAGTCCGAGCCCCGAACCGGCGTTTTTAGTAGTAAAAAACGGTTTAAATATATTTTCCATATTTTCTTTAGCTATAGGCTGTCCGTTGTTTTCTATATGAATGTTTAAATATCCGTTTTTAACCATGGTTCTTATTTTTATAACCTTATTTTTAAATTCGACTGCCGCAGAAGAATTTGCGGCGCATGTTGCGTCAATAGCATTCACTATTAAATTGAGTATAACCTGTTTTAATAATTCCGGGTCTCCGTTTATAATCGGAATATTGCTACCTAAATCTTTAATCAGTTTTATATTAAAATTTGACAGTTCAAATTTAGATATGCTAAGAGAATCGTTTATAAGTTTATTTATATCTAAAGGCGTTAATTCTGGACTTCTCTGGCGGGAAAAACTCAAAAAATCTATCGTCATGCGGTTTAGCCTGTTAACCTCATTATTAATTATGCCTGCGAACTCCTCGACAATTTTATTTTTTGTTTCATGGGCGATATAATTATTGGCAGAGGAAATAATATATATGGCATTTTTTATCTCATGGGCGATGTTTGCAGACATTTCTCCCATAATAGCCATACAGTTTAATTCATTTTTCTCTTTATTTATAGAATCGATTCTTTTCATATAATCCTCTATCGCATAAGCCATTGAGTTGATTGCGTTTATAACGCTTCCGATTTCATCGTTAAATTTGCTTCTAAAATTTATTTTATAATTTCCGCTTTTTATTTCTTCTATATTTTTTTTTATCTCGGATAAAGGTTTCGTCAAAAAAACCGTTATCATATAAAACATAAAAAGTCCTATAGCGATGAATCCGGCGGCAATTACAAGAAATCTTATGCCGACCCAAAAAACACGGACTTTTACGCCGTTTAATTCTTTTTTTAAATTAAATTTTACGGCAAGCGTTCCTAAATTTTTTCCGTTATAATTCAGGTGTTTTAATAATAATCCGCTGCCCCTTTTATCAGCGTTATTATTATCGTGCGAATCAAATTTATTACCGGAAAAATAATTACCGGAGCTTATTACATAATCCCCTTTTGCGTCATATAAGATTAATCCTTCTATTTTGCCTTCTATCTTGCGATGCTTAATGATATCGCTTAAATAATTTTTAATAAATTCTGCCTTTTTCGTATATAAGGGATATTTTAAGGAGGAAGCTATAACTTCGGCTAATCTTTCATTTTTAAACGAATTTCTATAGTAAAGAGTTTTATATATAGTCAAGAGAAAAATACCGTCGCTTATAAAAATAGTAAAGAAAAAAATAATAAAAGCGCTGGATAGTATTTTCCACTTGATACTTAAATTTTTAATAAAATTAAACATCATAATAAACAATGACCGGCCTCGCGTTCCTTCAAAAATATATTTGGTCGTCTTACTCGATATTTCATATTACGGCAGGATACTTTTGCATATTGCATTCGCAACTGCAATATACACAGTTATCGAATACGTCGTAAAGCGGATGTTGGCATAAGAATAAAGGTACAGGAGAATCTAGATGCTTTTATATTTATAGCGCCTGTAAATTATAACGGCTATTGAAATTATTACGGCGAACATGCTAAGCACCTGCGAAACCCTGATGCTGTTTCCGAGCCATAAGCTGTCTATTCTCGTTCCCTCGGTAAAAAATCTCGTGATTCCGTACCATATTAAATAGCCTATCAAGATTTTACCGGCAACTTTCGGTTTTTTTCTCGAAAGCCACATTAAAAAAACGAATCCGAAAAAATCCGGTACCGATTCAAAAAAGAACGAAGGTTCGAAATGAGAATACATAGTAAGGTTTTCGGGGTGGGCGGTCTGGAAAGGATATCCCCATAAGCCGAATATCAGATGCTTGGGCGTATAAGCGTTTACCGGACGCAGCCCTTTTGCTATAGGCAGTCCCCACTTTACCGGATAGCCGAAAGCCTGCTGGTCTATAAAATTACCCCATCTTCCTATAGCCTGCCCCAAAAGAAGGCTCGGCGCAAGCATGTCTATATAGAGCCAGATGTTAAGTTTCTTTATGCGCGTATATAAGTAAAGCGTCAGGAGTCCGCCGATTTCGCCGCCGTATATAGCCAGTCCGCCCTGCCAAATATAAAAAATGCTTAACGGGTTATTCGCGTAGTATCCCCACGCGAATATTACATAATAAAGTCGGGCAAAAATAATCGAAACCGGTATGGCAAAAACCATAATGTTGATTATATTTTCGGGGTCTTCTCCCCAGGATTTTGCCCTGAAATAAGCAATGGCTATGCCTAAAACAAAACCTATTCCGATTAATATTCCGTACCAGTGAACGGGAAGTCTCCCGAAAAAAACGACGGGATTAGGGGCGTACCAGTTATTAAAATTAAGCATAATTTATTTTTTTATTTTTATTTATTTTTATTTAACGGCTTTCGCAAAAGCGTAGGTTCTTTCGAAGTACTCGTCGTTTAAACTGTTAATAGTAACTTTCCCCGCATCGTAATTTTCCTGAATGAATTTCCCGTGACCTATATATATTCCGACATGCGAAATATACGAAGCGTATGTCCTGAAAAACAGCAAATCTCCGGGCTTAAGCTCGTCTTTCGGAACGTATGTGCCCAATCTCGCCTGCTCAGCCGCCGTCCTTGGAAGATGGATGCCTAATTTCAAAAAAACATGCTGGACTAAGCCGGAACAATCCATTCCAGTATCGGTTGTTCCGCCCCACACATACGGAACGCCTTTATATCTGTATGCTACATCGACTATTTTCTTCCCTAAGCCGAATTTGCCGGCCGCTTTATTTTTAACTTTGCAGTTATCGGGATTTAAAACCTTAAACGTCGCCGCATTATAATTATTGCCGGCGTAATAATCGTATTTTTTGCCGCCGGCGTTATTTTGAGCTGTTTTATATGTTTTATAGCTTTCCGGCACCGTAAGGACCGCACCCTGTCTTATAACGTTGGAATAAAGATGGTTTAACCTTCTTAATTCGGCGATAGAAGTTCCGTATTTCTGGGCTATTAACGAAAGGGTGTCTCCGAACTGGACGGTATAGCGTCCGAACGAAGGAGCCGGATGATACGGGCGGTAAGAGCCCGCGCCGGATGACGAAGGAACTTTTAATCTCTCGCCGGGATATATGACGTAGTTATGAAGGCCGTTTAAGGACATTATAGAAGCTACGGTGGTGTTATGTGCGTTTGCTATCTGTCCAAGCGTAGCTCCGGGACGGACGGTAATATATGAAACGGCGGAGACGGCGGAATTTTCTAGAGGCACCGTAAGGACCGCACCCTGTCTTATAACGTTGGAATAAAGATGGTTTAACCTTCTTAATTCGGCGATAGAAGTTCCGTATTTCTGGGCTATTAACGAAAGGGTGTCTCCGAACTGGACGGTATAGCGTCCGAACGAAGGAGCCGGATGATACGGGCGGTAAGAGCCCGCGCCGGATGACGAAGGAACTTTTAATCTCTCGCCGGGATATATGACGTAGTTATGAAGGCCGTTTAAGGACATTATAGAAGCTACGGTGGTGTTATGTGCGTTTGCTATCTGTCCAAGCGTAGCTCCGGGACGGACGGTAACGACGTTAACGTATGAATAGGCATTAGAAATTAAAATAAAAAGTATTGTAAAAAATATCGGCAAAACCAATACTCTTTTCATACGGATTTCCCCCCGCTTTCAAACCGTTAAACTGTTTATACGCCGTATATATCGGATATCAATATATTAATAGTAAAGTATATTACTACAACATATTAATTTATGTCAAGAAATATCGGCATAATTTTATTTTTTATTTATTTTTTTTAAAATTTATAAAATTTTTACGCTGCAGGATTTGTTCCCGCACTGGAAAACCAGCGGCTTTTTTACCCTGCCGAATTCGGCGGCGGCGTTTCTAATCTCCTCCAGAATCAACGCATCTCCTTTTTCAAACCCTTCAAAACCGGAATAACTTTCTGTCAAATCCTTATTATTCATATCGACGAATAAATTAAACGCATTCAAACCCGCCTTTAATTTATCGCCGCCGCTAAACTTGCCCGGCATATCGAAAAAATCGGCGACGGCTTTATCGCCGTATCTGCCCGCGATAATATTTACGTCCGTCCCGGACGCATAATCTATAAGGCTTATTAAATAAGCGGATGCGTTATGTTTTAGCAAATTTGCTTCGTTTATAAAATATTCGAAAGATTTTAATATTACGTTTTTAAACTGAACTTCTCCGGTAAGCATATGAAGTTTAGACATGGCGGACAATATGGACGCGTTTTGCGAATAACCGCCGTAGTCCGCAATATTTTTTTCCTTGTGGCTTAAAAAACCTATTTTGGAACTTTTTGTCGTATGCTTTATATCAAAAAAACCGCCCTTTTCGCCGTCGTAAAAATTTTTGATAACGTATTCCGCTATTTTTTTTGCGTAAACAAAATATACGGGTTTCGACGTAGTTTCGAACAATCCTATCAAAGCAAGAATAATATACGCGTTAT
>JAJYJN010000132.1 GCA_021789455.1 bacterium | reverse complement strand
ACCATTTTTGAAGCATTGTATCATTAAAATATTATTTAACGTTAACAAATTTAACTAACAAAAATCCCCACTAAGGGATGGGGAATTTGTTTTGCAAAAGTGGGGAATTTTGGTTTGCAATAAACACGTATGGCTTTTTAACTGGAAAGACAATACCAGCTCTAAGGAGAAAATCTTTTGAGGATAAGCCAATAATCCCTATATATTTTTTAATGTTATTTTCCGGATTTATAGACCCGGCAAGTCTTAAGTAAGAGAGGTTTTTTAGAGTTAAACCTTTAAGAAAGTGAAAAACTGTGCAGGATTTCGGCCTGCGTTAGAAAGGATATTTACTTTTAGAATTGACCCGGATTTTTTTCCGAGCAGAAGTAGTTCCTTTTTAAAATCTTTAATCGCGCCGGTATTTTCATCGTTTATAAATAAACTTAAAAATCACCATGGAGATAAAAATCTTAAAAAAATCAAAAGTAAATATTTGCGAATTTAATAATCCGTTCGTTTCGGATTGGAAAGTTTTTGATCTTCTTTCGAAGATAGGTAAGTTTTAATCTCTTGCGAAGATAATAGGTTTCTTTAAAAGCGCCGCCAATTAAAGCGCTAAACCTAAAAAGAATTGACTAAACAATATATGTTTTAATTATACCATAATTTATAAAAATAGTAATCACTTTTCGTCAAATTAGGTTTTTCAAGCATTTTCCGCGCTTTCTTCAGTTTGTAAAAAACACAAACTGAAGAAAGCTTATAGAGGTTTGTTTCTTGCTCCGTTTGATTTTGCTTTCCAAACCGGCAAGCGGTTTAGAAAGCAAGCCTTTCGGCAAAATCAAACTCCGGCGAAACAAACATAAAAAGCATCGTATCGGGCTTCCGCCCGAACCTGACAAGCGTATGCACGCTTGACCGCAGGGGGTGGATAAAAACTTTAATTTTACATCCTGCCGCATAAACGGCATACTTTTATGATGAAAAAGATATACTTTTTCAATACATACAGAAAAATATATGTTTATATCGTTGGACGCATAGTGCGCTTTATTTTGCGGGTTTTATATATATTTTTTCATGCATTTCTTCGGCTAAAGCTTTTAATGCTATTTTATTTACTTCCTGTTCCAATAAATGGGGCAGATTTACTTATTTTATAATATTTTAAATTAGACTACAAAAAAATCCAGACGTGAAAATAAATAAATCTTGTATCCTTCTTCTAATTTCTAAATGCTTAAGGCCTTAAAAATTATACGCTTATGGTCCGCATGCCACCCGCCGTTTTTATAAAGCGTTTCCCTCGCGATATCTTCCGCTATTTCTATGACGTCTTCATGAAGATTTTCGGGAACAGAATTAAGCAGGCCAAAGCCCTTTACAAACCTTACCCATTCCGCAAAACCATCTTCTCCTCCGCTTAACGGGGTAAGCCTTTCGTAAAGCTTGATACTCGTTACGTTAAAACCGTTATTTTCTAAAAGCCATTTATATTCCAACACAGATGGATGATACCAGAGATTTTTAGCCGAAATATTTATGTCTCCACATATCGTATTTCTTTCTTTTAAAATACCGGCTGCCTTATCTAAGGAGGAAATTATACAAGAAACATTGCTTTTTGCATCGAACTCGGCAACGAACCTTCCTTGAGGCTTAAGCAAGGCATGAACCGATTTAAGTAAACTGACGTGGTCTTTCAAGGGAATCCAGTGAAGCACGGCATTTGAAAAAACACCGTCATATGTTTCGTTTTCCGCGTAAGATATTATGTTCCCTATTTCAAAATCAATATAGGGATATGAATTCCTTGCTTTTTCTATCATTTCTTCTGAAATGTCGATACCCTTAACGTGAGCGCCGGAACTTTTTATTTCATCTGTCAGACGACCCGTCCCGCATCCGAAGTCTAATATCTTTTCTCCTCTTTTAGGAGAGAGTAAATCTATAACTCTAAGGCCGCTTTTCCACACGTAATCAAAGTTATCGTCGTAGGACTTTACGTTCCAGCGCTTTAACATATTTATAAGCCTCCTTTAAATTTAGATTAATTAAAATTTATCATATATTCAGCCTTTTAAGCCTAAGAGCCATTCATCCGTTCCCATTACCCTGGCGAACCGCACCTGAGTTACTAATATAAAATAAATAAATCAGGTACTCTTCTCTGATTTATTTATTCTGATTTTGCGATAGAAAAAAATTGCTTTATTTCATCGCCGACGTAACCGCAAAATTAAAAAGCCTGTAATGACAACCTATTTTTATAAACCCTGCATCTTTTAGCCATGCAAAATGTTCGCTAATGATAACGGGATAGTCTTTTTGCATATGCTTTGAATACCAAAATTCCGGGTCTTCTCCGTTTGATTCGATAAATCTTTTCCAGAGTTCGTATTGTTGCGTTCTTACGCCTTCGTCTTCGTCGATTATGATATCGCGGGATATAAACGTCCCTCCCGCGTTTAATGCGGAATAAATCGTTTTATAGAAATTTCTTCTTTGCTCAAGGTCAAGATGATGCAGACTAAGACCTGCAAGGATAATATCGTAGCTATTCCCGATTGATTCGGTTTTAAAATCACCTTTCTTTAATTCAAACCTGTTGGAATATTTATAAAGTTTGTTTTTATATGCTTTAAGCATCTCTTCCGTTAAATCGAATCCGACTATACGGGCATGGGGATATTTTTTTAATACCTGTTCCGATAAAACTCCGTTGCCGCATCCCAAATCAAGCACTCTATAAGCTTTTTCTCCTTCGGGAAGCAAATCGTAGATAATTGCGTGCTGCTCTAAATATCCAGGGATAAGTTTGACCATTAATTCTTCGTAACTGCCCGCCTGTTTTTCGAAATGTTCTTCCACTTCATTTTTATTCATAATATAAAAAACCCGTTAAAGACGTAAATATAAATTATAATGCGCTGTTTTTAACAAATAGAACCGTTTCTTTTATGCCTTCTCCGTAAGGCATAGGCTTATATTTAAAATATTCATTAAACTTAGACGAATCAAAATAATAATCAAATTCATATTGATACAGCATTTCGTATAACTCGGATGCTTTTTTATCAAAAACTCCCGCCGATTTTACCATCCATTTTTTCAAAA
>JAJYJN010000131.1 GCA_021789455.1 bacterium | reverse complement strand
TTGAAGGAGACGATATAGATTCTATAAAACGCATAACCGAAGAATTAGAAAAGCTGTCGCATTCCATAGCCGAAGCTATTTATAAGAAAACCGCCGCTGAAACGGGCGGAGCGGGCGCGGGAACCGGAGCCGCGGGACAGGCGGAGGAAGGACAGGCTAAACCGGCGGACGAAAACGTGGTAGAAGCCGAATACGAAGAAGTAAAAGACAAAAAGAACGAATAAATCGAACCGCCCCGTCGGCGTCCTAAGCCTGACGGGGCGGTTTCCCGTGGGCGGTTGCCGGCGGGAAAACTTATAACTTAATTTAAACTATTGTAAACTATGGCATCAAAAAGAGATTATTACGAAATTCTGGGAGTAGAAAGAGAAGCAAGCGCGGACGAAATAAAAAAAGCATACAGAAAACTAGCCTTAAAACATCATCCGGATAAAAATCAGGGCGACGGGGATTCCGAAGAAAAATTCAAAGAAATAAACGAGGCATACAGCGTTTTGTGCGACGAAGAAAAAAGAGCCGCTTACGACAGGTTCGGGCACGAAGGCATGGGCGCTTTTGCTTCCGGCGGAGGAGGCGGATTCGGATTCAGCGATATATTCAGCGACTTTTTCGGAGATATTTTCTCCCAGCCGAACAAAAAGACCAGACGGAGGAAAGGAGAAGACCTTCGTTACGGCGTCAGGATTAAGTTCGAAGAATCTTTATTCGGAGTATCCAAACAGATAAAATACAACAGATACGAAACATGTTCTTCATGCGAAGGAACGGGCGCAAAAAAGGGAACAAAAAGAACAGCCTGTTCTGTTTGCAAGGGAACGGGGGAAATAAGGCAGCAGCAGGGGTTTTTTTCTATATCCAGGACATGCTATAAATGCAACGGGGAAGGCGAGATTATCGAAAATCCGTGTCCGGTTTGCAAAGGCGAAGGCAGGGTCATAAAAGAGCGCAAGCTGGATATAAAAATACCTGCAGGTATAGACGACGGCAACAGGCTTAAAGTTTCGGGAGAAGGTTCGTCCGGACTTTTCGGCGGACCTAACGGCGACCTGTACGTCGATATTACCGTTGAACCGCACAGCGTATTTAAAAGGCAGGGAAACGATATATACGTCTCGATGCCGGTCAGCTTCTCGCAGGCCGCCTTGGGATGCGAAATAGAAGCGCCTACGGTGGACGGAAAATCTACTTTAAAAATATTACCCGGAACTCAGAGCGGAACGCAGTTCACGCTTAGAGGCAAGGGGGCGCCGAGGCTTAACGGAGGCGCGAGAGGAAACGAATACATAAGCGTCGTCGTGGAAACCCCGACGAACCTGACTCCTAAACAAAAAAGACTTTTCGAGGAGCTTGCCGCCGAAAACAAAGAAGAAACGCATCCGTTAAAAAAATCTTTTATGGATAAGATTAAATCTTTTATATAGCTTTAACCGCTTATAAAGCGTATATCTTTTACGGTTATGCTTTTATCTAAGCCGGTTGTTTTATCTCCGGAAGAAAAAAAATAGTTTATCTTTTTTATAAATTCTTCTTTGATAAATCCAAGCTCGAATATTAAAACCGGATTTTCGACGCTGACCGTTAAAACGTTTTTATACAAGGTTTTTGGCCTGGTTTTTTTGCTTATTTCTTTTCCGCAGATGGATTCCCAGTGTTCGTATAATATTAAAGCGCAATAGTCGGATGCGCTGAGTTTATTCTTTAGCGCGGACAAAAGAACGTCCTTTAAATTTAGTTGTTGATTTAATTTCATTATTATAATATTATTGCTTATAATACAAAAATTTTCAATGAATTAAATCAAACTTAATTTAATAACCTATGGATATTAATTGTCCGTATTGCGGGGCGCGTTACGAATTAGACGATTCATTGCTCCCCGAAGGCGATATTAAAGTAAAATGCAGGGTATGCTCCAATGTTTTTATCCTGAATAAAAACTCCGGCGCTTTTAAAGACGAGCCGCAGGTATCCGCAGAGGCGCAAACGCCAGTTCATTCTTCTCCGCAGGCACAGACTTCCGGCTCCGCTCCCGCATCTTTCGATTCTTCAAAACATCCCGTTTCCGATGATTTTATGCAGTCTATCATGTCCGAAATCAACAGCGCGGTCGCCGAAGAAGCAAGCGGTAAAAATAAAAAAGATTCCGGTTCCGGCTCTGTTTCCGCGCCGTCTTCTCCATCTTCCTCTTCATCCGGCGGAAAGGGTAAGGAAAGCAAGGGAAGGACTTCCCCGCTTCAAATTATTATGCTTATAATCTTGGCCGTTCTGTTTTTAATTGCCGCCGCATCCGCCCTCGTTCATTATAATATAATAAATATTCCTTTTCTTCCCTCTGGCGGAGCCGATTTTTTATCGTCATTCTAAACGACTTCGTGAAGACGACGAAGCAATCCCGCCGGATAGGGGATAGCCGTCATTGAGCTGTTTAAGCGGGCGTTTTAAATTTTTATATAGGAATATAAACCGAAACGGTCGTGCCGCGGTTTTTTACCGACGATATATCGATAAAGCCTCCGTGTTCGTGCATTATTTTCTGGCTTACCGCAAGGCCCAGCCCGCTTCCCTTTTCTTTTGTAGTGAAAAACGGAACGAATATATTATTCATATCGTTTTTGCTTATTCCGCAGCCGTTGTCGATAAATTCTATTTTTATAAATTTTGGATTATTTCTGGTATAGTCTAATTTAGTGGTAATTTTTATTATTCCGCCCGCCTGTTTTACCGCCGCATTTACCGCATAAACCGAATTTTTGAGGAGATTTAAGAATACCTGAATAAGCGCATTTTCGGAGGCGTATATTTTAGGAAGGCTCGGGTCGAATTCCTTTATAACCTCTATATTTTTTGCCGAAAATTCGGCCTGCTCCATAATTATTATTTCGTTGATTATTTTATTGATATTTACGGCGGAAGTTTTTATTTTATGCTTTTTAGACAATGCCAGAAGTTCTTCTATGAGGTTATTGATTCTTGACGATTCTTTTATTATTATTTCTAAAAAATTACTCAAATCAGGCTCGTTGAATTTTCTTTTTAAATAAGCCGCGGAAGCTTTGATTCCGCCGAGAGGATTTCTTATTTCATGGGACATTTCGGCAAT
>JAJYJN010000130.1 GCA_021789455.1 bacterium | reverse complement strand
TAAGAAAGAGAATATTTTATATATTTATAGCGCTCGTCGTATGCATGGGTTTTTCGTGGCGGCTTTCCTATAAGGCGATAAACATCATAGAGACGCCTCTGGAAAAACCGACGTATATTACTTATTTTTCCGGATATGCTAAAAACAAAATAAAAGAAGAAGCCCCCTCGGTTTATTATGCGTTTGGGCTGAATAAAACCCCTAAAAAATTCACAAAACATATCCTGCATTACTCAAAACCTCTGGAACCCTTTTTTATGCAGGTAAAAGTATCCCTCATTCTCGGGTTTATGCTCGCCCTCCCTTTTATACTGTTTCAATTCTGGCAGTTTATAAAGCCCGGTCTTTTAAAAAAGGAAAGAATGTATTTACTGCCTTTTTTGTTTTTCGGAACGCTGTTCTTTATTTCAGGCGTAATTTTTATGGTTTTTTATATATGGCCCGCCGTTATTAATTTTTCCCTGAGTTATCAGAGCCCGAACCTGTCGCCGTTGATTAATTTGACCCATTATATTAATTTTGCCTTGAGGCTGGGATTGATATTCGGATTGATATTCGAACTGCCGCTGGTATCCGCTCTCTTTTCCCTCGCCGGAATATTAAAACCCGGATTTTTAAAGAAATATAGAAAATATGCCCTGATAATAAGCCTTATCATTGCCGCTTTTCATGCCGATATAGTCACTATGTTTTTTATAGCGGTGCCGCTTTATTCTATGTACGAAATCAGTATTTTTATATCTTCCCTGATATGGAAATTTAAAAAGAAGCCGCCCGCTAACTGCCCATAGAAAATACGAATCCTTTTATGTCTGCTTTAATATCTGGAAAAGATTTTTTGCTCGCTTTGATAGAAACATAGTCTATAGTAAAAATTCTTTTCATGCCGATATAGTCACTATGTTTTTTATAGCGGTGCCGCTTTATTCTATGTACGAAATCAGTATTTTTATATCTTCCCTGATATGGAAATTTAAAAAGAAGCCGCCCGCCGAAGTATCGCCGTCCGTTCATTAACCTAACCGCCCATAGAAAATACGAATCCTTTTATGTCTGCTTTAATATCTGGAAAAGATTTTTTGCTCGCTTTGATAGAAACATAGTCTATAGTAAAAATTCTTTTCATGGAGTTTATATTTTTAATGAATTCCACCGTTTTATTGAAACCTCCCGTTATTGAAATGCTGACCGGCAGAGCCGTTACGCTTTCATACTTGACGGGTTTTCCGAAATTTATATTTTCTATGGCAAAATTATCCGCAGGTTTATTCAACGCAATATTTTTAATTAAATCCGCAACCATAAAAGTCTTAGGAAGCATAATTTCTTCGTTTTTTAATTTTAATTTTAATGCCGCAATCTGACTTTTAAGGCCGTATAAACTATTTTTTTCGCGCGTAAGAGACTCCGTAGTGTTTTTTATCGTATTTATCCGGGTTTTTAATTTTAATATTTCCGTATTTTTTGCGGAGATATTTTTCCCTAAGGCGTTTAAAAATATATCCTGATTTATTAAATAAATAAAAACGAAAGCCATAAGTATAACCAAGGTTATTTTATTGGTTCTGAAGTATGCCGGTATTTTTTTTATCTCTTCGAGCGGCCCCATTCTCATTTTTTATTATTAAAGTTAATATTCCTGATATTTAAAACGGCTTTTAAATCAAAAGAATAAAAAGTATTGCCGCCGATAATCTTTCTCTTGGCTTCCGTAAGCGTTATCTTCGTAAATAGCCCGGTATTTTTAAGATTGCTTATATAGGTTGAAATTCCGGACAGCGACACGCTGTTTCCGTTTATGGCTATAACCCCCTTTTCGAGAGATAATCCACTCATCCATACCCCGTCTGGAGAAGCCGCGACCATCTCGCTTATCTTTTTATTCCATGCAACTTTAAGTTCTTTAAGGGAGTCTATGACCTCAATTTTTTTTTGTATCGCCTCCAAAAGAATTTTTCTTTTGTTTATTGCGGATTCGAATGTTTCGTTTAAAATGTTTTTTGTTTTGAGTACGGTCAGCCGTTGATTTAGCCGCGACAGTTCAGTTTTTTTATAATTGTTGTTAAGAACGAACGTTAAATCCAATAAAGCGATAAATATCAGATAACCTGTAATTAAAAAAAATATTATAAGCCTTTTCCTGCTTTTTGCAATGCGGCTCCTGTCTTTGGCGGGCAATAAATTAATTCTCGTCTTTTCCGAATTCTTCTTTTTCATTTATTCTTCGATTCATCTATTAATAATCAATCCGAATGTAGTCCACATTTCTTCCAGCGGTTTGAAAAATTCGTAATCTTCTTTTATATTGCGGTTTTTTAATCTTTCGGATAAATAAAACGAATATTTTCCCGAGTTTATAAGATTCAGGATTGAAACCGAATAAGCTCTAAAAGCCGTAGCCTCTGAAATTTTTGCGTCAAACCCGCTTTTACCGGAAAAAATGCCCGTGAGAATAATTCCGTCTATAGGCGGCAGAGATTTTCCGGCGAAATAGAAATCTATAGTTCTTTTTAATTCATCGGCTACAAGGCTTGAAGCCTCATCGTAATTTTGATTTTTTAGGCTTAATACGTCCGCTGTTCTTTCAAAATTAACGGCGTTATTTAATATTATGACTATTTTTATAGATTTATCGCCTATGTCGCAAAGCAAAAGATGCCCCGTTCCGCTTTTGTTTATATATCTTATATTGTTATAAATCGATACTGTTTTACATTCTATCGATTTTATTTTAATTCCCGACCTGTCGAATATTTCTTTAAAGTTTTTTATATCGTCCTCTTTTGAAGCAAACGCCGTAATGCTTAACGTTCCGTTTCCGTTCCCGTCTATTTTTTCGGTATATATATAATCGAATACGCACTGGGATACCGGAAAAGGAAGAAGTTTTTTAAGTTCGTATTCTACGGCTATTCTGAGGTCGGGTTCCGGCATATCCGGCAAAAAAAAATTAAAACTGTAAACCGAGTTCCCGTTAAAGGAAGTTATTACATTTTTCCTGCCTATTTTATTTTCGTTCATAATTTTATTAAGATTGACGGATACAGAGTTGGTATCCCGGCAATCCAAACCGTCGACGGTTGCGTTAACAAAATTATTCAAGAAA
>JAJYJN010000129.1 GCA_021789455.1 bacterium | reverse complement strand
CAACCCCGAATCTTTAAGGGCGGCTAAATCCGCGGCGGTAGATTTCGACCCGGGGATTATTATCATATCGAATTCGTCCGCTTTTGAAGGAACGCCGTCGAAAAATCCGGCGGACAGCCTTTCGTCGAAAAAAAGAGGGTCGAATTCGTTAAAATTAGAAATATGGTTTAACCGGACTATTCCGATATTCAGCCGGCCGTCCCCGGCTTCGTCTCCGCCGTTTGCCGCACCGCCGGCGTAAATGCCGCGTTTCTTAAAATTAAGGCTGTCTTCCGCTTCGATATGCAGATTTTTTATATGCGGAATAACGCCGAGGCAAGGTATTTTGAGTTTTTTTTCCATCTGCCTGATTCCAGGCTCGAGTATAGAAACGTCGCCCCTGAATTTATTTATAATGAAGCCTCTCACCAGTTTCCTCCACTTTGGAGGAAGAAGCTTAACCGTTCCGTATATTGAAGCAAAAACCCCGCCTCTTTCTATATCGGCGGCAAGAATTACCGGAATATCGTAAATTTCGGCAAAACCCATATTTGCTATATCGTATTTAAACAGGTTTATTTCAGCCGGGCTTCCCGCTCCTTCTATGACTACGAGGTCGTTTGAGCCTGCTAAAAATTCAAAAGAAGCGACGGCTTTGCCTAGAAAAAAATCTTTTCTGCGGTTGTAGTCCTTAAAATTCATATTGCCGAAGTGTTTTCCATCGACTATCAGGTGCATTTCCGTATCGGACGAAGGTTTTATTAAGATGGGGTTCATCTGTCTTAAAGGTTTTTTAAAAGCCGCTTCCGATTGGACTGCCTGCGACACGGCAATTTCAAAACCGTCTTCGGTGACGAAACTGTTAAGGGACATATTTTGGGGCTTAAAAGGCGAGCAGTTAACGCCCCTGCCGGAGAAATACCTGAGCAATCCGGCCGTCAAGGCGCTTTTCCCCGCGGAACTCGACGTTCCCTGAATCATGATGAATTTTGCTTTACCGCTTACCATATGATAGCCGTTAAAAAATATTCGGAATTATGCGCCTTACAAAGAAAAAAGGTGTCAGATTCTTATTTATTTTCGGACAATAAATCGGTTATATGCAGAAAGCGAAACGAAATAAATAAATCTGACACCTTTTTCAGACACCTTTTTCACTGAATCATGATGAATTTTGCTTTACCGTTTGTCATTTAAGGATTTTACCGCTTTCAGAAACGCTTCTACGACTTTAGGGTCGAACTGGGTTCCGGAATTTTTCTTAATCTCTTCCAATGCGGTATCTGCCGCGAGAGCCTTCCTATACGGCCTGTCGGTAGTCATAGCGTCGAAAGTATCCACTACCGCTATTATCCTTGAAGCTACCGGTATATCTTCTCCGGAAAGTCCGGCGGGATAGCCTTTGCCGTCGTATCTTTCCTGATGGTGCAGAACGTCGTTTGCTATGTGGCTTAAAAATTTTATTTTTCTAAGCATGTTATAGCCTATTTCGGGATGCTTTTTAATCTCTTTATATTCTTCGTCGGTCAGTTTTCCCTGTTTATTTAATATGGAATCTTTTATGCCTATTTTTCCGACGTCGTGCATTGCCGCCGCGTATCTGATATTTTTTATTTCATTATCGCTTAATCCGAGTTCTTTTGCTACCGCTACCCCGTAATCTATGAGCCTGTCGCCGTGGGTCCTGGTATATGTGTCTCTGGCTTCTATGGCCTCCGATATGGAACTTATAGTTTCAAAATGTTCTTCTTCGATATAATTCAGCGTCTGCGCATTATATGCCGCGACGGAAATTATGTTTGAAATATTGGATATGAAATCTACGGTTTCGACCGAGTAATCCGTCCGTTTTTTGCCGAAAAGAAAAATTAACCCCAGGAAATCCTTATCCGTTTTAACGGGTATCCCGATAAACGTCTCTTTAGGAATATCTTTGAAGTGGCAGCCGCAGGCATTATCGTTATAAACCGCGCCGTTTCCATCGTAATAGTTAATAGTAGGATAATCCGAGCTTAATGCTTTTAAGCATTTGCAGTCTTCTAATTTAATGAGTTCGTGACCGTAAAACGAACCTTCCATATTATAACCCTTAAATAATTTCAGGGTCGTATTTTTAAGAAACGGGCAGTTTACGCATTTTTGCAATATTTTAGATTCGGGAGGGCATTTCACGAAGGGACACTCGAATTCTGTCATATTGTAGCAGTTTATATTTCCTCCGAATATGGAGCATCCGGTCATATTGCAGTTAAAAAATTCATAGCAAAATTTGCTTTCTTCTTTGTCTTTATCCTTAAGATACACTAAGGCTGAATCTGTTTTAGTAAAATTAATCAATCTTTTTACGGAATGGTCTATAATGCTCGAAAGGTCTAAGGAAGACGAAACAAGCTTGGAAACTTCGAGAAGATTGGCGATTTTCTGGCTTTCTTCTTTCTGCCTTAAATATAAAAGGTTGGCGTTTTCGTATAAAGTGAGGCTGTATATGAAAATACCTCCCATCATGGCTATGAATTTTGCGATTTTGGTTTCTTCTTCGGAAAAATCGTGCGTATCCTTCCTGTATATATTTAAAGCTCCCAGAACAAGCGTCCCCGCATAGATTGGAACGCTCAGCATAGACGACATATCGGTAAACTGTTTTTCCAGTTCGTAATATATATCGGACAGGTCGGATTTAAGATTGCCGCTGGCCAACGGTTCGCCGTTCTCTATGACCGAACCTATTAATCCCTCTCCGAGCATTATCTCGAAATCTTTTTTTATAAATTTGCCGCCTTGATAATACTTAACGCATGCTATCTTTTCGGTGTCCTCGTTAAGCATAAATATG
Source organism: bacterium (assembly GCA_021789455.1). The sequence goes on along the minus strand of JAJYJN010000129.1, from coordinate 300 downwards.
GTTACGAGGTCGCTTTTTATAAAAGTTGCCGCTGTAACGGAAATTTTTTCGTAAATTTCGTCCCTTGTATTTTTAGATATAAGGTCTTTGGATAAAAAATATGCTATATCGGGATATTCTACCGCCATGTTAAAAAAATAAAATTATAATTCATACCGGTTAAATTAAGTTAAATTAATAATTAGCGAATTTTTTTATTCTTTCGTTTCTTAAATCCTCTCCCCCGTATTCTTTAAGTTCTTCGATATTCTCCAAAATAGCTTTTTTAAGGTTTTCCGAAGCGAGTTTTATATCTCTGTG
>JAJYJN010000128.1 GCA_021789455.1 bacterium | reverse complement strand
AAGCTTCCAGCGCCTTTAATAAATATTCGTCTATATCCGGCTGTCCCTTTAGCCATTCTTTGTAATCTTGAGGAACATCTTTAATAGGCGTTCCTTTATGCTTCCCGAACGGCATAGTTTTAGGAATACGGGCTTCTTCCGAAAATTTCCATATAGAACCCCATGAGGTTAATTCCGGTTTTTCTTTTAATATCAGGCGTAAAATATTTAAACAAAGTTTTGCGTCGGTTAAGGCGTTGTGCCTTTCGATGATGATTTTTCTGGCTTCCTGTCTTTTATCCGGTTCCGTCAGGGCATATGTCAACGCGGATAAATTATAAGAATCTAAACCCCTCCAAATACTTTTTGCCATGGCAAGCGTATCTATTCTCTTAACGGGAGGCTTTCCTATCACCTGCCAGTCGTAGTCTATGTTGTGCCCTATTATATAGGCGGTATTATCAGGAAGTTTAAATTCGGAAGCCGGGGGGCAATCTTTTATTTCACCGTCCAATATATTGTGAACCGCCATGGCGCCGAAAGAAATAGGCTTGCCGGGATTATAGCGGTTTATAAAAGTATCGTTCTGTTCGCTTAATGGATTGCCGTTAATAATAATGCCTGCGGCTTCTATTAAAACAGGTTCGGTAAAACCTGTGGTTTCGGTGTCGAATATTACGGCGGCCTTATTTTCCATTTATTTCGGAATTTTGCGAATTTATAGAATTTTCTTCTTCTTCGATATATTTTCTTATTTCTTTTTTATCAATTTTTTCTTTTATTTTTTCTTTTTCGTCGGGCTTGATTCTTTCGAAAAGATTGCGGTAGATTGCCCTGTTATGTCCGTCTCCTTCCGCGCCGCCTATTTCCGTCCCTTTTAAAGAAGGGTTGAGTTTTTTCATTTTATTTAAAACCCCGTTGACCCGAATCCGCCGTCTTTCCTGTCGGTATCTTCATCGACCTTGCCGACTAAATTAGGCTCCCCCGTCCATACGGGCATTATTAACATTTGGGCTATTTTTTGGCCGGGCAGAAACGTGACGGCATCTTTTGATTTGTTTTTTGCCAGCACTACAACCTCGCCCCTGTATTCGTGGTCTATAACTCCGGCTTTTATTTCTATTTCTTTTAACGCCAAACCTGATTTTTCTTTAATTATCGCCGCAAAGCCCTCCGGAAACTCAATTTTAATTCCTGTATGCGCGGAAATTAAAACATCGGGCTTCAAAACGGTCTTTTCGCAGACGAAAAGGTCTAATCCCGCATCGCCTTTAATGGCCCGCTTAGGCATTACGGCTTCAGGATGAAATAGTTCGATATTTAAGAAGAAATCGGCAAACATTGAATTGTTTTAAAATATAATATTATTATAACATTATAAACAATATTTATTAAGACAAGCATATTCGCCGAAGGGCTTGCGCTGAGGCCGCTTAATTTCATCGTTTCTTTGTTTTTCGCTCAAAACGGGGTCTATTTCTTCTTTATGTTTGCCGAATATTATAATGGTAACTATTTCCATATCGTCCGGAGACTTAATGACCCCTTTAACCGTTTCGGGATTATAACCGGCGATTGGATGAGCAACGTATCCAAGCTCCGTCGCTTTAAGAATAAGCAATGCCGCGGCCATTCCGGTGTCGAAAAGATAATATTTTCTATAATCGAGAACGCAGTCGTCGGTTGCTTTAGATAAAACGGCTATTATCATAGATGCGTTTTGCGCCCAAGCGTTGCCTTTTGCAAGGGCGGTTTTCAATTCTTCGAGAACGGCATTTTCATAAACAAACACAAACTTCCACGGCTGATGATTGTAACACGACGCCGACAAAGAAGCCGAGAGGGCAAGCGTTCTTATGAGGTCTTCCGTTATATCGGTTCTTTCTAAGGACCTGTAAGCCCGCCTTGATTCTATTACCGTAGATAAGTCCATTTTTATTCCTCGATAAATTTAATATGTAATTTGAATATTTTAAATATGCTTAAACGGAACTTAAGCCGCTTGATTTAATTATACCACTATTAATGACTAAAAATAACCGCAAAATTATCCGTATTGCATAAAAAAATCCTTGACACTAATTATTTATACATGATAATCTTTTAATAAACAGTTCTTTGTAAACAAATATTAACATTAATCGAACTTTATCTTAAAAGCTTAGGGAAACAGGTGTAAATCCTGTACTGTACCCGCAGCCGTGATAACTTATAACGGGCTTTTTATTATAAGCCGTTATTAAGAATATTCCGATATGCCACTGGCAAGGTCTATATTTGCCGGGAAGGCGGAATGTTCTAATGTTTAAGCCGGAAGACCTGCTTTTAGATAATATTTTAATTTAATTAGCGGGAGGTCTAATTATGTTTTCACGCCTTTTTTATTCTTTCAGTTTTAAACAGAGAGTCATTCTTCTTTATGCCTTATTAATTTCCTATCTGTTAGTTTCCGTAGTCATCTTAATCGACAGATCGCGGGAGTTTCCTACTATGCTGAGCCTCGGCGCGCTCGCCTTTTTCTTCGGTTTAAAGCACGCTTTAGATGCCGACCATATTGCCGCGATAGATAATACGACCAGGAAAATAATGAATGACGGAAAAAAACCCGTCGGGGTCGGATTCTTTTTTTCGCTTGGGCATTCCGTTTCCGTTTTTGTCTTAACTATAATTACTATAATAATAGGAAAATTTGTGGTTAAGGCATATCCGGGATTGAGCGATATAGGCGGTTTGATAGGAACCGGCGTTTCGGCGTTGTTCTTGTATCTTATCGCTTTTATGAACGTTATTATCTTAATAAGCATCATTAAAATTGCAAAGGATTTTAAAAATCTTAAAAATAAGAAAATCGAGGAAGAACTGCTGAAAAGAGGGTTTATGTTCCGGTATTTCAGCGGAATCATGAAGCTTATAACGTCGAGCTGGCAGATGTTCTTTGTAGGAGTATTATTCGGCATCGGCTTCGATACCGCGAGCGAGGTCGCAATACTGTCGATGTCCGCTTTATTCGCTTCCTCCGGGCATCCGTTTATAGACGTTATGATATTGCCTTTAATATTTTCGGCCGGCATGATGATGCTCGACTCTACCGACGGCGTTATAATGCAGTATGCTTATAGCTGGGCTTTTTTAAATC
>JAJYJN010000024.1 GCA_021789455.1 bacterium | reverse complement strand
TATATTTCAATATCTTACATTATGAATAAACTAAGTACGGGCAATGCTAAAAAAGCTTTAACCGAAAATAAACCCCTTAAAGCTCTCGGCATAGTTTTCGGCGACATAGGGACTAGCCCTATATACACTATAGCCGTTATTTTTACCTACCTTAAAGTAACAGGCACAAACGTTTTAGGCGTAGTGTCGCTTATAATTTGGACGCTTACCCTGCTGGTTACCGTCCAGTACGTATGGTTTGCAATGGGTATTAGCGAAAGAAACGAAGGCGGCACTATAATACTTAAAAATATTATTCAAAAATATATTAAATCCGCCCGCGAAGTTGCTTTCATAACCGTAATATCGTATATTGCGCTGTCGCTGCTCATAGGAGATTCGGTTATTACTCCGGCTATAAGTATATTAAGTGCCGTAGAGGGGATAAGCCTTATTCCTTTTTTTAAAAATATAACGACGGATACCGTAATTTTAATCTCGGTCGTAATAACTATCGTGTTATTCTGGTATCAACATAAAGGGACGGAAAAGGTAGCAAATATTTTCAGTCCGGTAATGCTTTTATGGTTTATAGTTATCGGCGCTTCCGGCATTTTATCGCTTTTGCATATGCCGCAAATATTTTTAAAGGTTATAGACCCTTACTACGCTTTGAGATTTTTATTTAACGGCAGTATTTCGGCAAATCGTTTAATAGCCCACGGAATCATTTCTTTATTCGTTCTTTCCGACGTCATTCTTTCTGCAACCGGCGGCGAAGCCCTTTACGCCGATATGGGGCATATAGGAAGAAAACCAATTACGAAAGCATGGATTTTTGTATTTATAGCGCTAATATTTAACTATATGGGACAGGGCGCTTTCCTGCTTACGCATAAGACGCAGACGGATGCTTTTTTTATGATGCTTTATTCGCAGTCGCATATATTTTACACGCCCATTCTTATTTTAAGTATTGCGGCTACGATAATAGCATCTCAGGCGGTTATAAGCGGAATATTTTCAATAGTCTATCAGCTTATCAACAACAGAATTATTCCGTTATTAAAAATAAACTACAATTCCAGCGAAATTCAGTCTCAGATATATATAAGTTTTGCCAACTGGTTTTTATTTGTAAGCGTTATAGCGGCAATATTGATATTCAGGACGTCTAACAACCTTGCCATGGCATACGGACTTGCAGTCAGCGGAACGATGACTTTTACCGGAATTTTAATAAATATACATTTTTTTCATAAGCGCAGATATTTTATGCTGTTAATTTCTACTATAACGACGTTTGCGGATATTATGTTTTTAACTTCAAACCTGCTTTATAAAACTTTGCAGGGTGGTTATTTCGCGCTTATAATAGCAACGATACCTTTTATTGTAATTATGATTTATACGAACGGGCAAAAAAAATTGCACTCTATATACAAAATGACGGACTTTAACGTATTTTTAAAAGAATATGAATACCGTTATAAAAATTTTTCCAAACTTGCCGGAACGTCGCTTTTTTTTGCAAGTCTTTCCGATAAAGTATCGCCTTATATTGTTAAAACTATGTTTAGCAATAACATAATATATGAAAGAAATATCTTTGTTTCGATAGAAAGAACGGAAAAGCCATACGGGATAGATAGCACACTTAAAAGCGAAGTATCTCCCGGACTCAGCCAATTTCTTATAAGAGCAGGCTATTCGGAAGTAGTGGACGTCGAAACTATGCTGAAAAAATATAATATCGATGAAACCGTCATATTTTACGGGTTCGAGGAAATAGTAAGCAATAACATATTCTGGAAGATATTCGCGCTGATTAAAAAATTGTCCCCTTCATTCGTCAGGTTTTATAAACTTCCGGCCGAAAAAGTCAACGGAGTAATGGTAAGGGTGAAGATGTAGGTCAAAGATATGCCCGCAATGGCCGCTAATCAGTAAGACGGACAGAGGATACCGCTTTATATTTTTGCGGCATCTTTTATATCTTTATATTTATAATGTCTGTAAATTATAACGGCTATCGAAATTATTACGGCAAACATACTAAGCACTTGAGATACCCTTATGCTGTTTCCGAGCCATAAGCTGTCTATTCTCGTACCTTCGGTAAAAAATCTCGTAGTCCCGTACCATATTAAATAGCCTATTAATATTGTACCGGCTACTTTCGGTTTTTTTCTTGAAAGCCACATTAAAAAAATAAAACCTAAAAAATCAGGAATGGATTCAAAGAAAAAAGACGGTTCAAAATGAGAATACATAGTCAGGTTTTTCGGATATGCGGTTTGGAAAGGATAACCCCATAATCCTAATATTAAATGCTTAGGCGTATAGGCATTAACCGGACGTAAAGCTTTTGCTATAGGCAGTCCCCATTTAACGGGATAGCCGAAAGCCTGCTGGTCTATAAAATTTCCCCATCTGCCAATTGCCTGACCTAAAAGAAGACTCGGCGCAAGCATGTCTATATAGCGCCATATATTAAGTTTTTTAATGCGGGTGTATAAATAAAGCGTTAAAAGTCCGCCTATTTCTCCGCCGTAAATTGCCAGACCTCCCTGCCAAATGTAAAATATACTAATAGGATTATTTGCATAGTAACCCCAAGCAAAAACAACATAATAAAGGCGCGCAAAAATTATCGACACCGGTATGGCAAAAACCATAATATTTATTATATTTTCAGGATCTTCCCCCCACGACTTAGCCCTAAAATAAGCAATGGCTATACCGACTATAAAGCCTATTCCAATTAATATTCCGTACCAGTGAACGGGAAGCGACCCTATATAGACTATCGGATTAGGCGCATACCAGTTGTTAAAATTAAGCATTGTATGTTTATTATCCTCTTAATTTTTCCTTTTAATTTTTTAAATTATCGGGAGTTTATTTTTTAATCGATTATTTAATAGATTTTGCGAAAGCATAAGTTCTTTCAAAATACTCGTTGTTTAAACTGTTAATAGTTACCATTCCGGCTCCTGAATTTTCCTGAATAAACTTACCGTGGCCTATATATATTCCTACATGGGAAATATAGGATGCATAAGTTCTGAAGAATAAAAGATCGCCGGGCTTTAATTTATTTTTTGGAACATACTTGCCCAGTCTTGCCTGTTCCGCCGCCGTTCTCGGCAAATCTATGCCTATTTTGCCGAAAACATGCTGGGCAAATCCCGAACAGTCCATGCCTGAGCGTGTAGTGCCGCCCCATACATAAGGTACGCCTTGATATTTATAAGCAGTATCTACAATTTTTTCTCCAATATTTAAATTATCTATTCCGTCCGTTTTTTTACCAGCGGCTCCATTGCCGTTCAAAGAACATCTGTTTGGATTAACTACTTTAAAAGTTGCTACTTGATAACCTGTTTTTTTTGAAACGTTTTTATTTCCGAAATAATCGTATTTATGATTTTTTACGTCGTTATTTTCAGCAGTCCTATAAGGATAAATTTTCTTATAACTTTCAGGAACTGCCAGTACCGCTCCAGTCCTTATTACGTTTGAATAAAGATGATTAAGCTTCCTGAGTTCGGCAATGGAAGTGCCGTATTTCTGGGCTATCAATGAAAGAGTGTCGCCGAATTGGACGGTGTAATGGCCGTACTGCGGTGCAGGTTGATAAGAACCGTTTGCGGGAACTTTTAATTTTTCGCCCGGATATATGACGTAGTTATGAAGTCCGTTTAAAGACATTATAGAACTTACGCTGGTATTGTAGTTGTCCGCTATCTGACCGAGCGTTGCTCCGGGACTGACGGTAATTACGTTAATATAAGAATAGGCATTTAAGTTTAAAATAAAAAGTATTGTTAAAAAAACAAACAAAGCCAATACCTTTTTCATGACGACTTCTCCTGCTTTTAAACAGTTAAATGTTAAACTTTTTATTCCCTTGCATAACGTTTTTGTGCAATTGATTATCTTTAGTAGAGTATATTACTACAAAATATTAATTTGTGTCAAGAGTAATAGTTATTTTTGTCATGTTTTTTATAAAATTTTTGTATTGCACGATTTGTAACCGCACATAAATACTAAAGGTTTTTTTACTCTTCCGTATTCAGCTACGGCATTTCTTATTTCTTCCAGAATAAGCGCATCGCCTTTTTGATAACCTGCAAAGCCTGAATAAATATCTATAATTTCTTTATTACCTGCATCTATAAAAATATTAAAAGAATTTAATCCCGTTTTTAATTTATCGAAAGTATTCAGTTTCTCGTAGATAGAATAAAAATCTATTACGGCTTTATCGTTATATCTGCCTACTATAACATTAACCTTGGCTTTGTCGGCATAATATATCAAACCGGCAAGATACCCCGAAGCGCTATGTTTAAGCATACTCGCTTCGTTTATAAAATATTCGAAAGATTTTAAAATGACGTTTTTAAACTGAATCTCTCCGGTAAGAATATAAAGTTTTGACATAGCAAGCAAAACAGAGGCATTTTGCGAACAGCCGCCGTAGTCGGCTATATTTTTTTCTTTATGGACGAGGTAGCCTATCTTAGAGCTTTTCGTCGTATGCTGTATATCAAAAAAACCGCCTCTTTCCCAATCATAAAAATTTTTTATCGTATATTCGGCAATTTTTTTTGCGTAAATAAAATATACGGGATTCGACGTCGTTTCGAATAAACCGATTAACGACAGCACTATATAAGCATTATCTTCCAAAACGGAACCGCCTGCTTCGCCTATAAATCTGCCGACGTCGCCGTTTTTATCAAAAATATCCATAAAAAGCTTTATGGATTTTTCTCCTATCTTATTTAATTTTTGTCTGTTTAAATCAAAAGGATTAAAAATTTTGCTCAATTCGGTAATAGAATATATTATATTGCCGTTTAAAGAAGAATATTTTACTCTGTCTATGAAAGGTTTTTTTCTCCTGTCCCTAAAATTTTTTAGTTTCAAAATCGCCGATTCGTAAATTTTACCGCCTAAATATTCAAAATTATCGCCTAAATATAATACGTTAGGAATTTCGCCGGGTTCATAAGCGATGTTAGACTGCGAATCGGAATATTCGCCGGCGTTATCGCAATCCTTTTTGCCGTTATGCATAATTCCTTCTTTATTTATATTAAATATTTCCGCCGCCGCTTTAAATTCTTCTCTTTCGGAAAAAATTTCCCTGAACTCGTTATACGACCAGGTATAAAATTTTCCGTCGTCTTCGTCTCCGGTATCGGCATCGATGCTTCCATAAAAACCGCCGTTTATGCGGTCGTAAAGCTCTCCCGTTATAAAATCTAAAGTTTTATTTATAACGTTAAGAAGCGCTTTATCGTTAGTCAACCTGTAATATAAGAAATATGTTCTTAAAGCCTGAGCGTTAACTTCCGCCAGTTTTTCAAAGTGGGGAACTATCCATTTCTTGTCCGTAGAGTATCTGTGAAAACCGCCCCCTACATGGTCGAATACTCCGCCGGAGGCAATTTTATTTAAAGTATAAATTCCTTTATTTAAAGAATCCCTGTCTCTGTTCGCTATATAATCGAGAGCAAGAAGTTCTAATGCAGAAAAATAAAAAAATTTAGGGGATTCGTCTATTCCGCCGTTTGTATCGTCGAAATGAAGTTTATATTCATACGAGGCTTCGTTTATAAACTTTTTTACGTATTCTATATTTAACGAATTATCTTTTTTAATAGAATCGTTAATTCTTTTAATATTTATATTAAATATAGAAAATTTATTCGCATCGCTTGAAATTCTTTTAAAAAAATCTAAACTCTGATTAAAAACCGCCTCTTTATTATCGCGATAATATTTTGCGATTTCAATTAAAACAGATTTATATGACGGCAAACCGTAAGCCGGCTCTTTAGGAAAATATGTTCCGCCGTAAAAAAAATTACCGTCGCAGGTTAAAAAAGCAGTAAGAGGCCACCCTCCGGTACCGGAAAACACGCTTACGGCTTTTTGATAGCGTGAATCTACATCCGGTCTTTCGTCCTTGTCAACCTTAACGGCGATATAATGTTCATTGATTATAGCCGCAGTTTCCTCGTCTTCATAAGATTCGGAATCCATTACGTGGCACCAGTGACACCAGACTGCGCCTATATCTAATAAAACCGGCAAATCTTTTTCTTTAGCTTTTTCAAAAGCCTCCATACACCATGGATACCAGTTAACAGGCTGATGAACCGCCGACCTTAAATAAGAACTTTTTTCGCTGTTTAAATTATTCACAAAAGTATAATTTCCTTAATAACGCCTGCGACAAGAATTAAATGAAGTCATGCAGATTATGTAAATAAATATGCTTCATCATTCCATTATTTATCAATATTTTATCTGCTATATATCATATATTTTACCGTAAGCGTCTTCGGGCGATATGCCGCCGTGAACTACTTCTTTTACCGCTTTAATCATATTTGCGGGTTTTTCGGACTGAAATATATTTCTTCCCATATCGACGCCGGCAGCTCCATGTTTAACGGCGTTATATGCAAGTTTAAGCGCTTCAAGTTCGCCGGTCTTTTTCCCTCCGGCGACTACGACGGGAACGGGACATGTTTCTATTACCCTGTTAAAATCCTCGCAGTAATAAGTTTTTACTATACTTGCTCCGGTTTCTGCGGCTATCCTTACGGCAAGAGACAGATAACGGACATCCCTCGTCATTTCTCTGCCGACGGCGGTAACCGCAAGTACAGGTATGCCGTACTTATTGCCTTTATCGACTAATTTCGAAAGATTGATTATACCCTGCTTTTCATTTTTAGAACCTATAAAAATAGATAAGGCTACGGCGCAGACGTTCAATCTTACGGCATCTTCCATAGAAACTGTTATATCTTCGTCGGAAAGGTCGTCTTTAAGTATGCTGGTACCGCCGCTTACGCGCAAAACGACGGGAATATCTATTTCGGGATTAATCTGGGTTCTTAAAATACCGCGCGTCAGCATGAGAGAATCTGCATTTTCTAAAAGAGGAGAAATAGATTTTTTTATATTTTCAAGTCCACCTGTAGGCCCCATGAAATAGCCGTGATCTACGGCAAGCATAACGGTTTTTCCGTCTTTCGGCTTAATAATGCGGGAAAGTCTGTTTTGCATTCCATAATCCATAAATATTTTATCCCTCCTTTTTTATATTTTTTAATTGGTTGATTTTTATTAAATTAAACGCATATAGTTTTATCGTATTCAAAAATTTTATCTAAAACCGAGTCGTAACCGTTACTATCTATTTCCCAAAGATTAATTATTAAAACCTCGATACCCTCGGATTTTTGAGCGGCTACGACGCTGTTAAAAGATTTAGCTAAATCCCCGTCAATTTTTTCTTTTATTAAATATAAAATTTTCATATTAATAAAAAAACACGATATCGTATTTTAACATTTTTTTTCCTATATCTAAATCTGAAATAAAGCTGAAGCCTTCTTTTTTAAAATTTGAATACAATCCTATGCCGACCGCCTTAATCATTTCAAGATGATTCTTTATAACCGGCAGATCGTTTACATTAAAATCTTCGTTTAAAAGAAAAATATCTACTTTATCGCCGAGAAGGCTTAATCCGGCAGAAATCCTTAAACCTTCGGAATGTCTTTCCTTGGACTTAATTAAAACTGCTATATTTTTCATAAATATTAAACTTTCTTCGCGTAATTTTGCTCTTTAACTTTATAATTTATTTATAATTTAATCTGAAGTATAATATTTGCTATAAATTATATCCCGTTTCTTCGTGCTGGGTAATATCCAAGCCCATAGTTTCCGAGTCTTTATCTACCCTTAGACCCATAATTAAATCAAGTACTTTGAATATGATAAAACTTAACGCGAAAGAATAGGTAGCGACTATTATTATAGTAATTACCTGAACCAATAACTGTCTTGGATTTCCGTAAAACAATCCTCTTCCTACTTTATTTATTAAAGGGTCTGCAAATAATCCTGTAGCAAAAACTCCCCAAACGCTTCCTACTCCGTGAACGCTGAAAACGTCTAAAGCATCGTCGTAACCTAATTTAGGCTTAATAAAAATTACCATAGAAAAACATATAATGCCTGCGATAAGACCTATAATCATAGCAGCCCAAGGCGTTACATAGCCGGCCGCCGGCGTAATAGTCGCAAGACCGGCAATAGCCCCCGAAACAATGCCTAAACTTGTAGGCTTGCCGTTTCTTACCCATTCCGCTATCATCCAGCTTATCGCCGCAGACGCTGCAGCGGTATTTGTCGCCAAAATTGCCGAAGCGGCAATAGAATTTGCGGCGAGTGCGCTGCCGCCGTTAAAACCGAACCAGCCGAACCATAAAAGCCCGGCACCCAATATAGTATAACCGAGTTGATTCGGCTGTATTATGTTTTCTGTAAGGTATTTATTCCTTTTTCCAAGCGCTAACGCTCCGGCAAGCCCTGCAAAACCGGCGCTTATATGAACGACGGTTCCGCCGGCGAAGTCCAATGCTCCCATTTTTGCAAGAAATCCTCCTTTACCCCATACCCATTGCGCTATAGGCGCATAAACTACCGTCAGCCATATTACCGTAAAAACGACCCATGTCGAAAATTTAACCCTTTCCACTAAGGAGCCGCTTATTAACGCAACGGTTATTATAGCAAACATTAGTTGAAATACTACGAAAACATATGAAGGTAAGGTGTTCGCATACCTTGAATGCTGATTAATTTTCATATTAAACAGTCCTATGTATTTCAAGTTTCCTATAAAGCCGCCGTAAGCGTCGGGTCCAAAAGACAAAGAATATCCCCATAAAATCCATACAAAACTTACGGTAGCAATAGTAACGAAACTAAGAGAAATAGTGTTAAGCACGTTTTTCTTTCTTACCATCCCTCCGTAAAAAAAGCCTAGAGCAGGCGTCATCATTAACACAAGCGCGGCAGAAGTTAAAACCCATGCAATGTTTCCGGCGCTAAAAGAATCGGCATTTATTATCATATAATATTATTCCCCCTTTGGAATTGTTTTATATGCTTATCGTATTTATATTAAACTTTTTAATAATATCATTTTTTATTTTAATTTTAAATATTTTTGTTCCTTATCCAATAACAAACTCAAATAAAATTTTAAAAAATAAAAAGGCTATTAGCAATAATAATATTGCTAATAGCCTTTGATATAATATCTTACGCGCTAACGCGCGCTTGTCTTTATCTTCTGCATGCTGCGCTCATTCGCTCACGGGCATGCATAGAAAAATAAGGGTATATTATAATTTTTTGAATTCTTTTTTGGCAATCTCACCCGTAATAAATATATCCTCTGCATGTTCGTTTATATCGCTGGTTAAATTTTTAGATAAAAGCATCATAAATTTAAGACCCTGCATTATTTCAGGATTTTTTGCCATAGATAATAACGACAAAATACCTCCTTTTGCATATTTCTCTTCTTTGGCATTATTTATTGTTTTAATAGTTGAACGGTTGATAGATTTTATAGCTTCTTTAACATCCACCTGCGTCATGATGGCTTCAACCATTGCCTGCGCCGTATTTACGACCCTGTCGACTAATCCGTCCGTAAGCATTTTCCTTGCGGCAGCCGTCGCATTAGCCAATTCTATAAGATCATCCAATGTTCCGCTGTTAATAAGCGATTCGCCGGCATCTAACAACGGTTTAACATTATAATTTAACGTTAGATCGGTAAGTTCCGTTAATTTCTCGGCGGTGCCAGCCATGCGTTCTACCATAGAATCCGTCATTCCCTTGCTGAAACCGGCTACGAAATCGCCCATTTCTTTAAGCGACTGAAGCGTTCCGGATTTCTCTAGTTCCGCAATTTTATCTAACGAATTTTCAAGCGAATCGGATAAATGCTGGGCTTTTTTGATTAAACCTACCATATTTTCGTCGGTCAGAGAATCGGTAAGCTCAGCCAATTTTTCTGCGGTGCCGGCCATACGCTCTATCATTGCGTCGGTAGTGCCTTTGCTGAAACCGGCTACGAAATCGCCCATTTCTTTAAGCGACTGAAGCGTTCCGGATTTCTCTAGTTCCGCAATCGTTTCAATGCTCTTTTTAAGGCTTTCTGCTTTATTGCCGGCAGTTTTAATCATAGACAATTGTTCTTCCCCAGAAAAACTGTCCATAATAGAAAGACCTGTAGTAATATTATCGGCGACTCTCTGGACCATCATATCGGTAGCTCCGTCTTTCTGAGCTTGTAACATTGCGCTAAACTCGTCAAGAGTATCTAATCTATCGATAATATTCAATAAATGTTCTAAAGCTTGCGGCTTTTCCTTGAGTTTATTAGTCAGGGCGGCACCGACGTCTATTGTTTCATTTTCAGCCATAATTTGCCTCCATTTATAACATTAAATTAAAGAATTCCCATCGGGGTCAGCCAGTAAACTTTATTGTATGTTAATTTAAACCAGTGTATAAGTGCCGAAGGAGTAACGGGATTAGGCGGATTATTATAATCGAACATAATATAAGTGGCTTTAGATAGGCCGGTTTCTATAAAGCAGAAAACCTTTCCGTCATACCTGAACGGCGTCAAGCCATTTCTTAATTCGGATGCTATATTTTCGACTATAATGTCCGATTCAAAGTGGGCGGTCGAACCGGCTTTACTTATTGGAAGATTTGTAGTATCGCCGACTACGTAAATATTTGTCGAGCCTTCCATTTTAAGGGTAAATTTATCGGTAGGCACGAAACCGTTCTGTCCTAACCCGGAATCTTCTATGACCTGAGCTCCTTTATGCGGCGGAATAGTAATAAGAAGATCATATTTTAAAGTTACTCCTTCAAGGCTGGTAACCGTTTTTTTGTTAGGATCGACTTCTTTCATATTATATAACGTTTCTGTATTTATTCCGTGTTTCGGGAACGTTTTAGCGGCAAAATGCGCTACCGATTCAAGTCCGTGAAGTCTGCCGATAGGATATGTGTAAGTATAATCTACCTTATCCCTTAATCCTCTCTGCCTGAACCATTCGTCCATCATATAGGAAACTTCGAGCGGAGCGACAGGACATTTGTGAGGAAGACCTATAGTTAAAACAATTTTCCCGCCTTTAAACGTCATTAATTCATGGCGAAGTTTTCTGCAGGCTTCGACTTCGTAAAACCAATTTCCGCCTTCTTTTAAGCCCGGTATCATTTCCGGAGCCGGCCTGGAGCCTGTCGCAAGAACCAATATGTCGTATTTAATTATAACGCCGTTTTTAAGATGAACTTCGTTTTTATCTTTATCTATTTTAATTGCAGGGTGAAGATGCAGCGCTACCATCGGGTCAAGCAAATCAATTTCGTTTCTTACAAGCTCTTCATAGTGTTTCATGCCGAATAGCATATACAAAAGACCAGGCTGATAAAAATGCTCCGCTTTATCGGAAATAACGTCAATTACTAGCTCGCCTTTTTTAAGTTCGGGGCGCATTTTCTTTGCAAGTAAATTTGCGATAATAGTTCCACCGACTCCTCCTCCGACTATAACTACTCTTTTTGACATAACTGCCTCCTTAAAAATTAAAATTTAAAAATTAATTTAATTAATTTAAATTTAACGCAAACAAAATATTTTTAATTTTTACATATCTTTAACTTTTTTAGAAAAAATGCGCCAATAACCATCACCGGGAATAACTCCAAGAAATTCCTGTTTTACTTTATTTAGCCATTCGGGAACGTCTTTTGCGCTTCCGGCATCTCCGGAAATCAGTTCTATTACCGAACCTACCGGCTGCTGCCTAACTTCTTTTATCAACTCCATAAGAGGACCGGGGCAATATGTTCCCCTTGCATCTACCGTAACCGTAGGTTTAATCTGTTTCAATTCTTCTTCTGTCATTACTAAATACCTCCTTAAATATTTTTAAATTATTTTATGAATCAAATCTAGAATCATTTAAATTGAATATTTAAAAACTTTTGTCGTTTATCTTTAAAAAGTTATCGTTTCGGCGCCTTCCATAATCCCTAAAAATGCCGCAAGGCCTAAATGATCGTCTACTATGTCTAATAAATCTTCTTTTTCGATTTTAAGAATATCCATTACCATTGAGCAGACATAAATTTTAAGACCGCCCAACATTTTTGCCTGATCAAACAGTTCGTAAAACATGGATGCTTTTTTTTCTTTTATCTGTTCGTAAAGTTTTCCGCCGGTAAAATTTTTCTTTTCCACCGTTTCTTTTAAAAAATTGTAAACCGCATTCATAGTTACGAAAATAGAAACCTCGACCCCGGAAACCGCTGCAACAGACGCGATCATTGAAGCCACGTGTGATTTTTCATACTCTTCGGATGCGATAATAATCGCTAATTTGTCAGACATAATTCACTCTCCTTATTGTTATGTTTTAATATATTTTTATATTGAATAATTTTATATTGCATAACTTAGTATATTTATATATTTTTGGTATACTTTTATTAAAAATATTGCAATAAATGTGCCATTTTGAAAGTTAAGATTAAGATAATGAATTAATTAAATTTTTAAAATTATCCTTTTAAAAGTTTAAATTAATTTTATGCCAATTTGGCATAAATATTTATGCCAATTTGGCATAATTTTTGATAAAACTGGCGAAGTAGAATTAAAGGGCTAATATATCGTCTTTTATTATTTGTTTATTTATCGAATGTTTCTTCTAAATCTTCAATGGTCTCTTCTTTTACTTCCGCTTTTTTTTCTTTAAGTATTACAAATATAATGCCGCCTAATATTAAAATAGCCGAAATAAAAAAATTTAACGATATTTTTTCATTTAAAAATATTATGCCTAAAACTGCCGCTATCGCAGGCGTTAATAATTGAACGGACGATGATAAAACACGGGATAATTTTGTTACTACCTTATACCATAACATATAAAAAAGCGCTGAAAATATTGCTCCGGATAAGACGCCTAAAATTATCGGTTTTAAATAAATATAAGGCGCATTAATATATTGCCCATCAACAAATTCATTTTTAAAGAACGCAAATATTATTATTAAAGGAATAAAATAAATTAAAGAATAGATGAAATTTGATGCGGTTCTTAACAAATATTGTTTTTCAAATTTACCTTTTAATGTATAAATTCCCCAGCCTATTCCAGAAATAATCATCATAACGGCACCAAAATACCCAATAAAATTTTTGGGAACAGACAAGCCTTTATATACAAGCAGAACAAAGCCACCCATTGAAAGCAAGACGCCTAACCATTGAAACAAAAAAAGCTTTTCTTTGTGAATTAATATTGCATCCCCTATTATGGTGAATTGAACTGCGGAAAATACCAAAAGCGCTCCCACAGCAACACTTACTTCAATGTAGCCGATTGAAAAACAAAATGCGTATATAAATAATGCAAATGCGGATAAATAATTTGGTTTTGGAAGTTTAATTTTTTTATAAGAAATTATTAGAAAAAGTATTAACGCTCCGCTTCCAAGACGCAGCAAGCTATAACATAATGGACTTATTATATTATTCTGGAGAGCAACTCTTGCAAGTAAAGAGTTTACCGCAAATCCAAAAATTGTGAAAAAGGTCAGTAAAGCAATCCATATATATTTTAATTTATTTGATTTATTCATAAAAATTTTAGTTAGCTATAAGCATACTTTTAATATGCCTTAACTCACCGTCAGAAATTTTTTATCTGAATTGCCACTTTCACAGGAATGACTATGCGGGGATTGAGGTTTTAACCCAAATAAATTTTAATATAAATATAAATTTATAAAAAAATAATTTCATTATCATATTTTTTATAAATTTCAATTAATCAAAAATATTGAAATTTTAAATTCAATATTTAAGATACCGACTGGTCTGTATTTTAATATATAAAAAAAAGTTTGTCAAGTTCTTGAAATAACGGAGCTAAAATTTTCGGACGTCGAAAACTCAATACGAAAAAAAAGTTTTAACATTGAAACAAAGAAAAAAGAATAAGATATATAGGCATTTCAAGATATCAGGTAAGCTTATGGCTTAATATTAAGCCATCGCTTAAATAATAAGCTTAACGATAACGATTTTGTCTTCTAAAAACTGGCGGTCAGGTGATAACTTTTTGAGCGTGAACATAAATTTTAATTATTTAAGCGATTCGAGATATTTTGAAATGGTTATGACCTGCGATTTGGGCATATGTTCGTAATTTGGCATTATTGCCGGATAAGTTTTACCGCTAATCGTAACCATGGAGCCGCGTTTAAAATGCGCAGACGGATAAGCTATCTGGGCAGCAATCCACGAAAAACTTCTTTTTGAACCTATATGGGAAAGATCCGGCCCTATGGTACCGCCGTAGCCGTTAATTGTATGACACCTGATACATCCGTCGGCTCTAAATAATTTATATCCTTTTGGACCTGAACCGTAATACGCTCCGCTTCTGCCGCTAAATCCTCCGCCCATCATACCGTTTCCCATCATGCCTCCGCCGACAAATCCCCCGCCCGTCATCATGCCCGCAATCAGATAAATCACCGCAATAACTAATAATAGTATTAATAGTATTGAAACTATTGCCGGTTTCTTGTTGTAAAAATATTTTCTACTCATAAAGAACCTTAAGGCATCCGGTTATATCCGGTAAAGATAAAATAAAATTTTATAATATAAAATAAAAAAGCTTACTATTTTTCAATCCAGCAATCATATAATATTAATTGATAATATAAGTATATCATATGACCGCGGAGAAAAAAAGAAATATGCGACCAGCGAGAGCACTGACCGCAGGTAAAGCTTAACCGGTTTCTATAACATTCCCGATTTTGCTGAGGGCTTTTAAAGTGGTATCTTTGTTCGGACAAAGCGAACCTTCTTTAATGTATCAGCATTTAAGGATTTATTATTATATTCCTATCGGACGGGTTTTAAATTCCGGATTTTTTCCAGATTTTTTAATTTTACAAAAATCTAACTTATTTTTTTAATTAATTACCTTTATAATAAAAGTAAGAAATACTTACTTATTTTGGAGGTTTATTATTATGGAAACTACAAGCTTGTCCGTTAAAGGACAGGTGGTCATACTGAATAAAATCGGAAAGCCCTAAACTTAAAGCCGAATTCCAAACTGATTATACTTCAGGACGGGAGCAATATACTTTTAAAACCTATTGAAGAACCCAAGATAAAGGATTTAAAAATCTAATCGCTATAGTCCCATTTGAATTATTAAGGCTCTTTAAATACTCTTGAAAGGTTTCTGCGAATAATCGCTGATTTTTGTTTTTAATCGGCAAATTAAATCTGTTTCGGACTATATCTAATGAACAGCCTAAGCTATCTCTCGGACACCTTCTTTATCTTTGGTTTTACAGGAGTAGGAGTATTGATAATGCTTATTGTCAAGCCTAAACTAGCACCAGTAAGCCTGTCTGTCCGCGCTGGTATATTTTCATATTATTTTACCTAAAAACTGTATGCGTTTTTGTATCCAAAATTCGATAAATTTACGTAAATTTTATTTAAATCAAGAAAATATGTCAATTTAGTATATCGCTTAAATGCCATATTTACTGCGGTTTTTACTGGTAGGCACGGGCGGTCTCGAACCGCCGACCCCTACCGTGTCAA
>JAJYJN010000127.1 GCA_021789455.1 bacterium | reverse complement strand
AGCGGGCAAAGCGCTAATTTTAACATATACGATATAGATTTGAACGACAGGCCGACGTTTAAACTTTTAGCCGCCGGAGATACTACGGGGGTATTTCAGCTCGAAAGTTCCGGCATGAAAGAGTTAATAAAGAAACTCGTTCCGAATTCTTTCGAGGATTTAATCCCCCTCGTCGCCCTTTACAGGCCTGGACCTCTCGGCAGCGGCATGGTTGACGATTTTATCAAAGCTAAACACGGCAAAGCAAGAATACATTATATTCATCCGTCCCTGAAAGATATTCTTCAGGATACATACGGAGTAATGCTGTATCAGGAGCAGATAATGAAAGTGGCTACCAATCTTGCCGGATTTTCTATGGGGGAGGCTGACGTTTTAAGAAAGGGCGTAGGGAAAAAGCAGGCCGAACTTATTAACCAAATGAAAGATAAATTTATTTCCGGATGCAGGGCAAACGGAATAGAAGAGGCAAAATCCGAGAAGATTTTTTCCCTTATAGTTAAATTCGGGGAATACGGTTTTAATAAGTCCCACTCGACGGCGTACGCATATATAGCATATATGACCGCCTATTTAAAGGCTAACTACAAGGAGCATTTTACGGCGGCCCTTTTATCCAGCGAAATGTCGAATACCGATAAGCTGGCAAAGATAATAAACGAGGCGAAGTCCGGAATCAACGCCTGCGAAATCCTGCCTCCGTCCGTTAACGAATCCGCGGAAAGATTCGCGATAGTAAATACGGGAGCGGAAGGCGCCGGAAGACTTGCCATCCGGACCGGGCTGGGAGCGGTTAAAAACGTGGGTAAAGCGGCGATAGATTCTATTTTGCAGACCCGCAAAGATAAAATATTTAAGGACTTATTCGATTTCTGTTTAAGAGTCGATACAAGGAAAGTCAACAAAAGAACCATAGAAAATCTCATAAAAAGCGGGGCTTTGGATATTGCCGGAGAGTCGAGAAAATGGATGCTCGATAATTTAGAAGCGGTGATGGAGGAAACCGTCCGCAAAAGGGAAAAAGAAGATTCCGGGCAGGTAGATTTATTTGCCTCCTTAGGCGATAACGTTAATTATGCCCAAGGCAAAGACGAGTCTTATTTAAAGATTTCCGGAGAAAAGGACGATAAAAAATCGATACTCGCTTTCGAAAAAGAATCGCTCGGATTTTATCTTTCGGGCCACCCGTTGGACGGCTACGAGGAAAAGATTAAACTGCTCGGCATAAAATCGGTTGCCGATATAGTATCGGAATATATAAACGGCCTGCGCAAAGGCGGTCCGGAGCGGCCGGACGTACCGAACGGCCGGTCCCGCGGCACGGCGGACAAGGATAATACGTATAAAATGGCAGGAGTCATAAATCAGCTGAAAGTGCATAAAACGAGAAATAACGACAAGATGGCCTCGTTTATATTAAACGATAAAAACTCTAACGTCGAAGCCGTTTTTTTTCCTAAAAACTTTTTAAAGTACGAAGAAATATTAGGAACGAATCAGCCCGTAATCTTGACCGGCAGAATCGATTTTTCGGGGCTGAATACATCCGGAAATACGGGAGACGTATTGGAACCGGCCGGAGCGGCAGGCGAAGACGCCGCGGAAAACGACGCCGCCCAAAACGGCAAAAATAAACCGGAAACCGGAAAGACGGAGTACGGCGCGGGCTACGACGACATGGATTTGGATATTAAAGTTATAGGAGAAAGCATCGAACTCTTAGACGAGGTTAAGGTAAAAAGGCAGGCAAGGCAGGAAGATGAAGTGTGTATTATAGAAATAAACGAAAATGCGGCTTTCTTCGAAGCCGGAGAATTTAGAAACTTTCTTTCGGAGATAAAAAACAGCCTTTCGGACTCAAAAGGCAATTCTAAAGTAATATTAAGAATGTCCGGATATAATATAGTGCTCAAAGAGAGTCTCGGGGTGGACAAGGCATTGCTGAAATCAAAATCCCTGCCGGACTATTTGAATATTATATAATAGGTGGTATAATAAAAAACTGATACGCTTTTTGATAACTAAAATACTATAATAGTAATATAAAACAAAATAAATATTTATGGCCATACAGTATCTCGAATTTGAAAGACCTATAATCGAACTCGAACAGAAGATAGAAGAGTTAAAGACGTTTAACCTGGGAGGCTTTGCCAACGTGGACGACGAGATAAAAAATCTCGAAGCCAAAAAGGACAAACTTACGCGTGATATATTTAAAAATATAAACAGCTGGCAGATTACCCAGTTGTCCCGCCATCCTTTGAGGCCTTATACTATGGATTATATAGATTTAATGGCCGAAAATTTTGCCGAACTCCACGGAGACAGGTTGTTTATGGACGATAAGGCCGTAGTCGGCGGCTTCTGCTTTATTAAAGACGGCGCCTCCGGTTACAGGCAGAGGGCGCTTATAGTGGGGCACCAGAAAGGGCGCAACACAAAAGATAAAATGTGCAGAAATTTCGGCATGCCCCATCCGGAAGGCTACAGAAAAGCGCAGAGGCTGTTTAAGCTCGCGGAAAAATATTCTATCCCGATAGTTACGCTGATAGACACGCCCGGCGCGTATCCGGGTTTAGGAGCGGAAGAAAGGGGGCAGTCGGAGGCGATAGCAAAAACAATATATACTTTATTAAATGTTTCCGTTCCCGTTATATCCGTAATAATAGGGGAAGGCGGAAGCGGAGGAGCGCTTGCCTTCGGAACGGGGAACAGAGTTTTGATGATGGAGTATTCGGTTTATTCTGTAATATCGCCGGAAGGATGCGCGTCTATCCTGTATAAAGATACTTCTAAAACCGCGGATGCCGCCAATTCTTTAAAGCTTACGGCAAAAGACCTGTTAAACGATTCTAAAGTTATCGACGGCATTATACCCGAGCCTCTCGGCGGAGCGCACAGAGATATAAAACTCGCTTCGGAAAACCTTAAAAAAGCTATTTTGGAGAATATCGAAGAACTTAAAGAATACGGGGGAGAGGATTTAAGAAACGAAAGAATAAAAAAATTCGCTAATTATTAATTTAACTTAATTTAACCGGTATGAATTATAATTTTATTTTTTTAACATGGCGGTAGAATATCCCGATATAGCATATTTTTTATCCAAGGACCTTATATCTAA
>JAJYJN010000023.1 GCA_021789455.1 bacterium | reverse complement strand
GCGCATTCTCCGCATACCGTGCAGTTATCGTTTATATACTGCGGTTTTTGTTTTATTTTTACTTTATATCCGGTTCCTTCTTTCGCTTTTGTTATTTCTTCGACGTTTGAAGAAACTAAAAAATTTATATTTCCTTCGGTAGACGACTTTATTCTTTTCGTATTGATTTCAAAGCCGCAAAAGGGGGGGCACAATTTTGGAAAATACTTATACATCTGGAGAACCCTGCCGCCGATATACGATTTTTTTTCTACTATATATACTTTTTTATCGACCGCCTCGGTAATTTCTAATGCTGCCGATACGCCGCTATGCCCGCCGCCGATTATTAATACGGCATTTTCATTATTTAGCTCGCTCAACTTTAAATCTCCATTGCTAAGTTTTTATTTATTTAAATATAATATAAAAAATATATAAAGACTTTATACATATTAAAATCCCCTTCTCTATTTAGAGAAGGGGATAGACTTAATTTTTTTATAAATTGTGTTTATAAAATATTAAGTTAGTTTTTCGGTACGATTTCAATATAAGGCTTTTTAAACAATTCCGGCTGTCCGGTCGTTTTATTTAATTTTGAATTGACGAACACCTTCCAGTTCTGTTCGTCAAGTTTCGGATGGTCGGTTCTGTAATAGAATCCCGGATATCTTGTTTCTTCTCTGAACAGTACGTGCCTTAAGTGAAGTTCGCCGACTATAGACCTGTGGTAATTTTCCCATGCTCTCATAAGTTCATGGAGATTTGCGGCCGCAAGTTTAGGCGCATCCTCTTTCAATCTGTTTAAAAGGTCTAACCCTCTTAAAAGACTGGCTTCGCTTGTTCTGTAGAACGTCGAAGTACCGGCGACGTATTCGTCCATAAGTTTATTCAATCTGAACAAATAAAGTCTCGGTTTAATATAATTAGGATTTACGTTTGACTCGGTAGAATAGTCTTTGAATTTTTCAAAAGTTATCATCGGCCCGTACACTTTTTCGGCAAGAACTTTATTGTCGGTATGAACCGTCGGAGTAAAGCCCGGATCGTCAAGTACAAACCTGACTGCCGATTTTGCCGCAATTCTTCCTTCTACGTATGAACCTGAAGAGAATTTGTGTCCGGATGCTCCAACGCCGTCTCCGCCGGTGAAAAGGCCGTTAACGGTCGTCATGCGGTTATAACCCCATTGATATTCCTTAGGAGCTAAATCTTCTGGTCCTGAAACCCACATTCCGCAAGCTCCGGAATGAGAACCTAAGAAATACGGCTCTGTAGGCATAACCTCGGAATTAGTTTCGCCTGGATCTATATCCATAGATGCCCATAATCCGGCCTGCGCAACCGTCATATCAAGGAAATCTTCCCATGCGTCGGCTTCAAGAGATTTCTTTCTCTTTTCGGGAAGGGTTTCAAAAAGCGTCTTCATAGCACCGGAAGTATTCATATAGAAAGGTCCGTTCCCTTCCATCCAGTCTTTAAGCATAACATGGTTCCATAAGCATGTTGCGGGAACTTTCGCAAGTCCGTAAGGAGCATAGTCTTGAAGCATGTGTCCCCATTTCTGCATATAATCTTCGCCGTGAGCGTTTAAAACTCGAGATTTAAAGAGCGTAAACCATGCGCCGACGGGTCCGTATCCGTCTTTGAATCTGTTCGGAACGAATCTGTTTTCCATCGTTGTCATTTCGGCTCCTGCCTGATAACCCATAGCATAGGTAGAACCGGCATTCCATATTGCGTACCAAGTTCTTCCCATACCTTCCGCCTGTGATCTCGGCCTGAAAACGTTAACCGTTCCGCCGCAAGCCATAATTACGGCTTTTGCTTTAATAATATATATTTTTGCTTCTCTTAAGCTGAAACCGATTGCTCCGGCAACCCTGTTTTCATGCTTTTCGTCCATAAGAAGTTCGGTAATAAAGACTCTTTCCTTGATGTTTTCTTCGCCGAGAGCTTTTCTTGCCGCTTCGGCAACAAGTACTTTGTAAGACTCTCCGTGAATCATTATCTGCCATCTTCCCGCTCTTAAAGGTTTTGCGCCTTCTGCAATAGTTCTTGTATCGTCTTCGTCTTCTTTGAATATCGGAAGCCCGAATTTTTCAAAAAGTCTTACGGTAGAATCGACGTGTCTGCCGGTATCGTATATAAGATCTTCCCTGACTATTCCCATAAGGTCGTTAGCGACGTGTTTAACGTAATCTTCGGGCGTGTTATCTCCCAAATAAGTGTTAATAGCGGACAAACCCATTGCTACCGCGCCGCTTCTTTCTATGGCAGCTTTTTCTATCATCGTTATTTTCATATCTTTCGGCGCCCATTTTTTAATTTCGAATGCGGCTCCGCAACCTACCATACCGCCCCCGACTATTAAGACGTCGGTACTGATTTCTTCTATGGTATAATTGTTCAAAACTTCGGTGCTGGTCATTGAACCTTTCATTTCAGCCATACAATTTATCCTCGCAAATTATAAATTATTTTAATTATAAATAAATAAAATGTCTTTTAATTCTTTATTTCTTGGGTGCCGTAAGTTCAACCCCAAGTTCGTCGCATAGACGCTCGTCTTTCAAACTGCCCTGGTTTACCTCGGCTATTCCATGATACGGATCGATACCGCCTTCGGGAGTAGTTCTTATCGGAAATTTAAACCTTTTAATTTTTCCGTTTCTGAATTTTACCGTCCACATAATCGAATCGGAACCTCTCATAGGAATAACGGACGCACCCAACGGCGCAAAATCCTGATAAGCTCTTACTTCGATGGCAGACTGCGGACAAATTTTTACGCAGCTGTAGCACTCCCAGCACTGGTCGGGCTCTTGATTGTAGGCCTTCATAATGTCCTTATTTAAAACCATAAGGTCGTTCGGACAGATATACTGACAGGCAGTCTTGTCCCTGCCTTTACATCCGTCGCACTTTTCAGTAATTACAAAACTTGGCATTTCCATACCTCCTTAATTTTATATTTTGTTTTTTTATAAGAATATATATTGCCGCCTTATATTATGCCGGCAATATAAAATTATAACTTAATTAAATTTCTCCTTTCGCCGCTTTGTGAAGCTTAATTTCTACCTTGTCTTCTTTTGCAAGCGAAGCATAATAATCTTTCAATATAGACAAAACTTCAGGTCTGGAAAAATGGTCTGGAACTTCCTGTCCTTCGGACAGTAATTTTCTTAGCATAGTTCCGCTAAGGGTAAGCCTGTCTTCCTTAGGGTGGGGACACGTTCTCGTCGAAGCCATCCCGTCGCATTTATGGCAATAAAAGGTAAGATCCATTTTTAACGGTTTTAATTCAAGCGCATTTTTTGGAATTTCGTCGAATATCTTGTGCGCGTCGAACGGCCCGTAATAGTCGCCGACTCCTGCATGATCTCTTCCGACTATAAGATGGGAACATCCGTAATTCTGCCTGAATACGGCATGGAGCAGGGCTTCCCTGGGTCCGGCATATCTCATTTCCATAGGATAACCGGCTTGAACTACGGTATTTTTAACGAAATATTTGTCTATTAACGTATTGATTGCTACCGCTCTGACATTTGCAGGAATATCTCCGGGTTTTAACTTTCCGACTAGCTGGTGTATAAGTACTCCGTCGGTAGTTTCAACTGCTACTTTTGCAAGATATTCGTGGGAGCGATGCATAGGATTTCTGGTCTGAAATGCCGCTACGGTATTCCATCCTTTTTCCTCAAACAATTTCCTGACTTCCGCCGGACGCATATATATATCTTTAAATTCCGTCGGATAATAACTTTCGCTTAAAACTTTTACTTTTCCTGCGATATTTATATCTCCCTGAGCCATAACCTTTTGAACTCCGGGATGTTCCATATCCGTAGTTTTAAAAACTTTCTGGCATTCATGAGCTTTGTCTATGGTATATTTTTCAGAAACGTTAATAATACCTATAATTTCCGAAGTTTCGGAATCGACAAGCGCAGCTTCTTCGCCTATGTTTATTCCGTCGGCAGTCTCTTTTGAAGCGGAAAGTGTAATGGGTATAGGCCAGAATGTGCCGTCTTCCATAGTATAATTATCTACTACGCCCTGCCAGTCTTTTTTTCCCATAAAACCTTCAAGAGGGGTAAATGCTCCTATCCCCATCATTATAAGGTCGGATGTTTCTCTTGACGTCATGGGTATTTTTTTAAGATTTTTTGCTTTTTCTTTTGCGGAGTTAAGTTCGCTTCCCGACAAAAGCAGAGGTTTTAATTTTTTTTCTTTACCGTGCGGATTTACTAAAGCCATATTTTACTCCGTATATATTTTAAAATTTAATTCTATATATTTAATATTATTTGTTTAAAAAGTCAACATTTATTTTTATATTTTAAAATTACGCCCATGTCATCGGATTATGTTCGGTAACTTTTTCTACAAAGCCTTTATAATCTATTACTTTTACGTTTTCTATTATTTCGCTTTCCTGAATTCCTCTTGCTTTTATATCGGCTATAAGACAGTAAACGGCATTTTTTTGCATAAGGTTTTTTAACGCTCCTTCAAATTTTCCGCCTTTTTTTGCGGCATATATTCCGTCTTCGGTTAAAAGCATTATATCGTTTTGCTCTATGTAGTTTATCGCATCGCTGAATGCGGAAGATTCGTACGGAGATTTTTTTACTATGTGCAGCACTTTTAAATTCCTCCTTAATTATTATTCCATAATAAATTTAGGTTTTTATTTTTTAAAACGGCAGTAACGCTTTCATTTCTCTCATCTTTTGCTTCAATGTATTTCTGTCTATTATCTCAACTTCGGTAGCAAGATCGCTTTCGGACATACCTCTTTCTTCGAGAGACTCTTTTTCTACGTATATATGCGAAATTTCAAAGTCGTCTATTAATATAGGATAAGTCATTGAAAAATTTTTCTTTCCCAGAAGTGAAGTATCCTGCCCTTTTTTCAACGAAAATACTCCGTCTCCGGTAAATGTTACGCTTATATCCTGTTCGTATGCGCCGAACATAACCATGGCTTCTATAGCTTCCTGTTCGTATATAGTACCGTACGGAGCGGTTCTGCATACAAACATAACTTTAGTTTTTTCTTGTTCTGACATGTTATGGCTCCTTTATTCAGTATATTTTTTTATTTTTTATTAAAAAGTTATAGTTCTGTCGGATGTTATGCACAGTTCTAACAGTTGTCCCAGTCCGGATATTTCTTCCACTTTACATACTGTCTGATTGACTATGCCTCTTCTTTTTCCAGCCGCAACGCAGACTATTAATCTGACTCCTTTCAATTCTAATTCCGTAAGGAGTTTCATAATATTTCTTTCGTCTCTCGGCGGTTCAAGCGTCGCACATCTGTTATAAACTCCGTCGTTATAAAAAAATATGCCCGTTATTTCATGCCCGCTTTCCATAGCCGCTAATATAAAATTATAGGCTGTGTCCATAGCCTGATGCATATAAGGGCCTTCTTTAATAAGAATGCCGAATTTCATTAATTCCTCCCCTGTTAACTAGTTATTTTTATATTATGGTGACAGAATTCAATTCTGTCACCATCACAAATCGTAGGGACAGAATTCAATTCTGTCACCATCACAAATCGTAGGGACAGAATTCAATTCTGTCCCCGTTACAACTTGATACGAACAAATCGGAAATTTACTACATTATTATAGCGTTGCTGACTAACTGATGAATACCGCCGACCATTTCGGCATCTAAACCGTACAACGGGAATACTTTGGAAAACTGAGTTTTGCATATTGCGCAAATCAAGGCGTAAAAATTTACTCCATGATTATCTACTGCTTCTTTAACAGTCTGCATTCTCGGCATAGAACCTGCCAGCCTGACGTTCATTACTTCTTCCGTCAATAGTCCGCCGCCTGCGCCGCAGCAAAAAGTGCTTTCTTTAGTAGTGCCTTCCCTTAATTCTACGAATTTATTTGCGGCGGCTTTTATCAATTCTCTCGGTATGGTAAATTGACCTCCTACAACGTCGCCTATTCTGGAACCTCTCGCTACGTTGCAAGAATCGTGGAACGTAACGACTTTATCGTCGTTTGCGGTTGGATCGAGCTTTATAACTCCATCTTTTACAAGTCCTAAAGTAAAATCGCAAATATGGGTAGGCTGTTTATATTTTGAATCGAGAAAATCGAAGGGTCCGTTCATAGTATTGGAATACATATATGCCGCTCTCCATGCATGTCCGCATTCTCCTATAATTACTCTCTTTACTTTAAGCCTTCTTGCCTCATCCCATATCCTTTTATTGATTTCTTTGGTGTTTTGATAGCTTCCTATAAACTTTCCGAAATTACCCGCTTCGGATGCATACGAAGAAACAGTATAGCTTATACCTGCTTTATGAAACACTTTTGCATATCCTTTCAAAGATTCCATATGCGGCATAGCAAAAAAATCAGCCGACGGGGGAACAAGCAAAACTTCCGCTCCTTCTACGTCCATAGGAATTTTTACGCCTTTTCCGCCTTCTTCTTCTATTTCTTCTTCCAAGTCGTCAAGAGTGTTTCTTAAAGCGGCTGGCGGGATTCCTATATTATTTCCGGTCACGAAAACTTTATGAATAACTTCGGTAGTGTATTTTTGTCCAAGACCTATGGAATCCATAATCTGTCTTGCCGCCATAGTTATTTCTGCCGTATCTATGCCGTAAGGACAGTAGAGCGAACACCTCCTGCATTCCGAACACTGCCAAAAATACGTATACCACTCCTTCAAAACTTCTTCGGTTAATTCCTGTGCATTGGAAAGACTTTTAAAAAATCCCGACGGAGTAAAATAATATCTGTAAACCTTTCTCATTAACTCCTGTCTTTGTACGGGCATATTATTAGGGTCCGACGTTCCGAGGAAAAACTGGCATTTATCGGTGCACGCGCCGCACCTGACGCATATGTCCATATAATCTCTTACAGCTTTATTATGGTCTAGTATCTCTTTAAACACCCCAAGAGCTTTATCCTTCCATCCGTCTTGCAGTTTCGCAGGAAAGCCCAGCGCTTCCATATCTTCTTTCTGTGCTTCTATCATATGTTCATATGAAGATGCTCCGGGAACTATCTTCGGTATTGAAATCTTTCCGTCCAATACCGGTACTTTATATTTACTTTTCGGCTTAGCCATACTGTATATACCTCCGATTAATTCATATACGGAATTAAAATTACAGGTTATTAATTAATTTATATTTTATTATATAGACAGATCCTTTGCATTTGGACGATAGTATCTTTCTTCTATAGGATTATCTGCCATATTTCTTGTCGGCGAAAAGAATATTCCGACGAAATGCATTATTTTGCTAAACGGTATATATAGAATAAGAAGCATAACTAGCGTATAATGTATCAAAAATAAAGGGTTTGACGGTATATTTGTAAATTGAAACGTCAAAAGGCCGTTCATATATGGATCCAGCTGTTGATCAACCACGGTCAAAGCAGCCGGCGTTAATACAAAGTTCAAAGACAGACCTGCTATGCCGATAAGCATTAATAAAATCAATATAAGATAATCCTGAAAAAGCGATATAAATTTTACCCTTTCTACCACGACTCTTCTCATTAGTAAAAGAAAAAGGGACAAAACCATAATTATGCCGCAAACTATACCCGCTAAAACGAAATAATTATACCAGGAAGGCAAAGGGTTAGTATAAACAAAATGTCGCGCAAAATGCATTGCTATTAAAAGAAAAAACGAAATATGAAACAGGTATCCAAATACCCAAGTAGGTTTATTTGATTTAAAGAGGCTTTTAAAGAAAAAAACTTCTCCAAGAACTCTTGCAAATGCGCCGCTTTTAGTAAGCGGAGCAGGAGTCAGCATAATTTTAATCGGCTGAGGCGTCGTCGCATATTGATATATTCTTAAAACTACGCCTACAACAAAAATCAACCCGACCGAATAAGTAATAAATAAGTATATAGCGGTGGTTAAATTAAGAGGTTCCATATTTACTCCCCCCTGAATAAATAATTTAATTTTATTTTATTTGTGTTTATATAATAATCAAGCGGCTTAAAAAGCCGCTTGATTATTTCATAGCTCTTTTTTACGTTAAACGCAGCCTGTCGGTTTTGGAAGACCCGATATTTTTGCAAGCTGTTTTGCCGGGCCTTCGGGAAATAATTCATAAATGAATTTATTTGCTTCTTTTTTGTCCGGTAAATTTTCAAGGCTCATGACTTCTTTCGTCAGCGATTTAATAGCAGGCGCAACCTGAAATTTCTGAAAGTAATCCCTTATCCATTCAATTAATTTCCAGTGTTTTTCGGTTAATTCTACATTTTCCTGTTTCGCAAGAACTTCAGCAAGACCTTTGTCCCAATCTCCAAGATTCTGAAGGTAACCTTCGTCATCCGTTTCTATCGTTTTTCCGTTATAAACAAAACTTGCCATAAATAACCTCCATTAAAATTAAATTTAATTTATTTGAATTCATTACATCATATTTAAAAATATTTAAAAGCTTCATTTACAGCATATCTATATAACCGCAGGGACAGCTTTCGGCGCATTTTTTGCAACCGTTGCACGTCTCAAGGTGAAACTCGAAATGCTGACCTTTCGGCAATTTTTTAACTGCGCTCTGCGAGCAGTATTCGAAACAGCTGCCGCAGTCGAAGCATAATCCGCAGCTCATGCATCTCTTTACTTCCGAAACTAATTCGTCGAAATTAAGGTCGTTTAAAATGCCTTCAAAATCTTTAACTCTTTCTTTAGGATCTCTGGACGTCCTCTTCTTTCTTTCGGCCGGCTGAAAATACGCAAGATACATATTTTTCCCTTCCCTGTTTACAGCGTCGCCGTACTTTATAACTCTTCTTTCGTCGTTAATAACCTGTTCTCCGCTAAACTTTTTATGTATAGCGTATGCGGCATATCTTCCCATTCCTATAGCGTCCGTAACGAGACCGAACCTTAATATATCGCCGCCGGCAAATACTTTATCTTCGCCTGCGACTAAATAATTATCGTCAACTTTTAAAAATTCGTTATTCGGATTTTTAGTCAGATTTTCTAAACCTTTATAATCGGGCTTTTGACCGAAAGAATATATTAAAGTGTCTAATTTTAAATTAAGTTCCTGCCCGCCTTCTATTATTATAGGATGAACCCTGCCCGAAGCATCTTTTTCCGAAAGTTTCATTTTTTTAAGCTTTACGGCAACAGCTTTGCCGTTTTCCGTAACTATCTCGTCGAGCGCAAATAAAAATTCGAATTTTATTCCCTCGGCGTGTCCTTCTTTTACTTCCGTAGAACCTTTTTCTTCTATTTCGGATGCATCGTTAACCGTGCCTTTATTGTATATAAAAGTAACGTTGGCGCCGAGTCTTTTTGCAACCATTCCAGCATCCATTGCGCTGTCGCTTCCGATAACTACCACTTCTTTACCGGCATCTTTAAGTTCTCCGGAAGCCGCTTTCTGCAGAAATTCAAT
Source organism: bacterium (assembly GCA_021789455.1). The sequence goes on along the minus strand of JAJYJN010000023.1, from coordinate 6,146 downwards.
TCCGGTATAAACATTAGGAGAATCTGCGCCGTTCATCTTCATTTTTATAGGTTCATGAGTTCCTATGGCAATAAATATTGCATCATACTCGGACTTAAGGCTGTCCAATGTTACATCAGTGCCTATATTGACGCCGGTTTTAATTTCAACGCCAAGATTCTTAATGCGCTGAACCTCGGCATCTATAATATCTAAAGGCAGTCTGAAACGCGGTATTCCATATCTTAAATATCCTCCTGTTTCAGGAAACTTTTCAAAAATAGTGACTTGATAGCCTCTTAACGCAAGGTGATATGCGGCAGATAAACCTGCAGGACCGCTTCCTATTATCGCAATTTTTTCTTTTCTTGTAACTTCGGTTAATTTTTTATACTGAAGATTATTTTTTATTCCGTAATCTCCAACAAACATTTCTATAGCATTAATAGCTACCGGCGTATCTTTTTCTTTTCTGTTGCATGCGTCTTCACATGGATGGGGACATACTCTTCCGGTAGTCGAAGGAAGAGGATTGGACTCCGTCAGCATATAAAAAGCCAGCTTTAATGAGTCGTCTATAGGCCTGTCGTAAGACTCGCTCTGCGCTATAAGCTGAATATAATCTCTAACCTTTGTTCCATTAGGACAAGTATCCATGCAAGGGGGTCTTTTTTCGACGTATTTAGGTCTGTACGGCGACTGAGACATTCCGCCGCCAGTACTCGCCGCAATTTTTGCCGGTTTTTTCGGTTTTTTTAATTCAAGCATAATTTTTCCCTATTTTATTTATTTTTCAGTCGGACGGATTTAATTTAGTCCAACGCTATTTATTATTCAACGTAACGGCGGAAATAAAATTTCCGCCGTTACGTTTTTTTATTATTAATTATTTACTTGTTTTCCGGAAGCGTCAGGAAACTGCCGCCTGCATATCCGTAAACAAGTTTTTCATCATCCATTAAGTCTTTTAATGCTCCTTTAATATCGTCTTTAGTTAAAGCTTCGCTTGCAAACTCCTTTTCCATTTCTTTGACGATATCTATCGGCTTGAACCTTTTTTTTCCTGCATATTCCGTCACAAGCCCTAAAATTTTATCTTCGACTTTCTTTTTAGTTTCATCAGTCATATTATGAGCTCCTAGATACTAAACATTAGTTTTAATTTATAATTTTATCGAAAAACTACAGCCTGGCATGCGAAGAATAGTTCATAGTAGTTTCGCCGAGCCTGAAATCGTCGATATGATATTTCGTGAACGGGAATCCGGTAATCTTAAAGAATCTCGGCCAGCCTATCCTGTCTATCCATTCGCCGACTCTTTCACCGGGTTCTGCGCCTTTTTTATATTCGTTAAGAATTGTTTTAACGGCGTTTACCACTCCCGGCCATCTTGGAGGATCGTTTGGAATAAACGGTATAGCTAATTTAGAGAAAGTCGGTTTAGTTCTGGCATTGGATACTTTTCCGCCGACCCAAATCGATAAGCCGTCGTTTTCGGCGTTAGCAATCGGCATAGCGGGACAAACCGTATAACAGCTTCCGCAGAACACGCAGGTTTCTTCGTTTACTTTTACTGCCGGTTTACCGTCTACGGTATCAGGCCTGATTGAATTTGTAGGACATGCCGCAATGGTACTAGGTATTTCGCAGAGATTTCTGAGTCTTTCGAGGTCGATTCTCGGCGGCTTTCTATGAGTTCCTACTATAGCTATGTCCGAAGACGAAACAGAACCGCACATATTTAAACAGCAGGCAAACGCTATTCTTACTTTTGACGGAAGTTTGTCTTCGACGAAATATTCATACAACTCGTCCATAACGGACTTTACGACGCCAGATGCATCGCTTGCGGAAGTGTGGCAGTGCACCCATCCCTGAGTATGAACTATATTTGCAACGATATTGCCTATGCCGCCTACGTTATATCCCATTTTTTCAAGGTCTTTTTTAAGCGGTTCGACGTTTTTTTCATCTTCTATTAAAAATTCAACGTTATTTCTTGTCGTAAATCTTAAGTGTCCGCCGCAGTATTTATCGGCGATATCGCAAATATCCCTCACGAAACTGCCGCTGACTAATCTAGGCGAACCCATTCTCACCGTATATAGTTTATCGCCGCTTTCCGCCACGTGCACCATAGTGCCTGGGTCAAGAATCTCATGATAAGCCCATTTGCCGTAATTATTTTTTATAACCGGCGACAAATATTCGTTGTAATCATGGGGTCCAATATCGGTAAGTCTTTTCTTTTTAACTTCTTCTGCCATATTAACCTCCAAATTTATATGTAATGCTATAAATTATTATTATTATATTTTAATTTTAAGACTATTCTTCTTCGTCTTCGGTAAATTTAATAAACGGATTACTTCTCGGATGTTCGACCATTTCAGGAATAGGCTCTAATCCTATGCCTTCCAAGAATGTATTTAATCCTACCCTTCCTATAAGCTCTCCTATTCTTTCCCTGCTGACTCCGTATTCGTCCCAGAATTCCCACATATTGGAAATTAAGGATTTTATCCATTCATAATCGTTCTTTGCATCTTCGTTTACGTCGTAAAAAGGAACGAGCATCATTCCCATTCTCGGACCGGTAACCAAAGGCGCTTTTGCTCCTATTAAAATAGAACAGCCTCTTTCATCGCCGGCTTTAAGAGCTTTGGGAAGTTCATTTATGCAGTGCATGCATTTTACGCAGTTTTCGTCGTCTATAATAAGGTTTTCCCCTTCAAACCACATGCACTTTGTCGGACATTTATCGAGAACGTATTTTTGGACGTCGAATTTCTTTTTATAATTTTTTACTTCTTCCTGTTTGATTTTTATTTTGTCTTTCCATGTTCCTATGAAAGCAAGATCGGATCTTGCCGCAGAAGCGACGCAGTCGTTGGCGCATCCGGAAAATTTAAATTTAAATTTATAATTAAACGCCGGTCTGTGGAGCTCGTCCAAATATTCTTCCGTTAAATGGCGGCAAATCTTCATAGTATCGTAATTTGCAAATTCGCATCTTGCCTGTCCCGCACAGCATGAAGGCGTTCTTAAATCCGAACCGCTTCCGCCGAGATCGAAACCTAGCTCTGCAACTGCCTGAAAAACATCTTCTGCTTCCGCCTGGGACATTCCAAGTATTTGAATATTTCCTGTAGCTCCGTGAAAGTTTAACAGTCCGCCTGCATGTTTTTCTGAAATATCGGCTAATTTTCTAAGAAAATCGGAGTTATAGAAAAAACCGGCAGAAGGTATAATTCTCATAGAATGGCATTCTTTTATTCCCGGATATTTATCGGGGTATTCGCTGAATCTTCCGACCATTCCGGCGCCGTATCCCTTAACGCCCGCCATACCGCCGTGTTTCCAATGATTTACTTTGTCGTGGTAAGATTCTTCAACCTGACCTAAAAGGTCTTCGGTTCTTTCGCTTTTCTCCGCCGCTCTTTCCATTTCTCTGACGAAACTTATCCACTTCCCTTTTTTAAGTTCGTCAAGAAGCGGAGTCTGGTGCTTTTTACCCATTGTAAGCCTCCTTTATTTAATTAAAAAATAAAATTAGATTAAATATAATGCCGCCATATATACACGCATTATTTTTTAAATGAATTAAAACTAAAACATAGTTGTAATTTTTATTTATACAATTTTATAGCTATAGTTGTCAATAAAAAAATTGTCTTTTAAAAAAAAAAATTAAACGTTATTTTATTTTCTCTGCATTTCCGCTTTTGTCAGTTTTATAAACGCAATCCAGTTTTTAAACCAGCCGGACGACGCAGGAGAATACATATGCGTGTAGCCTGCCAATAGATTCTTATACGTTATTCCGTCGGAACAACCGTCGACTCCGTAACCTTTTTTCATTTTAAATATAAATTCATACTTATTTTGGGGCATTTCTAAAAAAGAATGGTGAAATTCATGTCCTTTTATTAATTTTACTTTATCGAACCATCTGCCTTCTTTCCCTTTTCCGTAAGAATAAGGCATTAATTTCGTATATCCGTGCCCCTTGGGTTTTTTGGTAAGTTTTACGTCTGCATCGATAACCCCCGCCATTTCGTTAAAACCGTTTTCGTAAGAAATGCTTTTGCAAAGATACATAAGTCCGCCGCACTCTGCATAAACGGGAAGTCCGTCTTCTATTTTTTGTTTTATTTCATTTCTTATAGATTTATTATCATGAAGTTCTTTGGAAAATATTTCAGGAAATCCGCCGCCTATATATAATGCGTCGATATCCGGCAAATGCTTATCGGAGATTGGAGAAAATTTAATCAATTCGCATCCGAGATTTTCAAGGGCTTCCAAATTTTCGTTATAATAAAAATTAAAAGCGTTATCGAAAGCAAGCCCGATTTTTATCAAGCCGTTTCTTTTATTTTTTTGCTTTGCGTTATCGGCGTTTAATTTTAAAATAGGTTTTTTTTGGGCATCGGTATAATGTTTGTCAGCAAATTTCGACATTTTTATTATACCTTCCAAATCTATATAGTTCGCAATTTCGGCGGAAGTCTTGTCCACCAACGATTCTATTTCGCCGCCCGACATCGTCGATAAAAGCCCCAGATGCCTCTGTTTTATTGAAAATTCAGGATTATTGGGTATGTTGCCTACGACCTTTAAATCGGTATAATATTTAATAGCTCTAAGCAAATTTTTCTCGTGTCTTTTGCTGTGGACTTTATTAAGAATAACGCCTTTGATATCAACATTTTTATCAAATTCTTTATAACCCAATATTAAAGGAACAACCCCTCTGTTTAATTCTCCTACGTCTATAATAAGTATAACGGGAAGTCCCAGCAGTTTCGCCATTTCGGCGTTGGACGATTTTCCGTAAATATCTATCGAATCGTGCAGGCCGTGGTTTCCTTCTACTATGCTTATGTCAGAATTTAAAGAATATTTTAAGAAATGTTTCCTGATTTTATCTTTGGACATAAAATAGAAATCCAGATTATACGTCCTGTTTCTCGAAGCTATATTCAGCCACATTGGATCGATAAAATCAGGGCCTTTTTTGAACGGCTGGACGGATAAACCCCTGTTGCTCAACAAACGCGACAGAGCTATAGAAATAGTAGTTTTACCCGAATTCCTTTTAGCGGCTGAAATGTAAATTCCGTTAATAATATTTCTATTATTATTTCTATTATTCTTTTTATATTTTTGGGTATTTTCAACCTTAATCATCCTGCTTCCTGAGTTCCGTAATTTTTGAAATCAAATTTATCTTATACGCGGAAAGTTTTTTTCCTTGAGCTTCCGCTTCTTCTTTTCTATGTTCTACGGAATATATCCTTTCGATACCCAGGATGAACAGAGCGAATTCATATTCGGCGGATCTGTCTTTATCGAAGTAGTGCTGATGAAAAGCAAATTCATCGTCTTCTTCTATTATTTTGCTTATATAAAACGCTTCGAGTTTAGCCTGCAAAGGAAGTCCGTCGAAATATTTAAGGAGTTCGAGTATAAACTCTTTGCTCAGTTTGGTAATTTTCGTAATATATTCTATATCGTATTTAAATTTCATATAATTAATTTAAAAATTATTTTTATAAATTACTTTTTTTCATTATAAACAAATATTTAAAACCTCTCAAATAAAAATTATATTGTCTTGCTCTTTTATGCCAGATAGCAGTGTTTGACGTTTGATTATGTCTCGTTAGGCAAATAATATCTATCGGATCAAAATATTTTTCTAATCTTTGCCATAATAAAAATCCAACTGCGGTAAATTTCTTCTTAATCCATTGATCTGCTATAATCCATCCCATAGCCCTGCCTGGTTTCAAAATTCTTGCGACTTCAGAAGCAACTTTTTCTAATTCGTCATAAAATTCTTTTTTTTCACAAGAAATTTTACCAATACATTTTGGGTCATCAGAATACACAATATTATCTGAATATGGCGAATCAATAAAAACAAAATCAACAGAATTTTCATTTAGAGGGATTTTTCTAGAATCATTTTTAATTATATCAGCCCTAACTACATTTAAATCATAGCCGATTACTTTCCTGTTTAATTCCTTAGCCACATCAATTGTCGTGCCACTTCCACACATAGGATCAACAACTAAATCTCCTTCTTTTGTATATCTTTGAAGTAAATTCCAGATAACAAAAGCAGGTGTAACACCATTATATTTATTATTTCCGT
>JAJYJN010000126.1 GCA_021789455.1 bacterium | reverse complement strand
TAAAAACAGCAATGGAGGAGATATTCTTTCTAATTGCGAAATTCTTTGTTTTGACTGCCATGTGAAAACAAGAAATTTTGGTAGATAAGATATAATTAAGAATTTTGCGTGACGGCGGTGTAGTCACTTTAACTTCACTGCACGCCTCCTTCTGCGCATATATCGATATCGGCCGCCGTAATTATAATTTAAAAATGCTGACGTTTTTTGCCAGCAAAGAAGCAAGGTTCGATAACTCCTGCGAACTTATCTGTATCCGACCTGTGCTGGCGGACGTAGCCTCCTGAGCCTTCAGGATTAAATCCGAAGAAGCCGAGATTTCCTCTGCGGCGGTCGATTGTTCCTCTGCGGCGGTAGCTATCTGGGTAATCATATCTTTAAGTTTATTCGTCAGTTCTTTTATGGTTTCAATCCTTTCTCCGGCCTTTTTTGCCACATCGACGCCGTTTTTTACCTTATTTTTTCCTTTAAGCATCGAGTCGATAGCTTTTGCCGTATCGTCCTGAATAAATGTTATAGTCGCGGTAATTTCTTTCGTCGCTTTCGAGGTTCTTTCGGCTAATTTCCTTACTTCGTCGGCTACAACGGCAAATCCTCTCCCCTGTTCCCCGGCTCTCGCGGCTTCTATGGCGGCGTTAAGAGCCAGCAGATTAGTCTGGTCGGCGATTTCGTCGATGACGGCGATAATATCGCCTATTTTTTGCGAGGACGAGCCAAGTTCTTCCATTACCGAAGACGTATTATCGACGGCGGCTTCGATAGAATTTATCTCTTTGATTACGTTTTGAACGGCTTCGTATCCTTCTTCGGTGGCTTTCTGAGTGCGGTCTGCTTCATGCGCGCCGGAGTTGGAATTTTTAGCCACTTCAATGATAGCCGACGTAATTTGCTTTATAGATTCTATTATGGAAGAACTGCTTTGCCGCATATTTTCAAGATTTTTTTCAAGCTCTTTTGAGGAATGGTTAAGTTCTTCGCCCTGCCCGGAAATAGAATTTGCGGCGCTGTTGATTGACTTTACGTTGCCGGCAAACGATTCGATAAGCGTATTTACGTGGTTAATTAATCTTCCTATTTCATTTTTTGGATTTACGTTAATTTTTATTTTTGAAGATAAATCTCCGCCCGCCACGTCTTTGACTTTTTTAATCGCTATCTCAAGTTCGTCTATTAAAAATTTTTTAAAATAATAGCTGACGGACAGCAGGGCTATCAGCATAAAAAAGGGCGCAGCAATAAACATATCGAATAGAAAATTAATCTTTTTGCTCATGCCGGAAGACATTGCGTACCTGTCGAAATCCAGCAATTTTATAATCTTATCGATATTGGCATTAAAATATTCCGGCTTTATTTTCAATCCTTCTTCCTGCGGATTTTTTAGCAATTTAGCCATATTCGGCCTGTATCCCGCCATAATCTTCTTAAGCTCGGCCATTTTTTCTTTAGCATTCAAACTTTTTAAGCTGTTCGGCCTTTTTAACACGCTTTTTTTTATTCCGAAAAGCTTTATAAAATGTTCTTTTTGAAACCCTGAATAGAAGCCGTTTATGGCGATTACGTTATTTTTTCTGGCAGATTTTATTTTGTCGGCTAAACTTGTTATTTTTTTATCTATGGATGCCGTATCGTAAGTTTTTTTCGTGAGCTTGGCAATTTCGAGATTGGATTTCCTAAGTTTCGCCAGGTATATTAAATTAGTTGCATCCCTGTTGACCCTCAGCAGGGAAATGGAGGTAGAGCCTAAAACCGCCTGTATATATGACCGGTCTTTTATTGTGCTAATAAAACCCAATAGGAAAAAATTTAAAATCAAAAAAATAATAAACATCGCAAGCGCGGCAACGTATAATCTTAATTTGAACGTTGAAAACATATAACCTCCCTAAAATAATATCTAATTTTTAATTATTCGGCAGAATATTATATATATTAAATATATATGGTTAAATCAATAGCTGTTTTCCAAAAGTTTTAAAACTTCATTTTCGCCGGCTTCCGCGGGATTGTTCTGAATAGCGAAGCCCATCGTATCGAAAGCCTCTTTTGCGATTTTCCGAAGTTTGTCTTTTTCCACGCCGAGGTCTTTTAAACGGATATTCAGATTTAAATCAGAAAGCATTTCTTTTATTTTTTCTATTAAAGACCAGGCGTATTCGTCGTCGCTTTTACCTGCCCTTTTAATGCCGAAATGATGGGCTATAAGCATGAAGTCTTTTTTGCACGCGTTTAAATTGTATTTCATCGATTCTACCGCAAGAGCCGCAAGTCCCGCTCCGTGAGCCGCTTTAGGATAATTTCCGGATACCGGATGCTCCATAGCGTGCATTATGCCGACGCCGGAAATATCAATCGCAAGCCCGGCAAGAGCGGAAGCTGTCGCCATATTTCCTCTTGCTTCTATATTATTCGGTTCGTTATACGCCTTAATTAAATTATCTTTTAGAAGATAAAACGCCTGCATGCAGTAAGCCGAAGAAAAAGCATTTTTTGCTTTTCCGATAAAAGCTTCGAAAATATGAACAAATACGTCAAAGCCGGTAGCCGCGGTTACGTAAGCAGGCATAGACAGCATAATTTCAGGGTCTATTACGGCCTCTTTAGGGTACATGCATTCATAGCCGAACCCAGGTTTTTCTTTGGTTTCAGGGTTTGTCATGACGGAATATCTGTTGACTTCGCTGCCGGTTCCGGAGGTCGAAACTACAGTTATAACGGGAAGCGCTTCCTTTGCCGGAGTTTTCAGGTATTCCCATACCGGAATATTCCCCTTTGCCGCAACCGCGACGGCTTTTGCGGAATCGAGAGGGCTTCCGCCGCCTAAGCCTATTATAAGCCCGACGCCCTTTTCCCTCGCGATGCCCGCAGCCGAATCTATTTCGTAAGTTGTAGGATTAGGCGTAATCCCGTCGAATATTATCGGGGCAACCCCTGCGTCTTTTAATATTTTTACGAGCCTGTCCAAAGTTCCCGTTTTTTGCATAGAGTTTTTTCCGGTAACTATTAAAGCCGTATCGGAATATTTTTTTGCTATTTTTCCGGTTTCGCCGATTAAACCGGCGCCGAAATGAATTTTTACAGGATTATAAATATTAAGCGTTTTCATACAGGTATGTCCTCCTTAAAAATAAAAAATTACGGT
>JAJYJN010000125.1 GCA_021789455.1 bacterium | reverse complement strand
GGGCAAGGTAATCGCGGTCATTTACGATATCATACCCTTAACAAACCCGGAATTTTTCAATATAGACTTAACGCTCAACTTTAAAGGCAAGATTAAAAAAATTAAAAGTTTTATAGACGCGGTAGTTACTATTTCAAAAAGCGAAAAAGAAATTATCGAAGGATATTTGAAAAAGACGTTTAATTTTGAAAATATCGGAAACAAACCGGTAAAATATTTTTATCCGGGCTGCGACATAAAGTGCGGTATAGATTTTGCAAATATCAGCAAATACCAAGACGGCAGAGAAAACGATGCCGCTTTCGGCGGCGAAGACGGCTTAAACTTAAAAAAAATAAGAATAAGAAAGAATTTGACTGAAATTTTTGAAATGCCGGATATTCATATCCAGCGGCGGTTTTCTTATATTTCCGTCGGAACCATAGAACCTAGAAAAGGTTACGATTATACTATAGAGGCGTTTGAAAAGATGTGGGAAAGCGGTTATGGAGGGATTTTGGTAATAGCCGGAAAAATAGGCTGGAAAACGGAAAAGCTGTTAAAAAAGATAAGCAGTTCCCCTTATTTAAACAAAAAGCTTTTTATGTTTAACGATTTAAACGACGGCGAGCTGTGTTATATGTATGAAGCGGCTGATGCACTTGTTTCAGCTTCTTTTAGGGAGGGTTACGGGCTTCCGTTAGCCGAAGCGATTAATTACCGCCTGCCTGTTTTGGCAAGCGATATTCCGGTGTTCAGGGAAATAGGATCGTCTATGGGTATTGGTAAAAGCGCCGAAAGCGGCAAGAGCAACGGGATTATTTATTTTAATCCCGATAAAAACGGTTTGATTAGCGCCGTAAAAGAATTTGAAAACCGCGCTCGAACTCATAGGGATGAAAATAATCCTAATACTGCGGCAGAGGTTGCCGCCGTTGTAAGCTGGGACGAATCCGTAAGGAGTTTTTCGTCAGCCGTAGTCGAAATATGCGGAATATTTTAAAGCCCGTTTTTAATTCTTTTTAAATCCGCTTCTACCATAAGTTCAATTAGCTCTTTCATTCCGGTTTTATGCTGCCAACCAAGTTTTTCCTTGGCTTTGGCGGGGTTGCCGAGAAGCCTTTCAACTTCGGCGGGCCTGTATAGTTTGGGGTCTATTTCCACGTAATCTTTATAGTTTAAGCCAGCGTAAGAAAATGCCGTTTCGCACATTTCCCGAACCGTAGAGGTTTTGCCTGTCGCGACTACGTAATCGTCTGGAGCATCCTGCTGGAGCATAAGCCACATCGCCTCCACGTAATCTTTGGCGTAGCCCCAGTCCCTCTGGGCGTCTATGTTTCCAAGATAAAGTTTCTTTTGGATTCCGTATTTTATCCTTGCCGCAGCGTCCGTTACTTTTCTTGTAACGAATTCTATGCCTCTTAACGGAGACTCGTGGTTAAACAGTATTCCGGCGCAGCCGAATATGCCGAAACTTTCGCGGTAATTTATAGTAATATAATGCCCGAACATTTTTGCCACGCCGTACGGGCTTCTGGGATGAAAAACCGTGTCTTCGGATTGTATAGTTTCGTTAGTCTTTCCGAACATTTCCGAAGTGGAAGCCTGATAAAATTTTATTTTGACGTTTACGAGCCTTATAGCCTCAAGTACGTTAACCACCGAAAAACCGGTTACCTGAGTAGTCAGGACCGGCTGCTGCCACGACGTCCCTACGAAACTTTGCGCCGCAAGATTATATACTTCGTCCGCTTTTGAAATTTCGAGCGCCCTTATTATAGACGACATATCAAGCAGGTCGCCGTCGATTAATTTTACGTCTTCTAAAATATTTAAATATCTGAGCCTCCATAAAGTATCCGAACCCCTTCTTGCCAAAAAGCCGTAAACATCGTATCCTTTATTTAGCAGAAATTCGGCAAGATAGGCTCCGTCCTGTCCGGTTATTCCGGTTATTAAAGCGCTCTTTTTGACATTTGCCTTTGACATAATATCGCGTCTCCTTAGGTTTTAAGTTTTTCTTCGTAATATTTTAGAATATTGCCTATGCTTTCGCGCAAAGTAATTTTTGGGCTCCATCCGCAGTCTTTTTTAATTTTTTCGTTGCTTCCGCATATTCTTTTTTGTTCGTTAGCCCTTAACCTGCTTTCGTCAGTTTTTATTTCAGCTTTTACGCCCGATATTTCGAGCATAATATTTATAATATGGCGCAGGGACGTTTCTTTTCCAGAAGATATATTATATGCGCTAAAGTCAGAATTTTCAAGATTTGGTCCGGCTTGCCGAGTTGCTTCCCGTATGCCGTTCTGTATTAAGAGCGCATATGCCGCCGCCGCGTCCCTAACATCCAGAAAATCTCTCGTTGCGTCGATATCTCCAACGTATATGACCGGCTCTTTAAGCCCAAGCTTAATTTCCGTTATCTGTTTAGCGAACGAAGGAACGACAAAATTTTCGTTTTGCCCGGGACCTATATTGTTAAAAGGTCTTGCCGATATAATTTTAATATTTTCAGTAACCGACCACTGAAAACAAAGGGCTTCCGCGGCGGTTTTGCTTACCGCATAAGGATTTCTGGGTCTTAACGGATGTTCTTCGGCGACCGGAAGTTCGTTTTCGCCTATTAATCCGTATATGTCGCCGGAACTGATATAGACGAAAAGCCCTTTGAATCCAGTTTCTTTTAAAGCGTTAAGAATATTATAAGTGCCGGTAAAATTAACGCCGAATGTTTCTATGGGGTTTTCGAAAGAACGCGGCACGAAACTTTGCGCCGCCAGGTGCATTACGGCGTCGGGAATAAATCCTAATCCCTCCAAAAAAGACTTTATCCTTGAAGCGTCCCTAACGTCGATTATTTCCTCACCGTCTTTTAAGTCGGAGCATATATAGCCGGAAGACTGCAAAGCGGTTTTGACGTAGCCCCCAAGAAACCCTGTTCCTCCGGTTATCAGTATATTCCTACCGCTATTTTCGTCCATCGTTTAAATTAAGTGATTTAGTTATTAGCTTTTAGCCTGCAATTCTTCGTATTTTTCTATTACGTTTTGGCTTTTGCCCGCCGCGGCTACCGTTCCTTTGTAAAGAAGGACGGCTTCCGAGCAATAATTCAGTATGTCGTTTTTATTATGGTTTACCATTAGGACGGTTCTGCCGCCGTTTATAAACT
>JAJYJN010000022.1 GCA_021789455.1 bacterium | reverse complement strand
CTGGGATTTAAGAATAGAAGAAAACGGCATCCTGAGTTCTTTTGCCCTGCCCAAGGAGCCTCCGTTGGAGCGCGGAAAAAAGAATCTTGCGATAAAAGTCGAAGACCATCCCCTTTCTTATGCGGGCTTTGAAGGAACTATACCGGAAGGGCATTACGGAGCCGGAGAAGTAAAAATTTGGGACAGCGGAAAATACAGCCTTATAAAAAAAGATAAATCAAAATATATACTGGATTTCAAGGGTAAAAAATTAACGGGAGAATACACTTTATTAAAATTTGCCAAAGCCGGGGAAAACGACTGGCTGTTTTTTAAAAATAATTAAAATAATAAGTAATAGCTGAAATAAACGGGGGATTAACGCTATGAATATTGATTTTGTCGTATCTAAAAGCGCCGAATTTAAAAAAATGCAGTCTTACGGTCAAAGTCCATGGTTAGATAATATATCGCGGTGTATGCTCGATTCCGGAGACCTTTCAAAGTTAGTTCAAAACGGAATTATAACCGGAATAACGTCGAATCCTTCGATATTTGAAAAAGCTATTAATTCCGGAAAATGCGGATATCCGGAAAAAATTAAAAAACTTTCCGAAAAAAAATTAACTCCTTTTGAAATATACGACGCTATTACAATAGAGGATATAAAATCCGCCGCTCAGATTCTTAAGCCCGTTTACGAAAAATCGGGCGGCAACGACGGTTTTGTAAGCATAGAGGTTTCACCGGATATAGCTACGGATGCCGAAACATCTACAAACGAAGCTCTCAGAATTTTTTACCTTATAAACGAAAAAAACGTGCTGATTAAAATTCCCGCCACTAAAGAAGGCTTGGAAGTCATTCCTATTCTTATCTCGAAAGGCATAAACGTTAATATCACGTTAATGTTTTCTTTGAATCATTACGTTGCGGTTGCCGATGCGTATATTAAAGGAATAAAATCGGCCCTTGCAAACGGATTCAATTTATCGGGGATACATTCGGTCGCAAGTATTTTTATAAGCCGCGTCGATACCCTCGTAGATAAATTATTGAACGATTTAATAGCCGCCTCGGCAGACCATCCCGCAAAAAAAGAAAGGCTGACGAATTTACTGGGCAAGGCAGGCGTAGCTAATTCCAAAATAATTTTCAATAAATTTAACGAAATTTTCGGCGGAGCGGAATTTAGCGCCTTAAAATCTAAAGGAGCAAATATACAGCGTCTTTTATTCGCCAGCACCAGCACAAAAAATCCTGCATATTACGATTTAAAATACGTAGAGCCGTTTATAGGAAAAAACACTATAAACACCCTCCCGGACGAAACTATCGAGCATATCGCCGACCACGGAAAAATACTTCCCGGCACCGCGGCTGAAGAATTTGACGAATCTATTAAAATAATCGAAGAATTATCGGGATTCGGAATAGATTTAAACGGCGTCGGAGAAAAACTCCAGATTGAAGGAGTTAAATCTTTTGAAGACGCTTACGAAAAACTTCTTAATTCTATCAAAAATATTTCAAATATCGTATAATATTTTGGTTAAACTTAAAAACATATCTTTTAATTTTTGCAGACGGGAGGCGTTTGATATTATGAGCATTAAAAAGGGGTTTGACAGAGAAAACCTTACTCACGAAGAAATTGAATTTTTATCCGATTTTACAAGAAAATGCAGAGGAGATATTTTAAGAATGACCACTTTGGCGGCTTCGGGACACCCGGGCGGCTCAATGTCGTCTATCGATATATATGCGGTTCTATACGGTTTTTGCAATGTTTTTCCTGACGACCCCTTTAGAAAAGACAGGGACAGAATAGTTATAAGCCACGGCCATACTACGCCCGGAGTATATTCCGCTCTCGGAAATTACGGCTTTTTTGACACGGAAGACGCCATCTTGCATTTTAGGACTGCAGGTTCCCATTTTGAAGGCCATGTCGAAAAAACGGTACCCGGAGTCGAATGGAACACCGGCAACCTCGGACAGGGACTTTCTGCGGCATGCGGCTTCGCCTTAAATTCCCGTTTAAATAATCTAAACTATAATGTTTACTGCGTTATGGGCGACGGCGAACAGACAAAAGGCCAGATTGGCGAGGCAAGAAGGTTTGCCGTAAAATATAAATTAAACAACCTTACTGTAATAGTTGACAAAAACGGGCTTCAAATCGGAGGAAAAACTTCCGAAGTAATGCCCGACAATATTAAAGAAAATTTCGAAGCGGATGGATTTCACATTATAGAAATAGACGGCCATAATTTTAACGAGATATATTCGGCAATAAAAAAAGCCCGCGGCATAGAATCTCCGGTCGTTATTATTGCGGATACGGTTATGGGGAAAGGCGTATCTTTTATGGAAAATCAGGCTAAATATCACGGCGCCGCTTTAAATATAGATGACTGCAAAAAAGGACTGGCGGAATTAAAAGAACCCGATAATTTAAACGAACTTATTAATAAAAAAAATGCAAAACCGCCTTTAAAGCCTCTAAGGGAACGAAAAGAAAGTTCTTTCGCCTTAGACCCCGATAACAAACATATAGTATATACCAGAGAAAAAAATACCGATAACAGGTCCGCTTTCGGAAACGCTCTTCACGATATGGCAAAAAACTATAGAGAAAAAAACGGCCTTCAAAATATTCCTTTCGCTGTGTTCGACTGCGACCTCGAAGGTTCGGTTAAAACGGGCGCTTTCAGAAAAGATTTTCCC
This sequence comes from bacterium, assembly GCA_021789455.1. The sequence goes on along the minus strand of JAJYJN010000022.1, from coordinate 12,989 downwards.
GATAACTTTTTTGAATCCGGAATTCAGGAACATAACACTGCGGTTATATCCGGCGCGTTATCTACCGAAAATATATTGACCTTTTTTGCCGATTTCGGAGTTTTCGGAGTAGATGAGGTTTACAACCAGCAAAGATTAAACGACATAAACGGCTCTAATCTTAAAGTAGTATGCACGCATTGCGGTATAGACGTCGGAGAAGACGGCAAGACCCACCAGTGCATAGATTACTTCGGGCTTCTTAACTCCGCTTTCGGATTTAAGGTTATACTGCCTGCCGACCCTAACCAGACCGACAGGGCAACGCGTTATATAGCATCTCATGAAGGAAATTTCGGACTTATAATGGGCAGGTCTATTATCCCGGTTATACTTGACGAAAACGGAAATCCGTTCTTCGGAGAAGGCTATGAGTTCAAATACGGCAAAATGGACGCAATAAGGAACGGGGGCGACGTTGCGGTGATATCTGCCGGCAATATGCTTGCGCATGCGCTGAAAGGATGCGAGATGCTTAAAAAGGACGGCATCAATCCGATGCTTTTAAACGTTTCCTGCCCCAGCGACATAGATGCGGAAGACCTGCTTCTTGCGGCAAAAACAGGCTTTATAGTTACTATCGAAGACCACAACGTCAAAACCGGCGTAGGAACGGCAATAGGTTCTTTGCTTGCCGAAAACGGCATCTCAGTTAAATTCAGAAAAATGGGAGCCAGATTTTACAGTTCGTCAGGCAAGCCGGAAGACCTTTACAGGCTGGCAGGTTTGTCCCCCGAAGATTTATACGGATTCATAAAAAAAGAATTAAATAAATAATACGAATATTAATTATTCCAGCTTCTGCCATCGGAATTAATAAGGGCGTCCGCCTCTTTAGGGCCGAACGACCCGGCTTCATAATTGGGAAAGACAGGATTTCCGGTTTTGGACCAGCCGTTAATTACGGATGTAATCAACTGCCATGCAATGAGCATATCGTCGTATCTCGCAAAAAGAGTCTGGTCGCCTACTATTACATCGTATATAAGCCTTTCATATGCTTCGGGCGGCGAAAGTTTAAACGACGATTTATAATTAAATACCATATTGACCGGCTCTATATCAAGTTTAAACCCGGGGGTTTTGGCTCCGAAATTTATCGCTATGCCTTCGTTAGGCTGAATAGCTATAATTATAGAGTTTTGTTTTATATTTTCTATTCCAATTTTCGCAAACAAGCTGTAGGGCAATTTTTTAAAGAAAATAGCTATCTCGGTTTTATGTATTTTAAGCCTTTTGCCAGACCTTAGATAAAAAGGCACTCCCGCCCACCTGTAATTGTCGATAAAAAGCTTCATGGCGGCATAAGTTTCGGTAAGCGTATCGGAAGGCACTCCTTCTTCTTCCTTATAGCTTAAAACCTGTTTCGCACCTATTATTCCCCTGTCGTACTGTCCCCTGACGGTATAATTTTTTATATCGTTTAGACTGAGCGGCCTGACGCTTTTTAAAAGCTTCACTTTCTCGTTTCTCAAATCGTCCGCATCCGGAAGCGGAGGAGGTTCTATGGCAACGAGCGACAGCAACTGTATCATATGGTTCTGCATCATATCTCTTATAATACCTGCCTTATCGAAATAACCGGCTCTGAAACCCACGCCTATCGACTCTAAGGCGGATATTTGTATATGGTCTATAAACTTATTATTCCATATAGGCTCGAAAATAGCGTTTGCAAATCTGAACGCAAGTATATTCTGCACGGTCTCTTTCCCAAGGTAATGGTCTATTCTGTAAACTTCTTCCTCCTTAAATACCGAAAGAATTTTGCCGTTTAAATTTTTTGCGCTTTCATAATCGTAACCGAAAGGTTTTTCTATAACTATTCTCGAAAAGCCGTCTCCTTTATATTCGGCGGAAGTAAGTTTTGCGTTGTCGATTCCGTTTATTACGTCGATATAAACGCTAGGCGGAGTGGAAAGATAATATACCACGTTTTTAGGCATATTATATTCTTTCGCTTTAGACGCTATAAAAACGCCTAATTCATGATAGCTTGAATCGCCGCCGTATTCGGAAGTTAAATAAAATACATGTTTGGAAAAGTTTGAAAATTCGTCTTCGTCTATAGGTTTCTTCCTGCAATTTACGTTTAAGGAATCAAAGATAGTTTTTCTAAAAACGGCATCGTCCTGTTTAGTCCTTGCAAAACCGACTATAAAGAAATTATCTGGAAAAAACCCGTCTTCCCATAAACTGTATAATGCCGGAAATATTTTTATGTGCGCTAAATCGCCGCTTGCTCCGAATATTACCATTACCGAAGGTTTCATATCAGCCATTTATCCGCCTCTAATTTTTTATTATTAAACAAATTTATTACGATAAAGATAATCTATTTTTCCAGTATCACTCTTGCCGGAGCGCCGTTAGAATCTTTTATCTTAACTGGAAGAGCCATAAGTTTATAATCGCCCGCCGCCGCATTAAAAAGATTAAGCCCTTCAATTACGACAATGCCTGCCCCCAACAAAGTTTTGTGGGTATCGTGGCCGACATGATAGCCCTCTACTGAAAGATAATCGACGCCGACAAGAACTACTCCTTTTTCGACCATATATTTCGATGCTTCCGGATTAACGCAAACATAATCAGTGCGAAAATTTTTATCCGCGTTATTTATCCACCCGGAATTTTTTGTTTTAAAAAGAAGCCTTTCTCCTTTATGTATATTTAAAGGCTCTAAAAATTCCTTCGATATGGGAGAAACATCGGGGGGTACCTCGATTACCCTGCACGGTCCGATAAGTTTATTTATATCAAGCCTGTCTATTCCTATTCCTTCGTCGATAAAATGGCGGGGAGCATCTATATGTGTCCCGGTATGTACTCCGCAGGTAATTTTGCTGTTATTTGAGGCTGCCCCTTTTTTTATTTCGGAATAGTTGTCTATTTTAACCTCGGGATCGCTCGGCCAGTGAAGCATGCCGTCCGTTATTTCCATACTGACGTCTATAAACATAATGGATATCCTCTATTATTTATGTATAGGATGCCCGCCGAATTGATGCCTTAATGCCGCCAGCATTCTCGCCGCAAAAGAATTTTCCTGCCTTGACCTGAACCGCATAAATACTGAATCCGCCAAAACGGGGGTGGGAACTGCTTTGTCTATAGCTTCCTGCAGCGTCCACCGTCCTTCTCCCGAATCGTCGACGACGGGTTTAAGATTGGCCAGCTCCGGGTCTTCTTTCAGTGCGTTATTCGCTAGTTCTAACAGCCATGAACGCACTACCGACGCGTGATTCCATAAATCGGAAACCCTCTCTAAGTTTATATCGAAATCGCTGGCTTTCATAATCTCGAAACCTTCCGCATACGCTTCCATCATGCCGTATTCTATAGCGTTATGAACCATTTTTACGAAATGTCCGGAACCGTGAGGGCCGGTATGCAGGTAGCCGTTTTCCGGCGCAAGAGTTTTAAAAACAGGCTCGCAGTGCTTAAAAGTTTCGTCTTCCCCGCCTATCATAGAACAGTACCCGTTCTTTAATCCCCAAATGCCGCCGCTTGTACCGCAGTCCATAAATTTAATATCTTTTTCGCCGCAAATTTTTGCCCTTCTTATAGAGTCTTTGTAATATGAATTGCCGCCGTCTATTATTATATCCCCTTTTTGAGCGTATTGAAGAACTTCGCTAAGCATATCGTCGGTAGGCTGTCCTGCCGGAACCATAAGCCATACAACCCTAGGAGCAGACAGTTTTCCCATAAATTCTTCAACCGAGTTAGAACCTATAGCTCCTTTGTTTACAACCATCTCTTCTTTGGAAACCGTTCTGTTGAAAACCACTACCCTGTGCCCGCCTTCCAACAGCCTTAGCACCATATTCATTCCCATCCTGCCTAGGCCTATCATTCCAATTTCCATTTTGCAATCTCCTGTTTTAAAATCCGCATTATTACATTATTTGGAAAAGCCGTTACCCAGGCTTTTTCCTACTTCCCTGATAATATCGAGCGGTATAGGCATAATCATAGTCGTATTATTGGTCGATGAAATTTCGTTTAGCGTTTGTAAATAGCGCAACTGAAGGGCCATGGGATTTTCGGCTATAATTTTAGCCGCATCGCTTAGTCTCTGCGCCGCCTGAAATTCTCCGTCGGCGTTGATTATTTTAGCTCTTCTGTCCCTTTCCGCCTCTGCCTGCCTTGCCATCGCCCTCTGCATATCCTGCGGCAGGTCTATCTGCTTAAGCTCTACTACCGTAACCTTAATGCCCCAGGAGCCGGTATGCTTATCCAATATATCCTGAATCTCCATATTTATTTTTTCCCTTTCCGATAAAAGTTTATCGAGCTCTCCCTCGCCGCATACGCTTCTTAAGGTTGTCTGGGCTAACTGAGATACCGCATAATTATAATCGTAAACCTGGACTATGGCGTTTAAAGGATCTACCACCTTATAATATACTACCGCGCTGATTTTTAGAGTTACGTTATCCTTTGTAATAACGTCCTGAGGCGGAACGTCAAGCGTTATTATCCTTAAGGTTACCCTGACCATTCTATCTATCACCGGCCATAAAAGTATCAAACCCGGACCCTTAACCCTGATTGCCCTGCCCAGCCTAAAAATAACCGCCCTGTCGTATTCGTTTATAATTCTTACCGCATTTAAAATTATAATAACCGCGACGATTATTATAACCGCAAAGAAAATAGAACCCGTATCCATATATCCTCCAGAATCTTTGAAACACTTCACATGCAGGTTTACACCTGCCCGCTTTCGCATGCCGAAGACAAGCGGATAAGCAAAACATTTAATGAAGCGATTAATTTATTTTGTATGTCCTATATAGGTTTGACTTTAAGTCTGAGTTTGCTATCTACTTCCGTTATGACCACTTTAGAGCCTTTAACTATTTCGTTATCGGAAAAAGCCGTCCATAGTTCGCCGTTAATAAAAATCTTGCCTTCCCCTCCTTCTTTAATATCCTTAGCAACTTCTCCTTCCTCGTTTATTAAAGCAGCTCCGCCTGTTTTTACTTTTGCCCTGTAAGCTTTATATCCTAAATAAACAAAAATGGAAACGAACACGGTTAAAGTAATATAGGTAGGCAGGACAATCCTTATGAAAAAGGCGGGGACGGCATGCATAACGGAAAACAGAATAACGGTTCCGACTACAAAAAGAATCGCTCCGGCGGCGGTAAAAACGCCATAGCTCATTGCAAAGAAATCCGTAACGACTAATACAAAAGCAAAAAATATTAAGGAGTCCGCTAAATAAGCCATATTAGAATTTTTGATGATTTAAATAAGAATATTTTATTTTTAACCGATATAGATATTATATACCAATTTTTTAAATTAATTTTTAAAATATAATCCTCTTATTTTTTTCATATCTTCCCATGTTTCTCTTTTAGCGCTCGGATTTCTTAGTAAATACGAAGGGTGGTACGTCGGTATTACCGTTATGCCTTCATAATTAAACTCCCTACCTCTTACCGAAGATATTGCACCTTTATCGTTTCCGATAATAAATTCGGTAGCGAATTTTCCCAGCGTGCAAATTATTTCGGGTTTAATTATTGAAATCTGCTCCTTAAGAAATGGGACGCACAAGCTTATTTCGTCATCCATAGGATTTCTGTTATCGGGAGGTCTGCATTTTATTATATTTGCGATATAAACGTCTTCTCTCTTCAAATTTATAGATTCTATTATTTTAGTCAGAAGCTGCCCCGCCCTTCCAACAAAAGGCCTTCCCGTATTGTCCTCTTCGGCGCCGGGAGCTTCTCCTATAAACATCAGCTTGCTTTCGGGACTGCCTTCCCCGAAAACTATACTCTTGCGCGCAATGCTTAACCTGCACTTTACGCATTCGTTTACCTTAACGTCCTTTAAAAATTTTAACATATCGGATTTCGAAGATTTGGAATCCTTTTCGGTTTTATTTTCGGTTTTGATTTGCAATCCGGCTTTGACTTTCATATTATTTCTTAATGCGGACATTATCGTAAAACTTTCTTTATTGTCTGTAATAAAAGATTTTATATCTTCAAAAAATTGTTTTAATTCGATTTCTTTCACAGTTTTAAGCCTAATTTGAAAGCTTTCAAATTATTTTCGGAGCCTTTTCCTATCTTCAGGATATTTTCTATAGCGGCAATTTCTATAGGAATAACGGCCTTTGCAAAGAGAGCGCCTAATGCTATTATATTTTTTTGCGTAAGCGAATTAAAATTTTCCAAGGAAATCGCGTCGAAATCATAATAAAATATATTTTCGGTTATTTTCATTAACTCGGAAACGATAAAAGATATTTCGGGATACGAGGTTTGTCCCATTCTGACGCTTATGGGAATATAGGGGGTTTTATTGAAGATTACTATCGAATTTTTATTTATATAGCACGCACCCCTTAAAGTTTCTAAAGGCTCTAACGATATTAGGGCGTCCGCGCCTCCCGATTCTATCATCGGGGAATGCATACTTTTTCTCGGGTCTTTCATTTCGGATTCGTTTTCGTAAAATATATATTTTACGAAAGTTTCTACGTAGCCTTCCCTCTGGGCGCCGCCTCTTCTTTCGGAACCGGACACGTCCTGCAAATCAGAACTTAAGGCGGCATTTTTCATTACGGTTCCCATTGTTATAATTCCCTGTCCGCCGAGACCGACTATTGCAATATTGAATTTTTTCATATATTATTTTTCATCACATTCATACATTAATCCGAACTTCGTTAGGAACTTCTTCCGCAGATTTAATTTCCGCTCTTTGCCGTAATTTAAATTCGGTTTTTAAATCGAATTCGACTTTGCGTATAGCGCTGTTTGGGCATATTTCGCAGCAAACGCCGCATTTTACGCAGGAAGCAGGGTCTATATAGTAATAATCGTTGCCCGTTTCTTCGTCTTTCTTTAAAATAATAGCAGGACATGCAAGTTCGACGAAACATTCGTTGCATTTTACGCATCTCGACTTTTGAATCTCGTATAAAGATTCTCCTGCTTCCGCAAATCCGGACCCTTTTTTATTTAAAATCTTATTTCTTCTGGCTTCCTGCAGAATACATTCCCTTTTAGCGATTATCACTTTCACGCCCGGTTCTTTCAATGCGCTTTTAATCTGGGACGCAAATCTTTTTACGCTGTTTGGGTCAAGGCTTTTTACGTAAGAAACGCCGAGGGATTTTACTAAATCTTTTAAATTTAAAACATTTGCGGAAGGTTTTCCGTCAATATCCTTCTGGGTGGAAGGGGTCTTTTGATGCCCCGTCATAGCCGTCCAGCTGTTGTCGAGAATAATATAAAGAATATCGGAGCCGTTTTGAACGGCATTAAGCAGAACCGGAATTCCCGAATGATAAAAAGTCGAATCGCCGACGAGGGCTATAACTTTTTTCTGCTTGTCGAAAATACTTATCGCCTGGCCTATCCCTAAGCCCGCGTTCATACATGTAAGAAAATCCATTGCATTATAAGGGGGCAGAAGACCCAAAGTATAGCATCCTATATCGCCGGCAATAACGGCTTCTCTTTCTTTTCCTTCCGTATTAGAAAAACCGACGGCTTTAAGAATAGAGTAAAAAGTCGCGCGATGGGGACATCCTATGCAGAACGTTCCAGACCTTTGAGGCAGTTTATCCCTTAATTCTTTATCTTTTTTAACGGCAAAATCAAAATAAGACGGAAGGGGTTTTTCGAAAAAATTGCTTATTCCGACAATAACATCGTCTATCGTAAGTTCGCCGGTCTGCTTAAAGAATTCTTTTCCATAAATAGCGCCTTTAAATCCCAATTCGTAAGCAATTTTTTTAATCTGAAATTCTAAAAAGCCTTCCGCCTCTTCGACTATAACTACTTTATCGAGGCCTTCAAAAAATCTGCCGATGAGTTCGCCCGGCAAAGGAAAAGTGAAACCCAGTTTTAATATTTTATGGTCATAAACACCCAAAATATCAAGCGATTCCATTAAATGGGCATAAACGACGCCTGAAGATATAAATCCGATTTTAGACGAACTTCCGTTGATAATTTTATTAAATTTGGATTCTATGAGGTATTTTTTTAAGAGTTCGTTCCTTTCTAAATATTTAGCATGGTTTCTAACCGCCATACCGAAAAGGTTTAAATAATTCTCGGGGTCTTTCTTAAAATCTCCTTTAATCTCCGACCTGTCTCTTAAATCCCCGAAATAAAGCGTTCCCGCATTATGGCATAGCCTGGAGGGAGCCATTAAAACAACGCCGAAAGAAAATTTCTCCGAAATGTCGAAAGCGTCTTTAGTAAAATCTTTCGCCTCCTGAATATTGGAAGGCTCCATTATAGGCATATAATTATGCAGGCTGTACCATCTGTCGTCCTGCTCGTTTGAACTGCTTGGAGCGCCAGGGTCGGACCCTATGGCAAGCACTAAGCCTGCTTTTACTCCGGTATACGATAAAAACTGAGCCGGCTCGCTTGCAACGTTAAGCCCTACGTTTTTCATAGCGCAGAGCGACCTTATACCCGACCATGAGGCGCCTATGGCGCCGTGAAGGGATATGTGCTCGTTTAGACTGAATTCGGTATATAAATTTTCTATACTGCTTTTATTTTTATCGAGAACGGCGATAATTTCCGAAGCAGGCGTTCCCGGATACATAGAAGCATAGCCTATGCCGGCTTCTAAAGCTCCGCGCGCTATAGCTTCGTTTCCTAGGACTATAGCCTTGTCGCCTTTAGTTCCGTTTACAAATAAATTGCTTTTCCCCATTTTTTTTAATTGTTTCTTTATTGCCGCGTAAAAACATTTGCCTTTTCGTCTGTAATTTTAATTATGATGCCGTCTAAGTTCAACCGCTCGTTTGCCCTGATAAAATCTTTCAGCGAGTCTTCTATATAGGACTCCTTAACGTACAAGAAAATTTCTTTTTTTTCCGATTTTATATATTTTATTATATCTTCATCGGGATTTTTGCCGGTATAATTTATGATAAATCTATCTGCCCCTGCATTAATAAGTTTTTTTGCCTTTAAGCCGTCAACGGGGGCGGAGGCGGAAACGACGACTCCAAGGTTAAAAAAGCCCGGCTCGTCTTTATCTACGATACCTCCAAGGTAATTCATAAAGCCTCTTTTTAAAATCAATCCGATACCTAAAATATCTACGTCGTACACCGGCTTAGCCGAATTAAAAACGGTTTTTAACGGATGTACCCCTTCGGATACTATAATATCTTTAACTCCTATCTGTTTAAGCGTAATTAAATCGGACAAAATTGATATCCGGTTTTTATCCCTCATATTAAAAGCATAAGCCGTATTTATATTGCCGCGCCTGTCCTTTAAATCCTTGCATAACAGCAATCCGTTTACTCCGAAATTCTGTTCGATTATTATATCGGGAAAATCGCGTCCGTCATTTTGATTATTAAGTCCGGTTTTTTCTATTCCGCCTAAAAGCTTAATTAAATTTTCTTCAAAAGTTACGTAATTTTCGCCGGCAGGGGTTTCGATTTGAGGAATTATCCGCATATTTTATTTACTTCCGAATGATTATATTTTTGTTCTTTTTACCGATAAACCGTAATCTCTTGGATTAAAAATTTTGTTTAAATTTTCTTCTTCAGAATATTTCGTCATCAATTCGTATGATTTCATAAACACGCATTCTTTGTCTTCAAAGACTTCGCAGTTGATGCCTATATGTCCTTCGCAAGGACCGTTCAGCAAGCCTTTGGGGCACAATGTTACAGTGCAGACCCCTCCGGTAAAATTCAATCTGCATTCGTCGCATCCTCCGCATAAAGCGTTATATTCGCCTATATGTTCGGTCTGAGCTATATATTTGCTGTCGGTTCCGGCTACGACTTTTTTTCCTATAAATTCGCCTATAGTCTGCACGCCTGTACCGCACGATAAAACGACTACGGCTTCGGTATCTTTGACCTCGTCCTCTATAAAACGGATGTCTTCTTTTAATACCCGTTTGTCGCAGGGCTCGTCTATGGAAATAGTAAACGTAACATCTTTGCCTAAAGCCGTAAGATGCTTTTCCATCTCCTTGACTTCTTTGCTTCCGCCCGTCAGGCATACGGAAGCGCAGGAAGCGCAGCCGATAACCCCGATTTTTTTATATTTTTTTAATGCTTCGTCTATTTCTTTTATATCTTTTTTTTCCGTTAAAAACACGACAAAAACCTCCGCATCAAGGCATGCTCGACAATCTGACTTTAACGAATTTTACCGTCTTGCCTCTATGAATTTTAAGGGTTATAATCTGCCCCGGTAAAAATGTGCTTATTAATTCTTCAAGGCGGGAAAACGAATTGACCTTTTTATTATTAAACCTCGTTATAATGTCTCCGCCTAATATATAATTAATATTCTTCATGGCTATCAATCTGTTTCCGGCTATTAGGCCCGCCCTGTATGCAGGACTGTTCGGAAAAACTTTTTCGATTAACAGCCCCTTTTCGACGTATTTTATACCGAGCAGGGTAGAAATGCTTTTTGTCAGCTTTATAGCTTCTATTCCGAGCCACGGACGAATAACTCTTCCGTATTTAATTAATTCAGGTATGTTCCTTTTTGCTAGATTGACTGGAATAGCAAATCCGATATTCTGGGCATTATTTGCAAGTTTAGCCGTATTTATGCCGATAACATGCCCGTTATAGTCAACAAGAGGCCCTCCGGAGTTTCCGGGATTTATAGCCGCGTCGGTCTGTATTATATTTCCGTAGAATCTTGCGGAAGGGAAAAAAAGCGACCTTTTCAAACCGCTGATAATTCCGGTAGTAACCGTTTGATAAAGATTGTAAGGATTGCCGATAGCTATAACTCTTTCGCCTACCCTCAAACCGTTCGAATCGCCCATAGTTAAAGGCGTTATCGTTCTGCCTCCAGGGTTTATACGGATAACGGCTATATCCGACATCGGGTCGGTCCCTACAATGCTTGCTTTTATATCTTTATATTTTAAAAAACTTACGTAAATTTTGCCCGCATTTCCTATGACGTGAAAATTTGTAAGTATATCTCCGTTTTTATTTATGAAAAATCCGGTTCCGATATCTTCTTCGGGCATTATAGCGCCGTTTTTAAGACGCGCATAACCTAAAACTTCTATGTGGACGACGCCGGGTTTAAGTTCGTTAAAAAGCCGCTCCACGATAGACCCGCTTCCGTAAGATTGCCTAATAAATAAAAAAGACGCCGATGCGGTTATGAAGCAGTAAAATAAAATCAGAATTATATTCCTGCGCACTTTATGCGGCTTCCGAAAAGTCATTTTTAACTCCCTTCCATTGCCTCGCCTGATGCATAAAAGCCTCAAGCCTCAGCATTAAATTAGTGCTTTCCTGTCCGTCGAACCATAAATTTATCCATGGAAAATTATTGAGGTCTTCCCTGAATCTTTTTGAAACTATTTGCACGATAGAACCTGGCATACAGTGGAAAGGATGGATGCTTATTACTCCGGAATAACCCTTTTTTGCAAAATCTACCGATTCGCCTACGGTAAGAATTGCTTCTCCGCCTAAAGACAGGTCGAGATATTTTTTGGAATAAGAAAGTATTTCCTTTATGCTTGTTTCTTTATGGTTTCTAAGGAGCTTTTTAAACGGTTTGAACATGCTAGTTTCGTCTTTCCTCTGATAATAATTTACGAGGAAGCTTAAAAACATATCTTTTACTTTTCGGCTTCTGAAAGCATTGACTGTATATTCATGAGTAGTAAAAGTTATCCATTTGTACGTAGGAACGACCGAAACCTCTCCTCCAAGCGCTTCCACCTTTTCCGTCGTAAAATTATTGGTAAATTTGTTTAACCTCAGAAATATTTCGCCTACTACTCCTATAAGCGGCCTAGATTCGTCTTTTCTCGGTATTTTTTCAAATTTCTTTGCGCATATATCCATAGTATCGTAGATATCCTTGCCGTTCTCGGTTGCATCGACTACTAAATTTATACACTCTTTATAAACCGAAACGGTATCTCCTTTAGTAATTTCGTAAGGCCTGACCCTGTAAAGAGCCTTTTCCAGGGTATCTACCGCTACACAGCCCTGCCACGCAACTCTCCTGAAAAGAGTAGCTTTGTCTCCTATAAAATCCGTATAAGATTTTTGAGCGCTTGGAACCAGAAATTCAACTTCGTTATAGCCGAGATTATCCAGCACCATTTCATGCAGCCTGTTATACTGTCCGAATTTGCAAGGACCGGGAGAAGTAGGCATAAAAAATGCTGATTTTTTGGCGTCGAAATCGGGTTTTTCTATGACCTTAATAATGTCTCCCGTGGTCACGAAGCACGGCATGCATTCGTTTCCGTTCGTAAACTTAAGTCCGAAATCGAGAGTCGATTCGTCCGGCTCGTCCATAACTGCGGAATCTACGCCGCATCTTCTGAACGCCGCGCTTAAAGCGTAGGCGGCATCCGACATATACGGTATGTAAACTTTTTTGCCGGCTATGCCTGTATTTGTGTGATGCATATAAACTCCTTATTTTATAATTATTACAGCTCATTTACATTATAATAAAGCATTGCGGTAAAGTCAAATTCACGGAGCGTTGAGCCAGCCTTAACGTATTGCAAATAATTTTTATATTTATTAAAATTAATCAAGATGAATTTCAATAGAGTATTAATTATTTACAATCCTAAATCCGGACGTTTTTCCGAAAAAAAACTTTTCTATATTTTAAGTTTTTTCAAGTATAGGAATATCGCAACCGATACTTTAAATATAATCGAAAATTGCATCGAAAAAGAAAATATCGTAAATTTTTACGATACGGTTTTAGTAGCCGGAGGCGACGGAAGTTTAAATTACGTTATAAACAATTTAGTATTTACGGATATTCCCATCGCACATCTGCCTATGGGCACGGTTAATCTTTTTGCTTTGGAAAACAAAACGCCTTATAACCTGAAGAAAGCTCTTGACGAAATTATTTATAAATATAAACCCGTTAAAATGAATCTTGGGAAAGCCAACGACA
>JAJYJN010000124.1 GCA_021789455.1 bacterium | reverse complement strand
AGGGCGGAATTTACGTCTATGCCGAGCATACCCGTCGAACCGATAAGAGCAATCTTCAACATTATAAAACCTCATCTGTTTTCATACATTTTTTTATAATATTCTTTATAATCTCCGGATAATATTTTCTGCCACCAGCTTTCATTTTTTATGTACCAGTTTATCGTGGAATCCATGCCTTTTTCTATATTATATTCGGGTAAAAATCCTGTTTCGGCGGTAATTTTAGAAAAGTCCATAGCATATCTTCTGTCATGCCCCTGCCTGTCTTTAACGTATTTAATTAATGAATGCGGCTTGTTAATCTTATCTAATATATATGTAATTATATCGATATTTTCCGCTTCTGAATCGCCGCCTATATTATAAACTTCTCCTATTTTACCTTTCTCTAAAACCGAACAAATGCCCTTAACGTGGTCGGACACGTGTATCCAGTCTCTTACGTTTTTTCCGTCCCCGTATAAAGGTATATCTTTATTATTTAATGCATTGATTATAACTAAAGGAACCAATTTTTCCGGAAACTGGTAAGGTCCGTAATTGTTTGAACATCTCGATATTAAAACAGGCATATTATAAGTATGAAAAAACGACATTGCAAGCATATCCGCTGAAGCTTTTGAAGCGGAATAAGGACTGCGGGGCGATAACGGGGTTTCTTCGCTGAATTTTCCGGAAGCGCCCAACGAACCGTAAACTTCGTCTGTAGAAATCTGAAGAAATTTCTCAGCATTATGTTTTAGGGATAATTCCAACAGGTTAAGGGTTCCTTCGACATTTGTTTTAATGAAAATTCCGGGGTCGGCGATAGACCTGTCAACATGAGATTCCGCCGCAAAATTAACCACGCAGTCTATCTTATTTTCGATAAAAATTTTCGATAATGCGGTTTTATCGGCGATATCCGCTTTATAAAATTTGCAATTTGCGGAATAATCCGCAATATTTTCGGGGTTTGCGGCATAGGTTACCTTATCTACGTTAATTATATCGACGTCTTTTTTATTATCCAGAACATAACGGATAAAATTGGAACCTATAAAACCGAAGCCGCCCGTTACTAAATATGTTTTCATATAATTAAAAAGTCTCCTAATTTTAAAATGTTTAAACAGTTTAAACTCTCATAAACCACCGTTAAAACCGGGACCGCCCGTTGGCAGACCCGATGATTCGGCGCCCGGCGAAATCATATTGCCGAAGCCGTATGTACCTATGCCTCTAAGTATTAAACCGAAAGAAAATGCCCACTGGTGAAAATACGGCAGATTCATATAATTAGCAATAAAGCCTATACATCCGGTCTGATAGGTAACTCCGATAGAATTAGATATATCTTTATGTACCGTTAGGTCTATATTTTCGGTCATATTAACGCTAAAACCGCCGATAATATTCAAATTAGCAGATAAACTCGTGTAGGAAAGGGTATTAAGTCCTGTAATCGACGACGGCGTCTGAGGAAAAAGATTGGGGTTGGTGGAATTAAACATATCAAGCGCCGTGAGATACCCCTGGACATCGTTTATTTCTGTATATCCTATGCCGAAAGAATCTTTTCTGAAATCGGTAACCTGCGAGTTGACGTTATAATCGTGAAATATATAGTTATAATCGTCATAGCTTCCGTTCCCGAAAAAATACAGATTAGAAATAGGATGGACCTTTATTCTTGCAATTATATCAGAATTTGCGTTATCGTAATTAAAATAATTTACCGGATTTATAAAATTGCCTGAAATAGAATGATATTGATAAAGGCCGAACCTTAGTAAATTATTTACCCCTTTACTCGTATAGCCTTCAAGATTAAAATTAAAGCCGTATTTAAATGCGCTTTCCTGCGGAATATAATCCGTTTGGTCTATTAACGGAATGCCCGATTGATTAACCGGCCTGACAAGATTATAATTTACGTAGGGCGTTAAAAAAGCTAAGTAACCGCTGTGATTTTTAGAAGAGATGCCGTAATTATTAAACAGTGTCGTATTATCGTCTAAAGAAGCGTAATAAACCTGCCTGTTTTTGTCGGCGGAAGAAATACCCACATATCCGTCCGTAATATTAAAATAGCCCGTATCCCTTATTCCTAATTTGGGGGTTATATGTATGCCCCTTATAATTCTCAGCGGCATATACGCCTGAGGATATATATCAAATCTTTCATCGTTCAGATATGCGGGGCTTCTGAAAACATCGAAAGACGAATGTAAATTGAAATATAAAGGATTTTTTAAAAAATCTCCGAGTTCGGATTGTCCGTCCAGTGAAAAAGCAGGGTATTCGTCAACCGTGGCATAATTGGGAATAAATAAGTTATCAAGCCGTAGAAAGTTCATTCTTGTAGAATAGCCGTCGAAATCGTAAGTAGCCGAAAAATTAGACGATAATCTGTTTTTCGTCATCTGATAAACGCTGGTCGAAAAATCGGTATAAAATGAATTATCCGACGGAATATTTAAATTTGTTTTTAACGCAAGATTGCCGAAAAAATCCATATTATGCGAGAATAAAAGATACCGCGTTAAATTAGGCGTCATACTAAGGCTTTTCTGGACATCATCTTCATGCATATAAAAACCGTAGATAGAACCGTGTGAATGTGAATTTAGGCTGTATCTGTATTTCAAAGAATTTCCATAACCTAAATAACTGTAATAATTTAAATTATAAGTCAAATCCTGAGACCTGCCCAGATCGAAATAATAGCCCTCTCCCGCTTGATAACCGGTAAGAGAACTGTACCCTAAAGTAGGTATTAAAAGACCCGAAGACTTTTTATTTTTAATAGGGGTTATCATAAAAGGGAAATATAAAATAGGTACGTTATGGATATAAAAAATAGAGTTAAAGGAATATGCATAACTCCCCTCGTATATATCCGAAAAAGACGAATACAGTTTCCAGGAAGGCGGAGTTCTTTTGCAAGAAGTAATATAACCTTCCTTAACCTGATAAAAGCCTTTGCCTTTATGATAAATTTTATCGCCGTAAACGTAAATATTTTTATTCAAATAATGTATATGTGAATTATAAATAGTTCCTATTCTGTTTTTTAAATATACTTTAAGTTTTTTAGCCCTAGTAACCGTTCCCTTTGAATTTACTATAACGTTTCCTGCGGCAACGGCATAATCCGTTTTGTAAAAATAGA
>JAJYJN010000123.1 GCA_021789455.1 bacterium | reverse complement strand
AGGAAGACGCTGATTTTTGCGCCGCCGGTTTCTTTTGAATTTTCCGCGTTTATATAGCCGCCGTGCAAAATTACGTTATTTAAGGCTATGGAAAGACCGAGTCCCGTTCCTCCGCTTTTTTTGGTAGAAAAAAAGGGAGTAAATATTTTTTTTAAGGCTTCGTCGGTGAAACCGCCGCCGTTATCCTCGAAAACCGTGCAGACGTATTTAATTCCTTCATTTTCGCCTTCCTGCGCCGAAACTTCAAAAGATTTGATTTTTATTACGCCGTCAAAATTTTGAACGGACTGGGCGGCGTTAATGATTATATTGACGAAAGTGCGCTCTATAAGGTTTTCGTCTATTTTTAAGACTATATTTTCGTCCGTTTCCATAATTACGTTAACGCCCTTTTCTTTTATTATATATGAAGAATACATTAAGGATTTATTTAATATTTCGCTTAAACGGCATTTTGAAAATAAAGGATTTACCGACTTAGAGAATTCGAGGACGTTATTTATAGTAGAGTTCATATTTTTGACGGCCGAAATTATATTGGAAATAATTTCGGCATGTTCTTCGTTTTTAATTTCTTTGCGTAAAATAGATGCGAAAAGGTCTATAGAACCGAGCGGGTTTCTTATTTCGTGAGCTATTTTGGCAGACATTTCTCCGAGTTCGGCAAGCCTTTTCATTTTTTTTATCTCTTCTATGTTCTGTATTATAAAAATTCTGCCTTTATTTTTTTTGTCCGCTCCTTTCATATTTTTTAAATATAGAAAAACTGGAATAAATTTTCCTCCCGATTTCATATTTTTTTCTACCGGATAAAAAAAACGGTTTCCGAAATCGGAAAGAGTTTCCCCGTTAAAGAAAAATTTTAGAAATTCGTCTATATCTTTATTTAAATATTCAAAGAGATTATAGCCGCCGGAAATTTCGTTTAACGCTTTATTTATAAACCTGACGACGTTATTTTCGTCCGCTATCAAAATTCCGAGCGGCAGGCTTTCTATAACGGCATTTAAATTTTCCTTTAAATCTCTTACTTCTTCTTCAAGGTTCTTATAGTACTCCGACAGTTTTTGCGAAGCGGCTTCGAAAGATTCGAACGCTTTTTTCAGGTCTTCGCCCGTAAGGATGGAAACGGTATTTTTGTTTTCCATTTTAATAAAAAAGATTTAATATTTTTATTTTTTACTTCGTTTTATATTATAATATACTTCGTCATGGAAAAAATCGATAAAAAAAATGAAATGCCCGTTCAAACCGGAAATAAAATTTTAATAGTGGACGACGACCCGCATATGAGGTCTGCGTTAAGCCTGAGTCTTAAAAAGACGGGAAAAGAAGGCGATATTTTTGCTTCCGCAGAAGACGCTCTAAATTATTTAAGTAAAAATATAACCTTAGGCGAAAAGGCTTTAGAAAGCGAAATTTACCCAAGTCCTTATTTTTTAATTTTGTCCGATTTAAACATGCCCGGTATGGACGGTATCTCTTTTTTAAGGGAAATTAAAAAATATCCTGTTTTTCAATCCATTCCTTTTGTGATAATTACTGCGTATGGAACTATTGAAAGCGCTGTTTCCGCCATGAAATCCGGCGCTTCCGATTATATGCTCAAACCGTTCGATATTTCCGATTTTGAAAGAATAGTCAAAAATGCGGAAAAAATTTCCTACTCCGACATTTTTAAGAGGACGGTAAAAGATAATGCGGATGCCGTTAACTTTAAAGATATAAATTCGTCTAATTTTATATACAGGTCTGTGGCTATGAAACGGATAGACGAATATATAAAAGCAGTAGCCGCCGCCGATGCTACGGTGCTTATAACCGGAGAGTCCGGTACGGGAAAAGAAGTCGCGGCAAAAAGAATACACGAACTAAGCGGAAGAAAAGGAAGATTCGTCGCCGTCAACTGTTCCGCGATAGTGCCGACGCTTCTAGAAAGCGAACTGTTCGGCCACGAAAAAGGGGCATTTACCGGTGCCGTTTCTTTAAAGAAAGGAAAGTTCGAGCAGGCGGACGGCGGTACTATTTTTCTCGACGAAATCGCCGAAATGGATAAAAACCTTCAGGCTAAAATACTTAGGGCGCTTCAGGAAAAAACTATAGACAGGGTAGGAGGGGACGAACCGGTTTCCGTAAACGCAAGGGTAGTAGCCGCTACAAATAAAGACATAGAAAAAGCCGTGTCGGAGGGTAATTTCAGGGACGACCTTTTTTACAGGCTAAACGTAATCCGCCTGCATATGCCGCCGCTTAGAGACAGAAAAGAAGATATAATCGCGCTTGCTGAATATTTTACCTCTGTTTATTCAAAAAAATATTTCAGGGACGTTTCCGGCATTTCGGAAGATGCGCGGAAATATCTGCTTTCATTGGATTTTCAGGGAAATATAAGAGAACTGGAAAATATAATAGAAAGGGCGGTTATACTTGCACAAAAAGACAAATTTTTAGACGTCCGGCATTTCGGCAATTTTGAACCGGCGTTTTATGACGGTTTTAATTCAAACGGCAGAAACGCAGGCGGCAAGAGCGATGAAGATAAAAATATTGCGGATAATACAGATATTAGCGGCACGGGAGATGCTATAACGAACGTAACGGATAATAATGAGTCAGATTCTTTTAACGGTTCAGTTTCATCTCATGAAGTTGTCGAAAATAGAACGGCCGGCGACATCTTAAGCGGCTATGCAGGGCGCAGTCTCAATATTAAAGAAATGGAAGAAAAGCTGATTCTTACCGCACTTAAAGAAACAGGCGGAAATAAAACCAAAGCCGCCGAAAAACTTGGAATTACCTCCAGGACACTCAGAAATAAACTGAAAGAACTCGGTATCAATTAATTCGCTTTTTTCCGACGGTTTTTTCGCATTTAGTATGCGTCACGGAAAAAAAGTGTCCACGGAAAATATTTCGAAACGCAGAATTGGCAACGTAAAAAGGTGTCAGATTAATTTTACGCAACTTCTTGTATCGTTAATTGTTTCTTTTCGTATGCATAAAATAAAATCTGACACCTTTTTCCTCATCTTTTTCTTTCATTAATATATCGTGGCACGAAGTTTGCATTAATAACACGTAAAGGCATAAAAGCCTTAAAAATAGGAAAAGTTTTCCTATTAAAGTTTTATTAAGCATAAATTAAGCTACGGAGGGAATAAAAATGTCGGTAAATTC
>JAJYJN010000122.1 GCA_021789455.1 bacterium | reverse complement strand
CCCGGCAATACGTCCCCCTTTTTTTCGGGGTCTATAAAACCCGCGACGCGGTATTTTCCCCCGGCGGCTATTGTTTCCGCGACGACTTTTGCGTGCCCGCCGGCGCCTATTACGACTATCTCCGGCGCCGCGCCGGAGTCCGCCTCTGTCTCCGCGCCGGCGCCCGCCGTTAACGGCCTGCCTGATTTCTCCAAATTTTCGACCCTGTCGTAAAGCGCGTTTATGGAAGCCCCTGATTCGTTAACCCTCGAAGCGAGGTAGGAATTTTCTATTATCTCTAAAATTTTCCTGACGGCTCTATCGTAAACCGGCCTTAAAACCGGTTTAAATATTTTTAGCATTTTTTTAATAACGGCTTTGACGACCTTTTTAAAAGCGGCTTTTGCTTTGGCGGCAAATTTAACCCTGCCGCCCGCCGCGACATTAGCATCGGACGCCGCCGTTACAACCGTCGTAACCGCCGCAGCCGTAACGCCGCTGTTTTTAAGCCCGTTTATAATTAAAACGGATTTTATGGCGTTCGACATTTTACGTCCGTTTGTTTTATTCATATTTTTTCAATGCGTTCTTTATAAATTTCTACGGCGCGTTCGTAAACTATTTTATCGAGCCGCGTCAACTTTTCCAAATCTTTTTTTATTTCCCCGCCTACAGGCTCTTTTTGAATTTTTTCGTAAAAAGAGCTTTCCGAGACGTTTTTTTCCGTAACGTTTTCGTAATATGAACCGGGGTTCGGCGGTTCGGTTCCAAGAATTTTAGAAAAATAACCTATGGAACGGTCGAACTCTTCGGTAATTCCTATTAAGCCTATCTTTTCTAAATTTTTTAACGCGATTTCCAGCGTCCGTCCTTCGTCTTTATGCAGTTCGTCGCTATAAACGGCTTCGCCCCAGCCCCCGTCCTCATCCCCTCCGTCCCCGCCCCTGGCGAAAAAACCGGTTAAGCAGCGCGTAATATTATTATCTATATTATTTAAAACGTATGGATTTTTATTTTTTAAAAAATTAGCAAGGCTGTCGGTCTTGGCGGAGCTTAGGACGACCGCGTCGCCGCTTTTTTTGGGAATTGAGGCTATATGCCTAAAACCGTGCGACCTGAAATAATAGTATGCCGATAAAAGCCTCGACTCCGGCTCCCTAAAAAATGAAACTATTAGGTTATTGCCAGGAATTTTTAAACACAGGTCTAAATCGCAATGCGCCACGGAGACGAATTTGGCAAAACCGAACAAAAAGTCCCATTCTTCGAGCCACGCGCCGTCGTCAAGCACGAATCCGCCCGCGTTGAATCTTAACATATCGTTTTTGCCGATAAAATTTTCAAAATATTTTATTACGGAATTGCCTGCGCACTTCGGTATATGGAAATAAATAATTTTATCGAAATTATTTAAATTCAACCGCGGCGCTGACAGAAAAGCATATTTTAAGGCAAATAATTCACCGTCGGATATTATCTGCCTGCTGTTTCTTATTTTCATTATCTTTTCGAACCGTTCGCGGCTAAACCGCTCCCCGGTTTTCAATTCATGAAGCTTATCCACGACTTCGCCGAAACGGGCGTTTAGCGGCTCTGCCTCCGAATCCGCGAAGTTCCGCCCGCCGCCGTTTTCGTCCGCGGCACGCTCCTCCGGCTCTTGAGGTTTAAAAGCGGCGTTTGATATAGCGTTAAAAAACCCGCCGTATGTGATACCGCGGCTCTCTAAAGCGTCCAGCCAGTACTGAGCCTCTTTTTCGGCAGGCTTTCTGCCCAGAAACTCCTCGTATGAACTTTCTACGACGGCTCTCGCGATATCCTGCCCGACCGCGAGGCGCACGTCTTTTACCGTTATATCTTTTATGCCCGACAGAAGCCCTGAAATTTCCGAGCGCATATCGTTGAAGTTGCCAGACAGAAGTCCCGAAATTTCCGAGCGCATATCGTTGAAGTTTGAAGCAAAAAACCTGTTTTTTAATTCTTCCGAATTAGCAACTGTGTTAAAAAAATTTTTACAAAAAGCGTCAAAGCCGTTTTCCATAAAGCGCTCCGTCCACGAATTAACCTCTTCTTGGGCAGGCATCCTGCCGAGGAGCTCCTGATATGCGGCCGTAATAATGCTTTTAGCAGCCGAAGCGTTCTTCCTGTTTTTGCGTTTTAATATATACTTTTTTAGTCCGTAGAACATACTTGCATCCATGCTTATTTTTTTATTATATAATACCATATTTTAAAATTAATGAATAAAATTTTTCTATTTTCTTTATTCTTATTTTTTTAAATATTATTATTAAATTATCTGTAATGATTTATAATACTATTAACAGAACTATTAATAGAGAAAAAACAAAAATCCCGACCATGCGCAAACGCAGTCGGGAGTATGTAAATAAATAAATCAGATACCTTTATTTGCCTATTAAAATTCCGCTTTACGAACCGGATTTGACCGGAAATGAAAAGAAATACGTATTGGATTGCGTAGAAAACGGCTGGATTTCTTCGCTCGGCGAATACGTGAAAAAGTTCGAGGATACCGTAGCGGGCTTTACCGGCGCAAAATACGCCGTTTCTATCTGCAACGGAACGGCGGCGCTCCACGCTGCCCTTCTGGCGCTGGGCATCGGAGAAGGCGACGAGGTAATAGTTCCGACGCTGACGTATATCGCATCCGTAAACGCCGTGACATATACCGGAGCAAGGGCGGTTTTTTGCGATTCCTTAAAAGAGGACTGGAATATAGACCCTGAAGAAATCAAGAAAAAAATAACAAAAAAACAAAGGCGATTTTGCCGGTTCATTTATACGGTTTTCCCTGCGATATGGACTCTATAACTAATATTGCCGCCGAATACGGATTAAAAATAGTCGAAGATTGCGCGGAAAGCTTCGGAGTAAAAATAGGGGCAAGACATACTGGTACTTTCGGCGATATCGGAATGTTCAGTTTTTTCGGCAACAAGACTATTACTACGGGCGAAGGCGGGATGCTTATAACTTCCGACGAAAAACTTTTCGATAATATAAAGATGATAAAGGGTCAGGGGCAGTCTTTTACGAAAAGATACTGGCACGAAATAATAGGATATAATTACCGCATGACGAATATTCAAGCGGCTATAGGGCTGGCTCAAATCGAAAGGATAGATAAAATTTTGCAAAGGAAACACGAAATCGCCGCGTCTTACAGGGAACTCTTAAAAGGCGCTG
>JAJYJN010000121.1 GCA_021789455.1 bacterium | reverse complement strand
ACGAGGCCTACCAAAATAATAAATATTGCGTACTCCGCCGTCTTTCTGAATAACGTTACGTAATGCCTGTTTGAAATAAAGACGGCTATGGAGCCTATAACCCTGCCGTTTATGTTTTTTATCGGGTGGAATGCGGCAAAAACCGTTTCTCCGTTATAGCTCAATTCCTTTATAAAATTCTTTCCGTCTTTTATTTTATTATGAATATTTTCCGGAAGCCTCGAGCCTTTGCCGAAAATGTTTCCGGGGATTTTTAGGGTCGAAAGGCACACCTGCCTGTTAAAAAGGGAAGCAAAAACGGCAGTTTTCAAATGGTATTCGTTATAAATCGTTTCCGGTAAATAGTTGTTGTTATTTAAGTTAATCAAACCGAAAATCGAACCTATAGGGCGTCCGCCGTAAAACAGGGGAACTACCGTTACCAAAAACATATTTGAAGCGTTGTCCGCCATTTTAATATTCATCCTCAGGAGGGTCTGTTTTCTTACAATCGCAGTTTTTACGACGGGAAAACCGGTCCTGAAAGCTTCGAATATCATGCCTCCTAGGGAAGGCTTGAAGTTTCTCCTTCCTCCGGTAGATGCCGAAATAAACCCTTCCTTGTCGGTTATTCCTATATAGTCCGCAAAATTAAAAGCGTCTTTGTATGATTTTATTAATGAATTTTGGAAAGAAATATTTTTATGAATAACGGCATTTATCAGATAAGGATTGTAAGAGCTTATCAAAAAACCGTTTTTAAGGCGGTTTGCCTGCGAATAATAAATCCTCTGCGCCCCGCTTAACGTAATCCTGACTTTATTAAGGCTTTCTTTTTTTGTCTGGTTCCTGAATATATAAGTATTGGCAAGGGCTAAAAGAATCAGGGGGATTAAAACGGCTAGAGAAAAGGACAAGACTAATTTAGCCTTGATGGACATTTTCGGCCTGTATCCGGCGGAATATTTTATTTCGGACATTGACGGCTTTTTATTTAATATTAATTTAAATTTAGTAATATATCGTATCTAAATTTTATAACTTTTGAAAATTTTTGCAAGAAAAAATATTTATAGAACTTAGCTAATCTTTAATTAAGCTTATAGCAAACTGTTTTGCCGTTCTTCCCGACCTAGAACCTTTAATAAGCGCATAATTTACGGCATTTTTCCTGATGCCGTCCATATCTACGGAAGACGTTTTAACTCCGTATTTTTTCAAATATAATTCAACTATTTTTAAATACGTTTCTTGGTTAAAACTGTATAACCCGTATGTAAGGCCGAATCTGTCGCTTAACGAAAGGCTTTCTTCGGCTTCTTCTTCGGGATGTATGAAGCCTGAGCCGTGTTTTTCCGCAGAAAATATTTCCTTTGTAAGATGGCGCTTGTTAGACGTTGCGTAAATAATTATATTTTCCGGAAGTTCGTCTAATCCGCCGTCGAGAATGGATTTTAGTTTTTTATAAAATAAAGAGTCGGCGTCGAATGCGATATCGTCAAAAATCAATATAAAACGGTACGGTTTTGTTTTAATAACGGTGATTAACTGGTAAATCAGCTCCGCCGTGTCTTCCACTATTTCTATAAACTTTATCCTGTTTATATAAGGCGGTTCGCCGAACGATTTTGCCAGCGCCCTTATAAGCGAAGATTTACCCGTTCCTCTGTCGCCCCATAAAAGCACGTTATTTGCAGGTTTACCGGAAGCAAATTTCATAGTATTCCGAAAAACGTCTTTGATTATATTGTCTATTCCTATAAAATCGGACAGCGACAGCGAATAACCGTCTGCGCCGCTTCCGCCGGATTCTTTTACAGCGGAATTTTCATCGGATAAAGGCTTTAAAATATATTCGCCGTTTATTTTAAAAAACTTGAACGAACCGAACCTATCTATATGGGAAGCATCGTATTTAATAATGCCTTGTTCATTATAATTGATTTTACGGGCATTTTTAAACTCGCCGTAAATCTCGGAAATGATTCGGTTTATATTCCGTACTTCATTATTGAGTTCATCCATTGCGATTTATCATTTATAAATTAATTTTATTTAAAAGAAGCGTTTAATTTAATGGAACAGTAGGAAGAACACATGGAACAGACTTTATCGTCTTTAAGGGGGAGAGATGCTCTCATTTCTTTTGCTTTTTCTGGATCCAACGCACATTCGTACTGTTTTTCCCAGTCCATCGCGCGCCTGTTTTTACTCATTTCTATATCTAGATTTAGCGCGCCTTTGATTCCTTTTGCGATATCTCCGGCATGGGCGGCTATTTTAGAAGCTATAACCCCTTCTTTAACGTCCGATACGGACGGAAGCCTTAAGTGTTCTGCCGGCGTAACATAGCACAGAAAATCCGCGCCCGCGCCCGCGGCTATCGCGCCGCCTATTGCGCTTGTTATGTGGTCGTAACCGGGAGCTATATCCGTAACCAAAGGACCCAGCACATAAAAAGGGGCTCCGTTGCACAGGCTTTTTTCCAATTTTATATTTTCTTCGACCTGATTCAACGGAACGTGTCCCGGACCTTCTATCATTACCTGAACGCCCTCTTCAAGCGCCTTTTTCTGCAATTCGCCGAGCGTCACTAGTTCGGTAATCTGCGCCCTGTCGGTAGCGTCGTTAAGACAGCCCGGCCTTAATCCGTCGCCCAAGCTTAAAACGACGTCGTTTTTCTTTGCTATTTTCAAAAGCCTGCCGTAGTCTTCATACAGGGGATTTTCTTTATTTTTTTTTATCATCCATGAAGCAATCAAGGAACCGCCTCTCGAAACTATACCCATAATCCTAGTCTGCATATTCATGGTTTTTATCGCGTTTAACGTCAACCCGCAGTGGACGGTAATAAAATCGACCCCTTCTTCGCACTGTCTCTCTATAACTTCGAAGAGATATTCCGGGTCGAATTTATCGATAAAACTTAATCCGCCGGAACCGCCGTTTTCCATGGCAGGTTGGAATGCTTCGTAAAGCGGAACCGTTCCAACCGGAACCGTTGAATTTTTAAGGATATTTTGCCTGAATTCTATTATGTTTCCGCCTGTAGAAAGGTCCATCACGGCATCAGCTCCGCTGCTTATCGCCGCGAACAATTTTTCCAATTCTTCTTCGACGCTGTGGTTATCTCCGGAAGAACCTATATTGGCATTAACTTTTGTTTTTAAACCTTTTCCCACCGCAAGAGGGCTTATATCCCTTAAACGGTTCTTAGTTATAACC
>JAJYJN010000120.1 GCA_021789455.1 bacterium | reverse complement strand
CGTCATCGACGATTATCGCGGTCTTTCCGACGACGCTTATCTTTTCTCCTTTATGCCTGTAAATTTTTTCCCTTTCTCTTATCTCTTTAAGTTTAATCTTCTCAATATATTCTAAATATCCTTCCGGTATATTAATGCGCGATATGAGAGACTCGTTGAGATAAACCTTCGGCGATTTCCCGTCAACTATCGCCCCTATGGCTAATTCTTCCTGGTTCGGAGCGCCTATCTTTCTTACCAGCGCCACGTCTAACGGAGATTTTAAAGCCGCCGCAATTTCATAAGCGACCGGAATACCGCCTCTCAACAAACCTATCACCACGGTATTTCCTCCGCCGAGCCTGTCAGCCGACAATTTTTCTCCAAGCAGTTTTCCCGCTTCCCGCCTGTTTTTGAATATCATATGAACTCTCCGGATAATTCTTTTTATCCGCCTCCAGCCTAATGTTAAATAGATGCTCTTACTTATAAGTATATCATTAATAAAAAAATTGACTAAAAAAATAAAAATAGTATATAATTGGTAGGCATAAATAATTCCCCGCATTTTCAATTAAATCTATTCGGGCTGTTAGCTCAATCGGTAGAGCAACTGACTCTTAATCAGTAGGTCCCCGGTTCGATCCCGGGACAGCCCACCACTTAAAACCGCAGTATTTATGGCATTTATCGGTATCCGCTTCTTTTCTTATCATTTTTAATCCCAAAATTGCCGATAGAAAATTTTCAATCTGGATGAGCCGTCTAAATACCGACGGCTTTAAACCGTACCCGCTTTCGCGGGAATGACTTTGCATGTTTTTAGGTTTTAACCAAGCAGGTGTCATTCCTGCATATCTTTTGCCTGCGTTTATAAAGCATTACGTTTAGCATAAAGCCTTTGGCTTTATAAACGCTAAACTCCATATCTTTGATGTAGGCAAAAGATGCAGGAATCCAGTATTAATATAACTTTAAAACCATTTTACGGATTTCTATCGGCAATTTAAGGGGCATTGCATTTCAATATGATTACTGGTAATATTATGATTATCAGTAACAATTTAAAAAAGGGGTTAAAATGTTTACCGCTATAATTAAAAAATCTGGTCCCTGGTGGATAGGTTGGATAGAAGAAATTCCGGGCGTAAACTGTCAGGAAAAAACTAAAGAAGAACTTTTAGTATCTTTAAAATCGGCCCTTAAAGAGGCTCTGGAAATTTACCGCGGCGAAGCCATTAAAGAAGCCGGCAATGGCTATGAAACAGAACTTATAGCCATATGAAACGGAAGCAGCTTATAAAGCACTTGAAGGCTAACGGCTGCGAATTTGAACGTGAAGGCGGTAATCATTCATGGTGGCTTAATCGTTCTTTGAATAAACATTCTACCGTTCCAAGGCATAACGAAATAGACGATAATCTTGCCCGTAAAATATGCAAAGATTTAGGTATTTCACTTCCTTGAATTAAGCTTTTCTTGGAGGTTTGGTTTTTCGGTTTTAAAGCTTTTAAGCGGTTGGTCGTCGGGTTTTAGGTTTAAGTGGTTTATCACTGCAACGATTTTGCAACGCATAGTAAAATATAGCAAAATTTATGTATTTAAGCGGAATTGTCGGAATTGAGTAAAAGTTTATAAATACTATAGATGAGAAGTGTTTGCTAAAATAATCCATACAACTGCATTGCCGGTATTCCAGGACTTAAGTGATAAGATGCCTGTAATTCCTTAAATCCGAATTTTTTTGCATTGCTTATAACATTAGTTGTAGCTTCATAAATTTCCCTATAACTTGTCGGATTTTTTAATTCAATATGATATTTAAGGATTTTTTTTGCGGTCTTAAAATAAATTGTCTATGCTTTGAATTTAATCAAAAAATTTTGAATTTTTAATCAAAAACTAAAATTATCGATATCTAAAGCTCTTATTTCGTATTCTATTACCTGCCCTATTTTCGTTCTTATCGCGCCGTGCTCCATGTCGCATTTAAGTTTAATCTCGTCGAAGGTTAAATCGGATATTTCAAAGAGGACGGATTCTATCGTTTTTAGCTCTATGCCGTTAAACTTTTCAAGTTCCGGTTTTCTAAGCGGCAGATACTTAATAAAAGGAAATACGAAGTGTTCGTCTTCTATGCGGGTGATCTCTTGGGACTTAATCATCTCGGGGATAATAAGTTTATAGTCTCGGGGATACGGTCCGTTTTTGCGCCTTAGATAAGTCTCTCCGGTAAAATGCTTGTTATATGTTTCATAATGCTCGAAGTCTATCAGGAATAGTATCTTATGGAGCGTCTGTTCGTTAAATTCCGGATGGGACGCAATTTTATTTAAAATATAGATAATTAGCTCTTTAAACTTTTCTTTATCGAACTTAAAAGTTATTTTCTTAATTTTCTTCTTATTTTTTTCTAATGTATTTTCCTTAGAATTTTCTTCGTCGTTTAAAAGCATAAAGCTTTGGGACATGTCGAAAGAGCCGCCTAAATTGCCAAAGAGAGAATCGGTCGAATTGTTAGGTTTAGATTTAATACCGCTTTTAACGTCTTTAAGGTCTTTATCGTCTCTAACGTCTAATAGTTCGTCTAACGTTAAATTAAAAATACCGGCAAGTTTTATCAAATCCGGAATAGTAGGTCTTCTCGTGCCTATTTCCATCTGTGTCACCGTAGGTCTTGATACGCCGAGTAAAGATGCAAGGGTTTCCTGAGTAAGCCCCGCTTCTTTTCTTAAACGTTTAATACGAACGTTTAGGGGGAAGGTAGCAGGTTCGCTGTAATATTTAGAATTGGTACTTTCGATCTCTATTGGAATAATATCATTACCTGCTTTATTGAGTGCATTATTAATGGCTTTGTCTGTTATATTGCTATTGTCCGCATTGCCTTTAACTAAATTACCTTTTTCGATTTTATTCCGCAGATTGTTGCTATTATTGAGTATCTTCTTTTTCTTGGAATTATTTCTAACGTTTTTTTCCGTTTTTTTGTTTTTATTCTTTTGTTTTGACATATTATATATCTAAATTTCTTTTTTTTATTTTATTGTCGTTTTGAACTGATTTATATAATAACATAAGGGTCTTATGGTTAATTTTGCACTACTGTTTTTTGCAATTAAAAAATCCCCACTTTTGCAATTTAATTTTCCCCATCCAGGTGGGGAATTTTATATCGTTAAATTAAATTAATTTTCCTAAATCGACACCGATTTAAAAATAAATAATAC
>JAJYJN010000119.1 GCA_021789455.1 bacterium | reverse complement strand
CCTGTCTAACTATATCTATTCTGTCCAGTCCGAAACCGATATCCCTGCTAATCTGTTCTAAAAGCTCTTTAAGTTGAGGGTCGAAAACGTTTTCTTCTGAATGGTTTATGGTAAATACCGCCCAAATACTGCCGTTTCTATATATCGGAAAGCTGGCGGTAGAAGATATATCGAATTTTTTCGCGATATTAACCCATAAATGCTGCGCGGGGTCATTTTTAAACGAATTAACATAAACGGGTTTTTGCGTCCGCCACGCCCGCCCTACGCTGCCACGCCCTTCCGGTTCTTCCTCGCGGGCGGATAATATTAAATTTTCTATATAACCCGATGCCCCCGATGAGGCAAGAAACCTGAAAATCCCGTTAGCATCCGGTTTGGCTATCCAGACGGATTTAAGATGAGTATAGCGTATAGCCGCATCGCAGAAAGACTGAAAGAGCGTTTTGTCGTCGGCGGACTGCGCCGTCAGCTGGTTGACTTTGCCCAAAAGCGCGTTAAAATTGGACAAGCGCAGGAGGTGCGCCTCGTTCTGCGTCAGCTGCCTAAGCCGGATATCCAGCTGTTCTTTTAATCTCAGCTTCTCGGTTACGTCCAGCACCATGCTTAAAATTAAGGATTTACCTTCAAAACCTATAATGGACGAATATACCTCTACGTCCCTTATATCTCCGTTTTTAAGTTTATGTTTAATGCCGTATAAAACATTCTGCTTATTTTTAAAAACTAACCTGAAATGTTCTCGGGCGGCGTTAACGTCTATGAAAGGATTTATGGTTTCGAAAACGGTCCTGCCTACCAGTTCCTCTTTGGAATATCCGTAAAAATTGCTCGCCGATTCGTTTACGTCGTTTATTTCTCCGGTTTCTTGGTCATATAGAACCATAACGTTGGAATTTTTATAAAAAAATTCTTTAAATATCTTAAAATTTTCAATATAATTTTCTAAGTTATTTATTTCCGACCTGTATTCCGAGACGTCGATGTGAGATTCTATAAATACGTTTTCGCTGCCGCCGTCTCTTGAAACCTCGACCCTGAAGCTCTTTCCGTTGTTATTGTTATAAATTATTATTTTTTTTTTGGTTTTATCGGCTATCAGTTCTTTAAGCGGACATTTTTTATTGCTGGATAAGCAGGACCTATCCTTTACGCCGGTTACGTCGAAACATTTGCACCCGATGCCGGACGTCGTTTTGATATCGTGCCCCAAATTTTTGATTTCCGAAAAAAACTCTTCTTTAGCCGCGTCATTTAAGAATAATACGTCTAATTTATCGTTTATTACTATTATGGGATACGTCAGCTTATTAAAGCATGAATAATTTTCCATAGCTACAGGAAACTCAAAGGGTCGATGCCCAATTTTTCAGGGGATACCTGGAGTTCTATTTTATCTTCGCCGTTTATTTTAGATAAATCCAAATATAGGGGTTCTACATACCTGCCGCGGCCGGAGTCGTAAAAAACCCTTACCGAAGGATATAAAAGATTCTCTTCGCATTGCTCGACGACAACCCCGATTAAACCGGATTTAAGTTGAACGAGCGTTCCTACCGGATAAATTCTCACTGCGCGCACAAACTGTTCCACGAGAAGCCTGTCGAAATGAAAACTGCTCCACTCCAGAATCTTGCTCAGCGCCTCATGCGGCGTCATGCCTTTATGATATACCCTGTCCGAAGTTATAGCGTCGTAAACGTCGCAGATAGCCGCCATTCTGCCTGTCCGGGATATCGCCTCTCCGGACAGCCCGTTAGGGTAACCGGTGCCGTCGTAGCGTTCGTGGTGTTCGCAGGCAACCTGCTTGGAAATATTTTCGATTCCTGAGATAGAATCAAGAATTTTTTTGCTCTCCGAAACATGGCTTTTCATTATCGCAAACTCGTCTTCGGTAAGTTTGCCGGGTTTGTTTAAAATATTGCCGGGTACCATAATTTTGCCTATATCGTGTATCAGCCCTCCTATTCCGGCGTAATATATACTGCGTTCGTCAAGTCCGACGGAACGGCTGAAAGCTACCTGAAGGGCGCAAACGGCGACGGAGTGTTGGAAAGTATAATCGTCTTTGTTTTTAACGCGGCATAGCGACAAAAAAGCATCGGGACACCTCAGGATAGAATCGGAGATTTGCCCGACCACGGGTTCTGCGCGTTCGATACCGACCTGATTGCCGAGCCGCGCTTCGTTCATTATATTATGTATAATCCTTACGGCTTCGCCGAAAATTTTCTTGGCGCTGCCCATTTCTTCATAAATAGTAACCCTGCGGTATGAATCCCCCCTGCGCCCTTCCTTTTTATCTCCGGCAATATTTATCATATCGCCTTCTATTTCTTTTTGTATCTCCGCATAAGTAGGCGCATCCGGAACGTCGAGTCCTTTCGACGGGTCGATATAAACCTCGCGGACGCCGACGGAAATAATTTTATTAATCATTTTCTTGTCTTTAACAAGAAATTGATTTAGCAGAAAAGGATGGTCCGTCCAAGACGAGTTAATATCCGAAACATACATTCCTATTTCAAGGCGTTCGACGGAAATTTTTTTCATATATAAGTTCTTGGAAATATTGCGCCGGAAGCTAAGAAAGCGCGAAAACCGTTAGTATTATATTAAATTATATCAGAATCGGTTAATTTACTCAATAAGATTAATCCCCGAAAATGCCAAAAATTACGAAAATTATGAATTTGACATTTTGCGTATTCAATGATAATATAACAAAAATTTTGCTTTATCGCCTTTAATTTTACACCGGTATTATAAAAGCGGCCGAATTGTTTAAGGAAAAAATGACGGAAAGCAATCCGTTTTTAGAACATGCCGGGCGCGAAACCATCGTCATAGACGCTTTCATAGCCGGTTCGCCGATAGTTAAGAACGATTACATGAATTCCGGATACGCTAACGCCGAATATAAAAATTTCTTCGGCAGTTTAAACTCCAATGCCGTTATATCCCTTCCTATTAATAACGGCGAGAAGAATATAGGAGCGCTTTCAATTTACGCCGAAACAAACGCCTTTGCCAAAGACGTTATAGTACTTCTACGGACGCTTGTCGGCAACCTATCCAATAAAATATACCTTATTTCGCTGGAAGACGAGGAAAAAGAAAACAAGATAATAATAGAATATATGGCTTACCACGACATTCTGACTGGGCTTTACAATAGGGCATCCTTTCTGGAAAGAATGAAAGCCTTAACGTCGAAATCCAAAAGGCATAATT
>JAJYJN010000118.1 GCA_021789455.1 bacterium | reverse complement strand
TTCGGCGATTTCCCTGTCGTCTTCTATCATTAAAGCTTTTATCATAAATTTATATTAAATTTTAATATTATATTCATTATATACATTTATAGTATAACGAGGCAATGTAAACAAATTATTAATATATTATGAATAAAAATAAATTTGATTGATTTAAAAAAATATAAAGCGATAATATATTACAAAAATTTAACAGAATCTTAACCCAAATGTAATATTTAATATGTTAAGATTTTTAATAATGCTGTAAGCAATATCCTTTACCTCCATTAACTTTCGGGGATAATAATAAAATTAGCTCCGAAAGTTTTACTGAATAACAATTTAAAGGAAATATAACAAGACCGGAATATTTATACGATAGAATAAATTAAGAAATAATCTAAATAATTATTAAAATGGATAAACTCGGAAGGAAATTTATTCAGATTTTAGGTTTTCTTGGTATGGCTTTGTGCTATCTTATAATTTCCCTAACTAGTTTCGGCGGTTATGAACTTATTCCTGCAATCATGGTTCTTGTAATAATTTCATTCCTTATGCGATATAATATATATAATAAAATATATCCGGAGTTGATTTAAATGAAATATTCTAAAGCGGATACCCATATACATACAAGTTACAGCGACGGTAACAGTTCCCCTGAAGATATCGTTGAGGCGGCGGCCGGAAAACTAGACGTAATTGCCATAACAGACCATAACAGGATTAAAGGGGCATTTAAAGCAAAAGAATATGCTTTAAAAAACAATTTCCTAGAAGTGGACGTTATTATCGGTGAGGAGATTTCAACGAAGAACGGGCATATTATTGGCTTATTTTTGGAAAAAAAGATAATTCCAGGCAAAACGGCTCAAGAAACTATCGATGAAATACATTCGCAAGGCGGACTTGCGATAGCCCCCCATCCGTATTATTTCGTTTCCTATAGTGAAAAAGGCTATCAGCCCATCAGAAAGCTTTTAAAAGAATTAGATTTCGATGCCGTAGAGGTTATTAACAATTCAAGTACGTTTTCTATTTTCTCTAACGCGGCGGCTTCTCTTGCAAACGTGTCTATTGGGCTTCCACAACTTGGCGTAAGCGACGCTCATAGAAGCGATTTTATAGGCAAAGGTTACACGGGCTTTTACGGAAAAACCGCTTCGGATTTTAGACTGCAGATAAAAGAAAAGAAAACCACTGCTCATTTTAATCATTATTCCCAACAGGAATTTAAACTCAATACTATTCAGTCAGCCAAATCCTTTTATTTTTATATTTTCGGAAATAAGAGCCACAAAGAGAAAGATGTTGCATAACCTGCCGCTGACGCATAATGATATAAAATATAAAACATATTTATTATTTATTATATGTTATAATACTTTAATATTATATAATAAATAGCCTCCTTTAATAACAGTTAAGTATGTCTAATATTCTGATAGCTACCGGTAATGCGCATAAGTTTCAAGAGATTAAATTTATAATGGGTAAATATACGGGTTCAAATTCAGATTTAAACTTAATTTATCTTGATAAGAATTACCGCATTGAAATAATAGAAGACGGAGCGACTTACGAAGAAAACGCAAAAATTAAAGCCGAAGGCTACCTGAAATTTTTGGACGAAAATCCTGAGTTAAAGACAAAATTAAATATTGATTTTATCGTAAGTGAAGATTCGGGGCTTGAGGTAGAGTGTCTGGAAGGCTCCCCTGGTCTTTTTACCGCTAGATATGCCGGCGAAAATGCTTCTGATATTGCAAATATTGAGAAACTTATTGATAATATGAATTTAAAAAAGGAATGTGCAGGAAACAGG
This sequence comes from bacterium, assembly GCA_021789455.1. The sequence continues at coordinate 1,435 of JAJYJN010000118.1, read as the reverse complement.
CGTGCTAAATTCGTATGTTACGCCTGCCTTTACTCTATAAAGAAAAATAAGTTTGAATATTTTTACGGAAGGTTAAACGGTTTAATTGCCGATAAAATAAGCGGAACGAAAGGTTTCGGCTACGACCCCGTTTTTATCGTGCCTGAGTTTAATAAAACGGCGGCGCAGATAGGCGCGGAGGAAAAAAACACAATATCGCACAGGGCGGTTGCTTTCGGAAAAGTTGCCGAGGCGATAAAAACGAAAAGCTCGTAATCTCCGCATGAGCGGCGGTAGGATATTTATCGCATTATGGATAAAAAACTTATAAATGAATTTGAAGCTCTTTTGGGAAAGGACAGGGTTCTGTCGGAAACCGAGGAACTTCTATGCTATTCCTACGACGCTACGTCCAAGGATTTTATGCCGGACGTAGTCGTGTTTCCGCTTAATGCGGAAGAAATATCAAAGATAGTAAAATTATGTCTAAAGTATAATACTCCGGTCGTAGGAAGAGGTTCGGGGAGCGGATTTTCAGGGGGGAGCCTGCCTTTAAAAGGTGGCGTCGTAGTTTCGTTTACGAAAATGAACCGGATTTTGGAATTAGACGAAGAAAACATGTTCGTTACCGTCGAACCCGGCATAATAAACGCCGATTTAAAAACTTACCTTTCCGAAAAAGGATACTTTTATCCTCCCGACCCGGCAAGTTATGAGTTTTCGACTATAGGCGGCAACGTCGCCGAATGTTCTGGTGGGCCCGCCGCAGTCAAATATGGCGTTACCAAAGATTACGTGGCTGCACTGGAGGTTATAACGGGGGAAGGAGAAATAATAAACACGGGTTCAAAAGCCGTTAAAAACGTATCGGGGTACAATCTTACAGAGCTTTTTACCGGTTCGGAAGGCACGCTTGGTCTTTTTTCTAAGATTACCCTTAAAATTTTATCTAAACCAGAAGCCAATTCGTTGATTTTAGTATCGTTTAACGATATAAATAACGGATTCAATGCCGCGATTTCTCTACTGAAACTAAGGAATAGACCTTCGATGCTAGAATTTATGGATAAATCATCCATTGAATCGGTTAAGAGTTATTTTAAAAGCGATATAATAAGAATAGAAGGAAATTTTTTATTTATCATAGAAGCCGATGGTTCTCGGGCAGAGGTAGACAAATCAATAAGCGAATATGAAAAAATATTGAAAGAATTTTCACCTGTTTTTCTCTTCTCTTCATCTTCTACCGGAGAAAAAAAGGAAATAATGGAAGCAAGAAAGGCTATATCTCCGTCTTTAAGAAAATACGGCGACCTCAAAATAAATAACGATATTGCCGTTCCTATAAATAAGATTCCCACAATGCTTTTATTTTTAGAAGAAACGTCAAAATTATATAATATACCCGTAATAAATTTTGGACATTTCGGAGACGGTAATATTCACGTTAATATTA
>JAJYJN010000117.1 GCA_021789455.1 bacterium | reverse complement strand
TAAGCGCCGAGAGGTCCTCCTACCTGAACTGCTTTGGCATTAACATCGGCTTCCGCAAGTTCTAAAAGTTCTTTCAATGTCACTCCGAATGGAATCTCAAAAATTCCCGGATTTTTAACCGCTCCCGAAACCTGAAAAGGCATAGTACCTTTAGAATTTTCCGTACCTAAAGATAGGAAGTATTCTAAATTAGAATTACCTTTAAGAATATAAACGGCATAAGCAAACGTCAATACGTTATTAATAACGGTGGGCTTCCCGTATAAGCCGCTGACCGCCGGCACAGGCGGCCTCTGCCTTACCGTTGCTCTTTTATTTTCTATGCTTTCCATAAGAGCGGTTTCTTCGCCGCAGACGTAACTTCCTGCTCCGGTTATTAAATCGATATTAAATCTAAAGCCTGAACCTAAAATATCGCTGCCGAGATAGCCGCCGTCTTTCAATAAAGCGAGGACGCTTTCGATTATCGACTTAGCCGCCGCATATTCCGCCCTTAAATAAATATAGCCGTATTCTGCGCCCGTTATTAATCCGGCTATAATTATTCCTTCTATAACTGACGCAGGGTCGCTTTCAAGAATAATCCTGTCGGCATAAGCGCCGGAATCGCCTTCGTCTGCATTGCATATTATATATTTAACGTCGGATTTTTCTTTAAACACCGTTTCCCATTTAATACCTGCGGGAAATCCCGCTCCTCCCCTGCCTCTGAGTTTCGACTGTTTTAGTTCGTTAATTAATAATAATTTTCCTTCGTCCCCTTTAGATTTAATTTCTTCTATGACTCTCCTTAATGTCTTAAATCCGTCGTCGTTATTTAAATAATCGCTCACGGACAAAGGATTTATATATCCGCACCTTTTAAATATAAGAGATTTGACCGGTGCTTCTTTTTTTACGACGTCAGTAGCTTTAAGTTCGGCAGGTTCTTTTAATTTATTGGAATCAAAGGTTTTAATAATTTTATCGAAAACCTCTGGATTTACTTTTTCGTAAAGTATGCCGTCCACCTCTACTGCGGGGGAGGCGGCGCAATGTCCGAAACAATAAACATAATCCAAAAAATATTTTCCGTCGGGACTGTATTTGCCAAAATCCAGATTTAAGCTTGCTTTTATATGCTCTATTAATTGTTTTGAACCGGATGCTTCGCAGCTTTCGGACCGGCAGACGACTATTTTACGATAAATATAGCCGACTTCGGCATCCGTTTTATAATTCCTGAAAAAGCTAAGAAAACCGTAAACTTCGGCTTTAGAGATATTGAGGTTTTCAGCCGTCTGCAGCAGGGCTTCTTCGGGTATATAACCCAGCTCTTTGTTTATGCCGTTCAATATATAAAACAAAGAACCCTGCCTGCCTTTAGCTTCTTCGGTCAAACGCAAAATCAATTTATCCGTCTTTTCCATCTGGCTAAAATATTTATTTTTTACTCTCTTATTTTTATAGCAAGAATAATAATATAATTATATAACATAAATGCGTGAAAGTGTCGTTTAGGTAAGCATGACTATCGGAAAGTATTTAAACGCTTCTTAAGATGATTTAAAATGATTCTATTAAAAAACAAGGATTATACTCCTTAAAATTTAAGGAGTATAATATCATAAATAAAAGCGATTGTAAACTTAGCATGTAAACCCAAAACTTGCAACATAATTATTTATTTACGCGCAACAGCTGAGTTTGCTGACGTCTTTCGTAAATGTTTGAGCCGCTAACTTAAGTCCTTCCGCCATAGTAGGATAAACGCCTATTTCTTCGCCTATCTGCTGAATAGTGTAAGCGTTTTGAAGATAAACGCTTGCCTGCTGAATAGTTTCCGACGAGTTATGCGCAACCATATGGACGCCTAAAACCCTGCCGGTTTTTTTATCGGCTACCATCTTTATTACTCCGTCGGTTTTAAAAATAGACCTTGCTTTTGGAACGTATTCTACGGGAAAAACGGTTTTTATTACTTCGTATCCCGCTTTGAGCGCCGCTTCTTCGGTCAATCCTACGGACGACACTTCCGGATCAGTAAATATCGTATGGGCAACCGCAGAATAATCGACTTTTAAATGTTTCGCGTGCAACATATTTTCTGCGGCAATTTTTCCGTCGTAAGCCGCCGTCGTAACTAACCTCGTTAAACCGGTAACGTCGCCGCAGGCATAAATATCAGGATTAGCCGTTTGTAATTCGTCGTTCACTTTTACGAAGCCGTATTCGTCGGTTTCCGCACCGACGACGTTTAAATTCAAACCGTCGGTATTGCCAATAACTCCGGTCGCCATTAAAAATTCGTCGAAATTTATATTTTTAATACCTGCTTCGGTCTTAATTTCTGCAAATTTTTTGCCGTTCTCTTTATAAAGCCTGCTAATTTTTGAATTCAGTAAAAATTCTATTCCTTCCTTTTTTAGAATTTCTATAAGCGATTCCGAAATTTCGGGCTCTTCGTTAAGCAAAATCCTGTCTGAACGCCCTATCACTACGACTCTTGAACCGAACCTTCTAAACATCTGCGCAAATTCGAGAGATACAGCCCTTGTACCCAGTATTAATAGAGTTTCGGGCAGATAATCTAATTTTAAAATCTCTTCATTCGTTATATATCCTACTTCTTCTAAGCCTTCGATATTTATTATCTGGTTTTTTGAACCTGTTGCTATAATAAACTTTTCCGAAGTAATATTGAAAGATTTTTTATTTTTATCGTTTGGAATGACATTTACTGAATTTTTTGACGCAAAACTTCCTCTGCCTTCTATAAATGTAATATTGCCGTAACCTTTTAATACGTTATAATATTTCATTTCCCTGAGCTCGTCGAGAAGTTCGGTTTTAACTTTTATAAGTTCTTTTACGTCAATGCGCCCCTGTTTTGTTTCTATGCCTTTAAATTTGTTGTTTATCGGTTCGTAATATATTCTGGCGGCTTCCAAAAGATGTTTCGACGGAACGCATCCTCTGTTAAGGCATGTGCCGCCTATAATCCAGTTTTCGATAACGCAAACTTTTTTGCCTTCGTCGGCAAATTTAATAGCGGCGGAAAATGCGGCGGAACCTCCCCCTATTACTATCAAATCGTAATCGTAATTATGGTTTTTTTCGGCACTATTGCCGGTTTCCGTTCCGCTTGCTTCTAATTCGGCTTCCGAAACATTGACGGCTTCATGCGATAACGGTTTGTATCCGACATTTTCTATGCTTTTTTTAATATCTTCGACCTTTATATCGTCCGCCGCTAAAATTAAACTTTCTTTTTTAGCTAAAGACGTATCTACTTTAATAACTC
>JAJYJN010000021.1 GCA_021789455.1 bacterium | reverse complement strand
AATGTAGGGTAGAGGCGCGATTATTAATGTGGATTAAAGGCGTCAAGGTTTTTCCTTTACAACTATTATGGCGGTAAAGGTTAAAGGTGTCAGATTTAGGTTAAAGGTGTCAGATTTTATTTTCCGCCTGAACGATGGCAAAAATAATTGAAATAGTCTAGCGGAAAATTAATCTGACACCTTTAACCGATAAAATATTAGATAGTTATAAAATATTAAAAATATTAAAAACTATTATAAATAATAAAAATATGCCGATATAATATATAGGAAGTAAATTTTAACTTTCTAATAATTTTTTACGAAATATTTCGATTTTTAAGTTATAAGTATAAGGGAGGAATGAAAAATGGGCGTAAATGCGCTTTTTACGGCAGTGTCGGGATTAGATTCAAACCAGACTTATCTCGGCGTCATAGGCAACAATATAGCAAATTCTAATACTATAGGATTTAAAAGCTCGAATCCGATATTCGAAAACTTAGTCAGCCAGACTTTGAGCGGAACGTCGAACTCGCAGGAAGGTCTGGGAACCGACGTTTATTCTATTCAACAGCAGTTTACGCAGGGCGCTATGGAAAATACCTCCAATCCTTTAAATATGGCGATTGACGGCAACGGATTTTTTATAGTCCAGGCGCCTAACGGTTCGACTTATTACACGAGGAACGGCACCTTCAGCGAAAACGCGAAGGGTCAGATAGTAGATTCGACCGGACAAAACGTAGTTCAGGGCTATCCGTTAAATTCCGCGGGAATAGCGACCGCCGGTTCGCCCAGCGCAATAACGCTTAATACCGGAGCGATAGCGCCGCAGGCTACGACGACGGCAGATTTGACCGCAAATCTAGATTCTAATATTTCGCCGCAGAGTTCTACGACAACAACAGGAGATTTTATGGGCGGCTATATTACGGGAAACTATTCGGCTGGAGCTACGACTTTAAACGTCAGCGATATGACATTTAAAGGAACGGCAGGAGAAGCGCCAACAAGCCTTTTAATAGGCAACGGCGACGGAACTACAAATCTCTATAACGTGGCTTCTTATACTACATCAAGTGGTGGTACCTATACATATGACCCGACAAATGGAGAATATGTTAATAGTGCTCTAACACCTATTCCCTCCTCCTCGACTATCAGTTCTGTAACACTATCTTCTCCTTTAACTAGTAATATTCTCGAAAACACTGCGATTTCTCAGCAAACTCTCGGCGTTGCATCCACTAATGGAATTTTACCTGGTTCGGATATTCAAATTGGAGCAACTTCATCCACTTCCGGCGCTTATCAGTTCTTAAATACTGTTGCGAGCGTCAGTTCGGCAAATAAGACGGTAAATCTTTCTAATGCGATGCCAGTCGGAGATACCGCTAATGCATTTACACCCGGGGGTTCAGTTCTTGTTGGCCCTGCCCAGGATTACTATTCTACTACCATTAATGTTTATGACTCTCTTGGCAACGCTTTGCCTTTGACCGTTACTTTTGCGCCTGACGGTTCAACTTCAGGAGCATGGAACGCTTATTATTCAATTAACGGTACAGCTGCACAAAGACCTTCGCTCAGCACAACAGCAGACTCAAGCCCAGATATAAAATTTAATTCAAACGGTCAAATTACTGGTACGCCTTCGCTTACTTTAACAGACGTTCCAGCTTATGCAAGTGGATCTGGTCTCCCCGACGGCGCATCTCAGCCTTTAAATATAGCTTTAAACCTAGCAAACGTAACCCAGTACGCCGCTCCGTCCGCTACTACGGCTTTTACCCAGAACGGCTATGCGACCGGAACGCTTACCAGTTTTACGGTAAATCAAGACGGTAAAATTTCAGGACAGTATTCTAACGGGCAGACCCAATATATCGCCCAGGTCGCTCTTGCAAACTTTATCGCTCCTACGGGACTTACTTCGGAGGGAAACAGTCTTTACGCTGAGACTTTTGCATCGGGTCAACCTGCTATAGGCGCTGCTAATACGGGAAACTTCGGTTATATAACCGATTCTGCCCTTGAACAGTCTAACGTCGATATTTCGTCTCAGTTTACCGATATGATTATTGCGCAGAACGCCTATGTTGCCAACTCTAAAGTGTTGACTACGGAAAATGCCGTATTGACGGCACTCGAAACTGCTGTTCCGTAAACATATTAGTCATCTTTTAAAAAAATATAAAAAATAAAAAGGTGTCAGATTTATTTATTTTTCAAATAATAATAAACAATATAAAATAATAAAACTATGCTTGGAAATATTGCTTTGAATTTATCGGTAGATGCGGGACTTTCGTTGGTAAACGACGTTATGAACGCCGTTTCGGGAAGCGCTTCCGGTCAGCCGCTTTCTTTGTCCAGCGGTGCCGGTACTGGTTACGGTTCGTCGGGTTTCGGCGGGCAGGGGTCGTTCGGCGAAATGCTCGGTAACTCTATAAGCGGCTTGTCTAATGCCGCTTCTTCCGTTTCGGACGGCGGTCAAAATCAAGGCGGAGCGTTTCAGTCTGCAGGCGGAGCGTCTAATGTTTACGGAGGCGGTCAGGCAGGCAATACTGCCGAAACATCGACGCCTGTTTCGTCAACGGGTCAACAACTTAATAACGGCGCGAATGCTGTCGGCAATAATAACGGCGCTCAGACGGAAAACAATATAAGCGGAAGTTCGCCGAATAATGGTAACGGTTATCAGGCGGGTCAGCCTGTAAATAATAATAATACCGGCGGCGGACATTCAAACGCTGACATAGGCAAAAGCGCCGCAAAAATTTCCGCTTCTAACGGCGATTCATCGCAGGTTTCAAGCAAAAATGGGAATACGGAACATACGTCCAACGATTCCTCTAAATCCTATAAAACCGCTTCGGAAAAAGGCGGAAATACCGTACTAAACGGTAACGCTAATATTCGCGACGAACGAAACGTTTATTTCATAGGAAATACGAATATTAATTTTGCAGGACAATTACCCTCAGCAAAAAAAATAGACGTAAAATCGGGCGGTACGGGTGGAAACGGAAACGCATCGGAAGGCGCAAATTCAAAATCAAAGCATGATGTAAACGTTTCACTCTTAAACGCAAACGGGACGCAGGTATCGGACGGAGGTTCCAATGCCGGAAATATCGGGAGCAATTATTCAGGTATAAATGCGCTTGCGGATAACGTTAAAAATATTAACGGCAAAGACTATCAGGCTTCGGTACGTAATAACTCAGCAGCAGTTTCCGCAGACGGTTCATCGTCTAAATCATCAGACGTTGCTGCTAATAAAATTACCTATAACCAAATTATTACGGACAAAACCGCCGCAAACAAAGCAAACCCTAATTCTAATACCGCCGATGCAAATAAAATTAATATTTTTAATGCAAACGCCGCAAATAACGGCGTAAAAGCCGATGTAAATATGAGCGTTATAAACGCTCAAAACGCAAAAACGCTGAACGAGGATATTAAAAATAATGCTCTTAATTCAGAAAGTATTAAAAATTCGTCCAGCGCAGGTTTATCGCTTTCCGGTTCAGCGGTATCTTCCGGAATTAACTCTGCCGGCAGTTTAAAAGCCGGAGATTCCGGTTCTTTATCTTCAAATTTTTTCGGCGTCGCAGGTTCGGCGGTTTCAGCCGGCTCAGGTTCAGATCCGCTTTCCGCTTCCGGCGGAAATTCCGCAGGTTTCAGTTTGACCGGTAACGGCGTGTCGGGACTCGAAGACGATACGGCAGGTGAAACTACCGGTTCTTTAGCGATTAATTCGGTTATGTTTATGTTGAGAAGAAACGTCCAGTCGGCTGTTATTACGTTAAATCCGGCTTCGCTCGGCACGGTCAAAATAAATATTTCATTAAATCCGTCAAATTCTTTAAACGCATTTAATCAAGCGATTTCTTCGGGCGGCTCTATAACGGTCAATATGCTTGCGCAGAATGAAGCGGCAAAAAATGCGCTTCAGGCATCCTCGGATTCTCTGCAGAGCGCCCTTAAAAATCAGGGGTTTTCTACCATAAATTTGAATATAAGCACCGGTTCGGGTTATAATAACGGCAACGGCGGCGGCGCAAACGAGTCTTTCAATAATGCTTTTACTTCTGGCAATGCAGGTTATAATTCCGGATTTTCAAACGGAGGCGCAGAAACGCAAACGGTTTCCGCCGGAACAAACGATTCAAGATACGGCAATCCGAATGCATTAGTAGATTATTTCGTATAAATTATATAAAAGCAGGAATGAATTCTATTCTGCCCCGTCACAAATTAACTATGGCATTTAAATTTCAGAACATATTGAACCACCGAAAAACAATTCTCGATAAAAAATACACCGAACTTTCCGAAGTTCAGAAGAGGGTTGCGCTGATAAATTTAGCTATATTCGACGTTCAAAAATCTTTGGAATCTTTTAAAAAATCTTATTCGGCGCAGGTTGCGGGTATATCTGACATATACGGTTACAATACGCTTGAAACAGGATATAAATCCCTGCAGTATAAGCTGAACGAATTGCTTGCCGAACAGGAATCTGCCGAACGAGAACTTGAAATTAAAAAAAAATCGGTTATTGAAGCTAAAATAGAATATGAAAAAATAAACAAACTTAGAGAAAAGCATCTTGCGATAGATAAAATTAACGAATTAAAAAGAGAAGAAGCCGTAACTTCCGATTTTGCTTCTAACCGTTTCATAAATCAATAAATAAATATATAAAAAATATATAATAATATATAATATATGAAGAAAAAAGTAAGTCTGCATAACGTTCTTTTTATTCCCTTTTTGATATTTGCCGCCGTATTTTTATCTTATTGCTATTGCTGTTTTTCGCCCGTTTCGGCTTATGCTTCAAGCGTTTCCGCGGAAAGACAGGAGATTAAAGTTCTCAAAAATCAGATTAAATCCGAAGTAGAGCAGTTAAAAAAAATTGAATCTAAAATCCATCATATAAAAACCGCTCAGCAGGCTAAAATAAAAAACTTAATACCAGTTTATTCTTCTATGAGTCCAAGAAAAGCCGCCGCTATACTTCCCGGTATAGATAAAAGCGTCGCGATATATATTTTATCGCACATGACCGCAAAAGCCGCTTCCGCTATAATTTCAAGGATGCCGGTAAAATCCGCAATATTTTTCACCAATGCCATAGCTGGAAAATAATATTGATAATTCTAATTATTAAAATATAATAAATCCGCTCCCTTCTCACCCATCCCAAATTAGCTTATACGGCTAAATTCTATTTAGAAATTGCTATTGTATATAAAATCGATTAAAATTAAATTAATTTTAAAAATTTGACGAAAACGAATAACAGCGTCAGAATAATGACGATATCTTAAATGTTATTTAATATATCCATATCGAATTAATTTATAAAATAATCAATAATTCATTGATTTTATTAGATTATTATATTGTATGTTATAATTTTGGATAATATGGCATAGATATTGCATTATCTTTCGTAAGGATATTTGTATAAATTTAATTTTGGAGGCGGTTTATGGCTGATGACAAAAACGGCAAAACTAACAAGGAACTCGGCAATGTCGACGAGGAGATGTCCACTATCTCTCAGATAGAGGCATCCAATAAAAAAGGCGGGAAGAAAAAACTTTTGTTTATCATTGTTCCGCTTCTGCTTATACTTGGAGGCGGCGGTTTTGCGGCTTACCATTTTTTACTCGCCAAAAAAAGCAAAACCACGGTTAATAAACCGGCTGAGCTTTCCAATGTGCAGCCTGGTCCGATGATAAAACTTAAATCTTTTTTGACCAATCTTGCAAACACTAACAGAACCGCTTACGTAAAGGTTTCTATGTCTATAGAATTAAAACCCGGTTCTAACGTAGGCATTTTCAAACAGCTTACCCCTAAGGTAAGAAACCGTATAATCATGATTTTAAGTTCAAAAACGTCAAAAGAAATAGATAGTCCTCAAGGGCAACTGTCTTTAAGGCATCAGATAGCGAGGAGCCTTAATCAGCTTCTTGGAGACGATACCGTAACCGGAGTTTATTTCAATAATTATTTAGTTCAATAAAAATAAAAATATGGCTGAAATATTATCGCAAGACGAAGTTAACGCTCTGCTTAGAGGCATATCTTCCGGCGCGATAGAATCGGAAAAAAAAGAAGAAAATCTTGGCGGTATAAAGCCTTACGATTTAACTTCGCAGGACAGGATAGTCAGGGGCAGAATGCCCACTCTAGAAATAATCAACGAAAGGTTTGCCCGTCTTTTAAGAAACGATTTAACTTCCGCCCTAAGAAAAGTTGCGGAAATAACGTCTACTTCGGTAGATATGCAGAAATTCGGGGAGTTTTTAAAAAATATTCCGCTTCCGACGAGCCTGACTATTTTTAAAATGCCGCCTCTTCGCGGCTATGCTATTTTCGTTTTAGACTCAAGATTAGTGTATAACCTGATAGATATTTTTTTCGGCGGCACTACCGACCTGCACGTAAAAATAGAAGGAAGGGATTTTTCGCCAATAGAAAACAAACTGATAAAAAAAATAACGGATATGGCTTTTAATTCGCTAAAAACTGCTTGGATGCCGGTTTCGCCGATAGACATAGAATTTCAAAGAAGCGAAATAAATCCTCAGTTTGCGACTATAGTTACGCCTACGGAGGTCGTAATTATAAGCAGATTCGAGGTGGACATAGAAGGCGCCGTTTCTAAATTTATGATATGTATACCTTATTCAATGATAGAGCCTATTAAAGAAAAACTTTACAGCGGATTTCAGAGCGAACAGCTTGAAGTCGACCACAGATGGATAGAAAGATTTAAAGAAAGGCTTAAAGAATCGGAACTTAATATAAGGATTGATCTCGGAAAGACGAGCATAAGCTCCCGAGATTTTTTAAAAATAAAAAAAGGCGACGTTATAGTGTTAGACAAAAGAATAGAAGACCCTTTAGTGATCGATATAGAAAATCTGCCGAAATTTATTGCTTATCCGGGTAAACTAAATAATAATCTTGCCGTAAAAATAATTTCCGACATACCGTTGGGTAAAGAGGGCTATTATGAGTGAAGAAAATAAGACCGAAGAATTAGAAAAAAAAGCTGGAGAAGACGCACAGGTTCAAAGCCGGGCGGCAGGTGCAGAAACAGCCAAGCAGGCTGCGCCTTCGGAGGACGAAGACGACAATATCAGCTGGGAGGATGCCTTTAAAGAGGAAGAAGCCGCTAATGCCGGCGCAGGGGCAAATGCTTCGTCCGAAAGCACCGCACCTGCGGAACAAAGCCAAGCGGGCGGCAATATCGTGACGACTACGGCATCCGACGCGGCAGATTTGGGAGTCGAAGATATTAAACCTGCAAAAAATGAAACTGCGCAACCAACTCCTAAGAAACCGGTAAAAAAATTAGAATTTGCATCGTTCGACGAATCCGATAAAACTGCCGAACCGCCAAAAAATTTGGATTTTATTCTCGATATACCTCTTACCATATCGGTAGAATTGGGGAGGACAAAAATGGTTATTAACGATATGCTCCAGCTTGGACAGGGTTCGGTCATAGAACTTGCAAAACTTGCCGGCGAGCCTTTGGATATATACGTTAACGGCAAACTTATGGCGAGGGGAGAGGTTGTTTTGGTCAACGATAAATTCGGCGTCAGGCTGACGGATATTATAAGCCCGGTAGAAAGGGTTAAAAAACTTTAATATGTTTAATATATTTAATATGAATAAAATTAAATCGTTATTTTATACTTTTTGTTTTATTTCCGCGGTTTTGATTTTTTTAGCCGCCGCCTTCAATAAAGCATATGCCGAAAGCGGCTTGACGTTAAAAGGAATTTCGGTTTCGGAAAGCAAAAAAAACAATTCTTATTTTATATGGTTTAGATTTAACGGCAAACCGCAAAACGTTTTAAAAAATATGATTTATAAAAAATACGGCATTGAAGCCGTTTTTAATAATACTGTTTCCTATGGGTCCGCACGGCAATCCAAGTTTGTAAATTTTAAAGGCAGCAGGCTTTTTAAAGCCGCCGAAATTATACCGGCGGGCAATTCGGGATTAGATGCCGTCGTTTATTTTAATAAAAGTATAAAAATAGCACGGAAAAACGTTTTTGCTTCATTTTATCGAAATTATTTGGTTATTAAAATAGTCGGCGGATTTCCCGCCGATATATTTAAAAACGTAGGAAAGAAAAATACCGTCTTGGTAAATAACGCCGCAGACAAAACAAGTAAAGTTAATAAAACAAAATCGAAAAATAATCTTAAACCCTCTGCCGCATCTAATGCCGGCGCTTTTTCCAATGCAAAACATTTAAATTTAAAAAATGCTTCTTTAAAAAAACCGGCCGGTTTAAATATGGGTCTTGAAGCCGTTAAAACCGCGGTTTATTTAGCTCTTATTATCGCCATGATTTACGGCATATATTTCTTTATGAATAAATTTAAAAACAGGGTTTCGACGAAAGAAAAAATTAACAGCCTGAAAATAATATCTTCTATTAATCTCGGCAATAAAAAATCTATCCTGCTTATAGAAGTAAATAGAGAATTTTTTTTAGTAGGAGTCTCTCCTTCAAATATTCAGATGATAGGGCGTTTACAGGGAACCGCCGGTCAGCAAAATTCCGAAATTTCGGATTATACCGAACAGCAAGGCAAAACTTCGGTAAAAGAAATAAAAGAATCTAAAGAAATTAAAGGAAAAAGCGGCAAACAATTTAATCCCGAAGCTTATGCGGCATACGATGAAACGCCTGTTTACGGGAACGCCGCCGGTCCGTTCGCCAGCCCTTCGCCGGCAGTCAAAACCTACGGCAGATTTGCGGACGTTATGAGGGAAAAGGTCGGCGGTCGGTCGGAATTTCCGGAAAATACCGCCGCAGATGCTTTAGATAAATCCGGTAAAGTTAAAAATATCAACGAAGCCAAATTTAAAAACAAAGCCGATAATATATTTTTCGATATAGAAGAAAGACTTAAGGGGTTGATGGAGAGCGATGTTAAAAGTAAAAAGCTTTAAAAACACTTCGCTTTTAGCTCTGCCTGCCATAACTATGACCGGTCATGCGCCGCATTCGCAGGTATCTATGCTTATTCAGATACTTCTAATCTTTACCGTAATTTCTATAGCGCCTTCTATCTTGATTATGATGACTTCGTTCGTCAGAATTGTAGTAGTCTTATCGTTTTTAAGAACTTCACTGGGGCTTACGACTGAACCGCCGAATCAAGTAATTATAGGATTAAGCCTTTTTCTTACTTTTTTTATAATGGCTCCGGTTATAAGTTCCGTATATAAGAATGCTTACGTTCCATATACTAAAGGTTTTATAGGAATTAAAAAAGCTTATAAAATAGGAATTCAGCCCGTCAGGGGTTTTATGCTTAAACAGACGAGACTTAAAGATTTGGAACTTTTCGTTAAAATGTCTAAAATCAAGAATATTAAATCTCCTAAAGACGTGCCGACTTACGTTCTCGTTCCGGCATTTATAGTAAGCGAACTTACGACGGCTTTCGAGATAAGTTTTCTTATATATCTTCCGTTTTTGATATTAGATCTTGTGGTTTCGAGCCTTTTAATGTCTATGGGTATGCTTATGCTGCCGCCTACCATGATATCCCTTCCGTTTAAGCTTATGCTTTTCGTTATGGTAAACGGCTGGTATTTAGTAATAGGTTCGCTGGTACAGAGTTTTCATACATAACGGCGATAAGGATATGGGGGCAGAATTAAATTCCGTCCAAATAATAAATAAATAGGGAGATGGGTACAGGTGTCGGTAGCGTTCGTAAATTTTATAATTCAAAAAGTAATACTTACGGTTTTATATTTAAGCGCGCCTCCGCTTATAGCGAGTCTTGCGATAGGAATACTCATAAGTATGTTTCAGGCCGTTACCCAGCTTCAAGACCAGACGCTTACTTTTGTTCCCAAAATTATCGTAGTTATAATCGTTTTGCTAATTTTTGGACCGTGGATGCTGAACATTATGGGAAATTTTGCTACGGTAATTTTTTCTCATTTTCCGGAATATATAAGGGGAGGAAGCTGATTTGCCGGCAATTATAATTCATCGATATCTTTTAATAGAATTTATGCTGATATTTTTCAGGATTATCGCAATGATAGTCGCTCTTCCGTTTATCGGCAGTTCTTCGGTCCCAAACTGGGCAAAGATAGGTCTGGCCTTTTTCATGTCGTTAATAGTCTATCCTTTAGTGGTTAAAACTCAGATAATCCCTCATCTAACCTTGCCGGAGCTGATTTTAGCCGTTATTTCCCAAGCTCTTATAGGTATTATTTTCGGGTTTTTAGTGCTTATAATTTTTACCGGCGTCGAAGTTGCCGGACAACTTATAAGTACGCAGGTCGGTTTTGGAATGATAAGCCTTATAAATCCCCTCATCTCTAATCAGCAGGTTTCTTTAATATCTAATTTGCAGAACTACGTCGCTCTTATAATTTTTATACAGACGTCTGCTTTTTTCTTTGTAATAGAAGGGATATACAGAAGTTTTCAAACTATACCTTTAACTTTCGTCAATTTCTCGCCGCATATTTTTCAATATTTAGTTTTAAGGTCTAACGACATATTTTTAATAGGTTTGGATTTAAGCATCCCTATAGTTTTGGTAGCGATTATATTAAACGTAATTATTGCTCTTATGGGAAGAATTGCGCCGCAATTTAATATTTTTGCCGTAGGTTTTCCTATAACTATAGCGGTAGGACTTCTTATGCTTTACGTTACCGTGCCGTATTTTACCGATTACGTAATGCAGTCCTTCGGCGGTTTAAAAACGGAATTTAATTATATGATAAATTACATGGCATATATTAAAAAATAACAGTTAAATAAAATACATAGTAAATAATAATTAATGTAATAAATTAAATATGGCGGAAGATCAGTTCGACAAGTCGGAACAGCCTACTCCCAAACGTATTCAAGACGCAAGGGAAAAAGGGCAGGTAATGAAATCTAGAGAGGTGACGACCGCTTTCGTTTTTGTCGCCGTAATAATATATCTTTATTTTAATATTTCGCATATAGGCAATATCATCGACGACCGTTTAGTATATTTTTTATCTAATTTTTCCAATTTAAATTTAGGCTATACGGAATGTATTAAAATTATAGACGGCTTACTTTATACCGTAGTTTATGCTATTCTTCCGCTAATCTTATTGGTTTTTGCAGCTTCGGTGCTTTCAAATCTCGTGCAAGTCGGTTTTTTGCTGACCTTTCAACCTCTGATTCCCGATATTACAAAAATAGACCCCGTTTCAGGCGTTAAAAGATTTTTTTCGCTTCAGTCCTTAAACGAACTTGTAAAATCTATTTTTAAATTTTTCGTATTAACGGCTATAGCATATTTTACTATCTATCCTTATTTAAAAAAGATATTGGTATTGCAGTATATGACCCCTTCATACGACGCTTTTTTTACTTTTAAAATTATTTATAAACTTTTTTTTAACATAATTATGGCACTGATAGTTCTTGCGATAGCCGACTATTTTTTTCAGAAATACAAGTATAATAAAGGTCTTATGATGACTAAGCAGGAAGTAAAAGACGAAGCCAAACAGTTCGAAGGCGACCAGCAGGTTAAAGGAAAAATAAGAAAAATGCAGAGGGAAATCGCAAGAAGAAAAATTTTAAAAGAGGTTAAGAATGCTCATGTAGTCATTACCAACCCGACCCATTTTGCGGTAGCTTTAAAATACGACAATAAAAAACACAATGCTCCGGTAGTTATTGCGAAAGGCGCAGACAACCTGGCTTTGCTTATTAAAAAAATAGCGAAGGATAACGGCATTCCGACGGTTGAAAATAAAATGGTGGCGCGTGCGCTTTACGAAACGTGCGAACCCGGACAGGCGATTCCGGCATCGCTTTATAAAGCAGTGGCCGAAATACTTGCCCATTTATATACTACAAATCAAAAATTTAAACAGATATGGAGCTTTATTTAAAAAATGGCTGAAAGAGCGGAAAACGCGGCGGTTATGCCCCGCAATATATTTTTTAGGAATACCGATGTAATGCTGGCGCTCCTTTTCATGATGGTTATAGGGCTTATGGTTATACCTATAACTACGTGGATGCTCGATATATTTCTGACTTTTTCGATATCTTTCGGCATAATAATTCTTCTTATTTCTATTTACGTCTTAAGACCTTTGGAATTTTCTGTTTTTCCGACTATTCTTTTGGTGGCTACGCTTTTCCGTCTTTCTTTGGAAATAGCCGCTACGAGGCTTATACTGCTTTACGGCTACAAAGGTCCTGATGCCGCCGGCGTCGTCATACAGTCTTTCGGGCAGTTCGTCGTAGGCGGAAACTTTGCTGTGGGAATAGTAATATTCATAATTTTTATAGTAATAAATTTCCTCGTTATTACAAAAGGCGCAACCAGAGTTGCCGAAGTATCCGCAAGGTTTACCTTAGACGCATTGCCCGGAAAACAGATGTCTATAGACGCGGAACTTAATTCAGGTTTTATAACGGATGCGGAAGCAAGGAAAAAAAGGTTAGACTTGACTAAAGAGGTCGACTTTTACGGTTCTATGGACGGCGCAAGCAAATTCGTCAGGGGAGACGTAGTGGCCGCTATAATCATTATTATAGTCAACATAATCGGCGGACTTCTTATAGGAATATTTCAGCATCATATGTCTATTTTAGAGGCCGCTTCGGATTATACGCTTCTTACGGTAGGCGAAGGCTTGGTAGCTCAGATTCCGGCTTTAATAGTTTCGACTTCCGCAGGTATTATAATGACAAGGGCAAGCCGCGAAAGCGACCTGTCTAAAGATTTTTCGAACCAGTTTATATCTAATCCGAGAGTCCTTTACACTGCCGCCGGCATACTGTTTTTTTTCGGAATTATCCCCGGGCTTCCTCACTGGCCTTTTATTTTGTTTGCGGCGATAGCGGCCTTAACGGGTTATATAATCGTAAGGGAATCGGCAAAGAAAAAAACGGAAACTGCGAAAAAAACAGCCGAAGAAAAGAAAGAGATTCCTGAATCGCAGATAATAGAAAATGCCATGCAGATAGATATTCTTGAGCTTGAAGTTGGATACAACCTCATACCCTACGTAGATGCATCCAGAAGCGGCGAACTTTTGGAAAGAATAAAGGGTATTAGGAAACAGCTTGCGTCCGATATGGGTATTATAGTTCCTCCTATTCACATTAAAGATAATTTAAATTTAAAACCAAACGAGTACATTTTTTTAATTAAAGGTATAGAAACGGCAAGATACGAAACTATGCCCAACAAACTTCTTGCCATGAACCCCGGCACCGTTTCCGAAAATATACCAGGCGTGGTTACGAAAGAGCCGGCGTTTAATCTGCCTGCGCTCTGGATAGACGAAGGATTAAAACAGAAGGCGATAATGGCGGGGTGGACCGTCGTAGAAATACCGGCCGTCATAGCGACGCACATAGTAGAGATTATTAAAAACAATGCGGCCGAACTGCTTACCCGTCAGGATGTTCAAAAACTTCTCGATATACTTACTTCTAAATATCCAAAAATAGTGGACGAGCTTATCCCTGGGGTACTTTCGCTTAGTTCCGTTCAAAACGTCTTGGAAAATCTTCTTCAGGAGGGAATTCCTATTAAAGATATGCTTACCATAGTAGAAGCCCTGCATAATTATGCGCCCAATACCAAAGACCCGACCCTGCTTACGGAGTACGTCAGGAGCGCTTTGAAAAGGACCATAACAAAAACATTGCTTGGACAGGACAATGCGGTTCATCCTCTTATGCTTGGAAAAAATTTAGAAACGGTAATTTTCAACGAATATAATAAAACTAAAGAGCAGGGTGCGGGATATTCCGGTGTAGACCCTTCTTATTACGGTAAAATGGTTTCGGCGGTAAAAGAAGGAATAAAAAAAGCTTTAGACTCGGGGCAGTCTCCGGTTATTATGACCCAGCCGCGCATAAGGCTTTTTTTGAGAAATATTTTAAACGAAATAATACCCGGCATAACCGTAGTTTCTACAGGAGAGATTTCACCTAACATAAAAATAAAACCGGTAGGCACGATTGAAATATCGTAAAAATTATAATTAAATTTTATGCAGATTAAAAGATACGAAGTTTTAGACATTAAAGATGCTATAGACCTTATAAAAAAAGACCTTGGCGAAGATGCCGTTATTATTTCGACGAGGCAGGTTAACGGCGCCGCCGGCGAGCTTGGTTTTTTCGGCAAACCGTTTCTGGAAGTTATCGCGGCTATCGATTATAAAGAAGAAGATATAATGCCTCCTAAAGACGAAGCAGCATGTTTTAATAAAGACATGCTTGCGCCTATTTACGACGACGTCAGATTTTTAAAGGAAAATTTCGACAGCATAGTCGAAGACAAAGTCGATTATGCTCTTAACGTCAAATTTGAGGAAATAAAGAATTTCATGGAGGAAATAAAGTTCGATTTAAACTTGCTGAAAAACGAAAGAACGCAGGGAGGAGGACTCAAAGAAAACGATTTGCTGCTTTATCTGGACGGTATTTCTTTTGACAGAAGCGTATCTTCTAAATTAATAGATATATTTTTTAAAGGGATAACATTGTCTAATTTTAAGAAAGAAGACAAAATCGAATATTTCAAGAAATTTTTCAAGAAAATAATCGAGAAAAAAACCGAAAGAAAAAAATTCGTCCGTTCTTTGAACGGAAAAATAGTAATAGCCGTTGCCGGCAACAGCGGCTCCGGTAAAACGTCGGCAGCCGCAAAGTTATGCTCTAAGTTTATCTACGAGAAAAATCTTCACGTTTCTTTATGCTCCATAGATTCTTTAAAAATGGGAGGATATGAAACTTTAAAAAATTATGCGGGGAAGCTTAAAATAGATTTTACTACAGCAAAGGATCCTTCGGGATTAAATGCTTTTATCGCCGGTTCGCGTTCTGACGTCGTAATAATAGATACATTCGCGGTTAACCATAATAACGTTTACCGTTTAAACGCTCTATCTAAATTTTTTGAAGGACTTAAGGGTTCGGTTAATATAGAACTTATAGTTCCGGCGCATTTTAAACATATCGACGCTTTAAGGTCGTATGAATCATTCAGGAATAAAATAGGAGTTAACGGAATTATAATAACTAAAACCGACGAATCGAAAGGCATCGGCAATCTTGCAGGTTTGTTTATGCTTGAAGATTCCGCAGTAGATTATGTATCTTACGGCGAAAACGTCCCAGAAGATATCGAAGAAGCAAATGCAGGCAACATTTACCCCTTATTTTTCCCAAAGCCTGCATCGCTCTAACTAACTGCGGTGACTGAATTCAATTCTGTTACCGCTATAAAATGGAAACAGGGGACGAAATTCAATTCTGTTACCGCCATAAAATCGAATCGAGGAATATAAAAAATGAAAAGACAAGTAAACATAAACGGCAATTCATACACGAAAATAATTTCCGTTACAAGCGGCAAAGGAGGAGTAGGCAAAACTAATATCGTCTGCAATCTTGCTTATTGCTTTGCTTCGATGGGGAAAAAAGTTATAATAATGGATGCAGACCTGAGTTTAGGAAACGTTTCGGTTTTGATGGGCATGATTCCAAAACACAATATATCGCAGGTTATATACGGAGATAAGCAGTTAAGCGATATTATAATGACCGACCAGAACGGAATTATGATTCTTCCGGCCTCCTCCGGAATACCTGAACTTTCTAATCTTACGGAACCGCAGAAGATAAATCTTATGTCGAGATTCGACGAATTTGCCTGCAGTTTAGAAGCGGGGGGACAGCCGATAGACGTTCTGCTCGTTGACACCGGAGCGGGTATATCGTCAAACGTTTTATATTTTAACCTCGCCGCAAGCGAAATATACGTCGTAGTTACTCCGGAACCGACTTCCATTACCGACGCTTACGCTCTGATTAAGGTTTTAAGCACTAAATACGGCGAAAAGTATTTTTCGATTATAGTTAATAACGTAAAAAGCGAAAAAGAAGCAAAGGACGTTTATAAACACTTAAGTCTCGTTTCCGATAAATTTCTTAAAGTAAATTTAAATTATCTGGGGCATATTATAAGCGACGATAATCTTTCGCGTTCGGTGATAATGCAGAGGCCGGTTTCAAATATTTTTCCCGATTCAAAATCATCGCAATGTTTTAAAAAATTGGCGTATAATATATTGTCTCAAAAAGACAATAAAATATCTAACGGCAACATCCAGTTCTTCCTTAATAAACTGCTGACGTCGTTATCTTAACAGTGGGGCGGAATTCAATTCCGACCCACCACAAATTGGAAAACTGCGGGGACAGAATTCAATTCTGTCCCCGCCACAAAATGTAAGGCGGAATTCAATTCCGACCCGCAACAAATTGGAAAACAGTAGGGACAGAATTTAATTCTGTCCCACCACAAATAAAACAATGCAAAAAATAGACGAAAAGTCAAAAAAATTAATAGAAGAAA
>JAJYJN010000116.1 GCA_021789455.1 bacterium | reverse complement strand
ATCCGAGCATATCCCCGTTAACGCCGCCGAATTTTTTTCCGAAGTAAAACGCGGCCGAAAGAACCGCCAAAACCGTAACGAGCAAAGAAAAAATACCGGCAAGTTTTAAAAAAAAGTAAATAATTATCAGGGTAAGGATGGAGGCGGCGATAAGCGAGGCGGCATCCGTTCCTTCGGTAAAGATAGTCCCTATGCCTTTAAAGTTTTCGGGCGTGCCGGAAAAATAAGACATAACGGTTATGGAATATCTTCCCGCGACGGGAAAAGTAAGCAGAACGAGATACGTGAAATTAAAATTACCGATAAAACCGGAGTTAAAACTTTGGGCCGGTTCGGCCTGCGTTATCAGCGACCACATTATTAAAACGTAAAAAATTACCGCCGTATTCCCCGCATTCCCGGTGTTCACGTCTTTCATCGCTTTATAAAACCTGTTTTTATCCCCACTTTTCAGATATGCTAAAAAACCGTCCGCGGTATCCGAAAGACCGTCGAAATGAAGCCCTCCGGTGATAATATAAAGAAAAAAAATAGAGAGCAGAATAGAAGGCTGAACCGGCAGGAACCTATTAAAAATATAGAAAATCGCCGCCAGGAGCAGTCCGATAAATAAACCTGCGGCAGGAAAATATTTAATAGATTTTTTAAGACGGTCCGCATATTCCGCATATAAAGCTCCGTCCTTAACGGCGTCTTCGCCGTCCGGCTTTCGGCTTTTCCCTTTTAATTTGAATACCGTTAAAAAATTTACGGCTTCGGATAATCCGCTCAATATAAACATGATTTAAATTATTATATTATATTCTTTTATTTGTTAAGCTTCGAAGCTATAACCCCGGCTTCCTCGAAAGTCAGCATATTATTATACATATTAAGCGCCGTTTCTATTATCTTCATTGCGATAACGGCCCCCGTGCCTTCGCCGAGCCTCATAGACAAATCCAGCACTGGAGTTTTGCCTATAAGTTTAACCGCCGCTTTATGGCCTTTTTCTTTGGAAAGATGCCCCAGAAACATATAATCGGAAACACGGGGGTTAACGTTTAAAGCTATAAGCGCGCCCGCGGTAGAAA
This sequence comes from bacterium, assembly GCA_021789455.1. The sequence goes on along the minus strand of JAJYJN010000116.1, from coordinate 2,280 downwards.
TAAAGCCGTCCACTACGACTGGAATCCTGTTGATAGCGCATCCCAGTATAAATCCGGCTATCGCGCCTATCTCCAAACCTCCGACTCCGGCAAGGACGTCTATGGCGTCGCCGTTTCCGCCGTTCTTTATATTATATTTAATCGCCTTTTCTATGATTTCCGCTTTTTTTTTGATTACGTCCGCGTTAACTCCCGTCCCTCTGCCGCATACAAGTTCCGGCGCTTTTTTTGAATAAAAGCAGGTAATTGCGGATGCGGGAGTCGTATTGCCAATTCCCATATCGCCGGTGGCGCAGATTTCCGCACCTTTTTCCTTTACCATGCAGGCTGTCTCTATTCCTTTAAGTATCGATTCTACCGCTTCCGCGGCGGTCATAGCCTGACCTTTGTTTATATTGAACGTTCCCTTTCTGACTTTGCAGTTTATAAAACTTGAAGACTGCGTTACTGCGATAGCGTCCTCATCGGCGTTTATTCCCGCGTCGGCAACTATAACTTGCGCGCCCGCGGAGTCCGCTATAGTATTAATAGCCGCTCCTCCGCTCAGGAAATTTCTCACCATTTGGACGGTAACGTCCTGTTTAAAAAGGCTGACGCCTTCTTCGACTACGCCGTGGTCTCCCGCAAAAACGCATACGAATTTATTATTTGAACCTCTGCTTGACAGAGGCCTTTCTTTTTCGGTAATAGCGACGACGTCTTTTGCAAATTCTTCCAGCCTGCCTAAGCTCCCTTTAGGCTTTATCAGCCTGTTAAGCCTGTTTTCCGCAATTTTGTAAAACTTTTTTTTATCGACAGGCTTTATTTTGCCCGCGACGGAAAAAAGATAGTCTCTGTCGTTCATATCGGCACCCGTAAAAAATTATTTTTATTTATTATAAATTAGAAAGTCTTTTTACTTTAACGCTACCGGATTTCCGGCGATAACGCAGTAAGCTTTGTCGGAAACGGCGGAAAGCTCCTGCTCCATTAAACCGTTTAATTCGATAAATTTCCTGGCGTATGCATCGACCGGCACCATATTGAAACCGAGCGAATCCGCGACGGTAAGGACCGAACATTCGAGTTTAGAAATAAGTTCGGAAAATTTTATAACCGATTCGAGAGCGGCATTGTAACCGGATACGTCTTTAAAAATGGACGCAAGCCATAACGTCATAGAATCTATAAGGATTACGCCGCTTTTCATACCGGGTTCGGAAGATAAAGATTTGCAGATGCCGTCGATTTCCGCCTGAAGTTCGGCGAAGTTTTCGTGGACGGTAAAAGCTCTATCCCGCCTTTCCTTATGCCTTTCGATTTTTAAATCCATCTCTGCGTCTTCGTATTCGTTCCCGTCTCCGAGTCCCGCCGTCGCAATAAAATGAAGCGAAGCGCGGCTTTTTTCGGATAGAACCTGCCATCCGCCCGCGGCTATAGCCGATTTATATAACGAAAGAGCTGTTTCTTCCGCAAAGCTAGATTTTCCCGAGGAAATCCCGCCGGTAATAAAAATTTTTGCCATAATTTTAATTTTCCAAAAGTTTCTCGAATTTTGTTTCTTCTAAGGGCTCGGACAATAAGAAGCCCTGAATATAATCGCATCCGAGTTCCTTTAACAGTTCTAACTGCTCTTCCGCTTCCACGCCCTCGGCGATGGATTTCATATTTAGTTTTTTCGAAAGATAAATTATAGTTTCGACAATATATCTGGAATGTTTATCCAGAAGCATTTTTCTGACGAATGAAATATCTATTTTAAGATAGTCGAACGGAAGTTCCGCAAGATAAGAAAGGGAGGAATATCCCGTCCCGAAATCATCTATAGAAAGTCCGAAACCTTTTCCTTTTAAATAGCTTAAAAGCTTTCCGGAATATTCCAAATTATCTATAAACGTTCTCTCTACGATTTCAAAATTAAATAAGTCCGGCGCTATCCCGTTTTTACCGAACGCCGCTTCTATAATGTCTTTTATATGAGGGTCGCCGAAACTTGCCGGAGAAATATTTACCGAAACCGGAACGACGTTTAGCCCTCTGTCCGACCATATTTTTATCTTAGACGCTACCTCTCCGAATATCCAGTTTTCAACTTTCGTAATCATCCCGCTCTGTTCCAGAAACGGTATAAATTCCATAGGAGGCGTCAGTATGCCGTCTCTCTGCCATCTCAGAAGAGCTTCCGCGCCTTTCATCGAACCTGTCTCTATATCGAAATAAGGCTGGTAATGCAGGACGAACTGATTTTTATCCATAGCCTCGTTAAGCCCGTTCCTTAGCTCGACCTTTTTCCTTGCGGAT
>JAJYJN010000115.1 GCA_021789455.1 bacterium | reverse complement strand
GAAATAAGGAAACAGGAAGCGGATGCCGCTAAGGAATTTGTAGGAACCGCGGTTAAAGAATTTATGAACTGGAAAGAATCGCTGAATGTCGTGCCGGTTATAATTTCTTTGAGAAAAAAGGTAAAAGATATATTAGAAATTGAATTATCGGGATATATCGGCGACAAAAAGGAAAAAGATTTAGTAATAAATTCTTTGACGAATAAAATTCTGCATGAGCCGACTATGCTTATAAAAAAAGCGTCCGCAAACCCTGAAGGGGCAAACTCTATCGAAACGCTCAAAGCCCTTTTTAACCTTGATTCGGAAGATTTGACAGTTACGGATAAATGCGGGGAAGATGAAAACGTCGGCAAATATATAAAACTTATAAAATAAAGGTAAATTTTGAAAATAAAAATAGGAACGAGAGGGAGCAAACTTGCTTTATACCAGGCCAATCTCGTTAAAAAAAGGCTGTCGGAATATTACGGCGGACTTTCAAAAGACATAGACATAGAAATAATAACAATAAAAACTTCGGGAGACAAAATTTTAAACGCGTCTTTAAGCAGTTTCGGCGGAAAAGGCTTGTTCGTAAAAGAAATAGAAGAAGCGCTTTTCAGCGGGGAAGTCGATATTGCGGTTCACAGCCTTAAAGACGTTCCGCAGTTCATACCTGACGGCTTAATATTAGGCGCGGCTTTAAAAAGGGACGACCCTAGAGACTGCATAATCTTAAAAGACAAGCCCGAAACATTCGGAGAAGGCTATCCCGAAAATTTCGCGTCGCTGTTGAAAAGCAGGGCAATCGTCGGAACTTCTAGTCTGAGAAGAAGGTCTCTTATGGCGCGCTTAAGGGACGACCTTATATTCGAACCGTTAAGGGGCAATATCGACACGAGGCTCGAAAAACTCAAAAACGGTTTTTTCGACGCTATTGTTTTATCTTCGTCTGGGCTTATAAGGCTCAATCTCGAACATTACATCGATATATATTTAGACCCCGTCAAATTCATTCCTCAGTGCGGACAGGGAGTAATAGCGATTGAGCATAAAACCGGCAGGTCCGACGTTAAAGAAATCATCGCGCCTTTGAACGACGGGGATACTTATGCCGCCGTTTTCGCCGAAAGAGCCTGCATCAGGGAGTTAAACTGCGGATGCGCGTCTCCGGTGGGAGCGTATGCTTATTTAAAAGGCAATATTTTGCGCATTAAAGGCTTCGTTTCAAACATTCAGGGGGAATATCTCGAGGATGAATTCGAAGGCGCTAAGGACGATTACGAGAGCATCGGCAAAAGTTTAGCCTTAAGGCTTATAGATAAAGGCGCTTTTGAAATACTGAGCAAAAATAATTTATAAAATAAAAAAGGAACTTAAAATTCAATGAAAATGAAAGAGGCTAAAAAAGATATTAAAACAGGCAATAAGAAGAAAACCGGCAAAGTATATCTTGCTGGAGCCGGACCGGGCGACCCCGAACTGCTTACCCTTAAAACTAAAAGAATTCTCGGGGAAGCGGACGTAATAGTTTACGACAGCCTTATTTCCGAGGAAATTTTATCTTACGCAAAAGACGGGTGCGAGATAATTTATGCCGGTAAAAGGTCTTCCAACCATACTCTCCCGCAATATTCCATAAACGAACTTCTTTCGGAAAAAGCAAAAACCAATAATATCGTTTTAAGGCTTAAAGGCGGAGACCCTTACCTTTTTGGAAGAGGCGGCGAAGAAGCCGAAAGGTTATTTAAGGACAAAATCCCTTTCGAGGTAATACCGGGCATTTCTTCTTCTTTTGCCGTTCCCGCTTATGCCGGAATACCTCTGACCCACAGGGATTACGCTTCTACCGTAGCTATTGTTACGGGCCATGAAGGGGAGCATAAGGAAAAAAGCACGATAAACTGGAAAGGATTGGCGGGCGCAGATACTATCGTTATATTAATGGGTTATAAAAATTTAGACTCCAATACGAAAAATTTAATTAAAGCAGGAAAAGATAAGGATACGCCCTGCGCCGTAATTCAGGAAGGAACTACTTTGAACCAGAAAGCCGCCGTCGGAACTCTAAGCACGATAGCCGTAGAAGTTGAAAAAAAGGGATTAAAAAGTCCGCTTATATTAATCGTTGGAAATGTAGTCAAATTAAGAAACGCTTTAAACTGGTTCGAAAAAAGACCGTTAAGCGGCTTAAGCGTGATGGTTACGAGAGGAGAGGGGCAGGCGGGAACTTTATCGGAAAAACTTAAAAAACTCGGCGCATTCGTTATAAATATGCCGCTTATAAAAATACTGAAAGACGGCGGCGGCATAGATAGAACTAAAATAGATAAAGCCGTTAAGAATATTAAAAAATACGATTATCTTATCTTTACAAGCGCAAACGCCGTTTCCGCGTTCTTTGAACGTTATTTTTCAAAAGGAATGGATGCCAGAGCTCTTTCGGGCAAGAAAATAATTTCCGTAGGCAAGGTTTCCTCTTCGGAACTTTTAAAATACGGAATACTCCCGGATATAGTTCCGTCCGAGCCTTCGCAGGCGGGAATAATAGATGTTTTGAAAGATGCCGATATTAAGGGCAAAAAAATTCTTTTTCCACAGGCTTTAAAGATTAATAGAGAACTTCCGGAATTTTTATCGTCTAAAGGATCGGATACGGAAAATCTTCCGGTTTACGAAACGGCGGTGCCCGAAGAATCTAAAGAGGCGATGCGGGAAATTTTCGGTTCGTTAAAAAAAACAGGCAAAAATATAGGATTGCCGGACAATTTAGATTTGGGCTCTTTTTGGGTTACATTTACAAGCTATTCTACGGTAGAAAATTTTGCAAACGCATTAGAAGGGGTTAAGAAAGGACTTTTAAAACAAGTTATACTCTCCGGCGTCAAGTTTGCGAGCATAGGGAAGAAGACCGCCGAATATGCGTTGGGATTTGGCATAAAATCTGATATAATATCTAAAGACGTAAATATAGATTCGTTGATTGACGGAATAGTTAATTTTAATAGAAAAGGAGAAAATATAAAATGATAGGAATTTCAAAACTGTATTGCGGCGGGGTTCACGCATCGGACGCACTGAGGTACGGCCGTATGTCGAGCAAGCTCCCTTCGCATCTTCTGCAGTTTTCGGAAGATAAAAAACCCGTAATAGTATGGAATATGACGAGAACTTGCAATTTAAACTGCGTCCACTGCTATTCGCAGTCTAAAAACCTGCAATACAACAACGAGCTTACGCTGGAGCAGGGAAAAGCTTTTATAGACGATATATCCGCTTTCGGTTCGCCCGTTATGCTTTTTTCCGGAGGAGAACCTTTAATGCATCCGCATTTTCTCGACCTGTGTTTTTACGCAAAATCAAAAGGCATGA
>JAJYJN010000114.1:1130-3368 GCA_021789455.1 bacterium | reverse complement strand
GTTTTTCTCGACGTAATGATGCCTAAAATGAACGGGTTCGAAGTATGTTCCGAAGTAAAAAAAAACCTGAAAATCCCCGATATATATATAGTTCTCCTTACCGCAAAAGGGCAGGAAATGGATAAATTAAAAGGAATGGAATCCGGCGCCGACATATATATGACCAAGCCTTTTAATCCCGACGACATTGTAAAAAAAGTCCGCGAAATTTTATAAAAATTTATTTTCTATCTGCCAACTTAGTTCTCATTCTGCCAACTTTGTTGTATTATTTACAGCCTGTTTACAAAAGAATAGCCGTAATTACCTTGTTTTTTATAATGGCACGTAAATTGCATATATACTTATATCTTAATTAAGATTAAATAATTTACAGGAGCTTTTATAATTAATTAACAGACCGTTTCCGATTTAATCATGATTCATAGTCTTCGAATATATATAAAAAAGAAGTGGAATACCTGCAGTTGCTGAAAGAGGTCGATGAGTTATTAAATAAAATATAAAAGGGAATATAAATTATGAAAGACGCCAGAAGCATATTAAAAAAGATGCTGTCCAATAAGGAAACAATAAAGATATTGAACGATACCGCAAACGGTTTAGATATTAGCGCTTTGATATTCGATATAAACGGTAACGTCTTGGCAAACATAGGGGCTAATATCGGGCAATCCGGTTCGGAAAACGAAATCGGTGCAGTCTCTTTCCCCGTAAATATTAAAGACGAACAGGCTGGTTATGTTAAAGGAAGCGAAAAAGCGGCAATTATCGTTTCTATATTAACTTATATGCTTGCGGCGGAATACGATAAAAGAGACTTAATAGACGAGGTTTCGAGCAGATATAAGGAAATTAATCTTTTTTACGATTTTACCGAAAAAATACTGGGATGCAGCAGTCTCAAAGATATTGCGCTGTTGACTTTATCCTTGGTTAAGAATTTTATTAAGGCGGATACGGTATCGATAATGCTGAAAAACGACGAAACAAACTGGATAGACGTTATTTCCGCTTACGATTACGACGAAAAGACCGTAAAAAATTCCATCGTGCCGTTTAACGGGGAAAGCATAGCCGAGTTTGTTATGCTTTCGGGCAATGCGGAGATAATTAACGATATATCTTTAGACGGTTGGACAGCCCCCGGCGGCGGCACAACGGGTTCTATGATGTGCGCTCCGCTTAAAATAAAAGATAAAGTTATAGGGGCATTAAATATCGCTACCGAAAACCATGCCGAGTTTTCTTCTTCCGATTTAAAATTATTTACGACGCTAAGCCATAACGTAGGGATTTTCGTCGAAAACGTCAAGCTGTATAAAGACTTGAAGTAAATATTCATTTCTACGGTATATACGCTGGCGGAAACCATAGAAATGAGGGATAATTATACAGGCAACCATACGAAAAGGGTAATGGAATACAGCTATGCCATAGGTGAGGTTATAGGTATGAACAAGGACTCGCTCGAAGAACTGAGGCTTTCGGCTATACTTCACGATATCGGAAAAATAGGCGTCAGGGACGACGTTCTTTTGAAACCGGGAAAATTGACGGACGAAGAGTTTGCACTAATGAAAAAACATCCCGTATTCGGCGAAGAGATTTTAAAGAAAATAAAAGGTTTGGAGCATATTATACCAGGGGTCAAGCACCACCACGAAAGACACGACGGAAGAGGCTATCCCGACGGATTAAAAGAAGACGAAATCGAATTAAACGCAAAGATAATATCAGTCGCCGATACTTTCGACGCTATGACGTCCGACCGTCCTTACAGGAAAGGACTTGACCCAAAAATCGCAATAGACGAACTTATAAAATGTTCGGGAACGCAGTTCGACGGAAAAATAGTGGACGCTTTCGTAAAGGCTTTTCCGCATATCGATATGTCTAAATTATAATCAATTTAAATATTTACATATATATAATTAATATTATTTGAAACCTTCCTGACAAATCTTGAGGTATAATTATAAAAAAATATGTAAATAAATATAAAAATTTTAGCCTTATTTTTTTTGCAAATTAACTTTTAATTAATTAAAGGAGGTAATTTTATGGAAACAAAATTAGCCAATCCTGCTCCGCTTGGACTTTCTGGGTTTGCGCTTACGACTTTTTTGCTGAGCATGATTAACGTAGGGTGGTTTTCGGGCGCAAACATGCCGATGGTTCTTGCATGCGCTTTTGCTTTCGGCGGTACGGCTCAGTTCACAGCCGGCATTATGGAAA
>JAJYJN010000114.1:0-1120 GCA_021789455.1 bacterium | reverse complement strand
ACAGTTTCGGCACGGTTGCGTTTTGTGGTTATGGTGCGTTCTGGTGGAGTTTCGCCCTGTTCGTTTTATTCCTCTCTAAAGGCGTAACAGGGGCGTTTGTAGGCTGGTATCTGTTCTTGTGGGGATTGTTCACGATGTTTATGTGGGTTGCGTCTTTGAAAAAAAACAAGGCTCTTATGCTGGTTTTTTTATTTCTTACCGCTACTTTTTATCTGCTTGCTATCGGCGCATGGACGGGAGTGGCTATTATAACCGTCGTCGGCGGTTATTTCGGACTTATTACAGCCGTTCTGGCATTTTACCTTGCTGCGGCCGAAAGCATCAACGAATCGTGGGGAAGCACGGTTCTGCCCGTATAACGGTTATTAATAAGCGCCTTAAAAGCAACCTGTTGCTTTCCGATTTATCGCTTACCGTTTCCGCATAATTAAGGTGCAGGAATTAAATTCCTGCACCAAATATGATATAATCTAAAAAGAATTGATATAATTAATAAAAATAAGCGTATATTATAAAAAGGATTAAAAAAACTAATGTGCCTTGCTATTCCATCCAAAGTCATAGAAATAAAAGACGAAAGCACCGTTATAGTAGATACTATGGGTTCTAAAAGGCTCGTTTCTACTATGCTTCTGGAAGAGCCCGCCGTTATAGGCGATTATCTGCTCATACACGTCGGCTACGCAATGCAGAAAATAGACGAAAAAGAAGCGGCGGAAAGCCTTAATTTATTCAGGGAAATAGAAAACAAAACGGCTCAGTAGAAAAATATACTGCGCTTCCTAAATTTAATAAAAATTTTAATGCACGCACTCACGCATTATTCAATACATTCAACAATGGAAATATATTCCGATTTTAAAAGAAAAGACGACATAAGCAGACTGGCATACGTTATAGATTCCGAAGTTAAAAAAACTATCAATATAATGGAAATATGCGGCGGACATACCCATTCCATTATGAAGTACGGATTACATACTATTCTTAAAGATAAAATAAATTTTCTTCACGGACCAGGGTGTCCCGTCTGCGTTATGCCAGTTAAAAGAATAGACGAGGCGATAATAATTGCGGATTCGCAGGATGTTATACTTGCGGCCTACGGCGATATGATGCG
>JAJYJN010000113.1 GCA_021789455.1 bacterium | reverse complement strand
GGATTTTATGGGGATATTCGCTCGCTTTCGGCCCCGATGCGTTAGGCGGATTTATCGGCAATCTTAAATACTTAGGGCTTTCGGGCATGGGCGTCGACAAACATTCAAGATACGCCGGTTCTCTGCCATCTTTTGTTTTCGTGGTATTTCAGCTTATGTTTGCCATAATAACCGTTGCGTTAATCAGCGGCTCGCTCGTCGAAAGGGTCAAGTTTTCTTCATGGGTCGTATTTACCGTAATATGGCTTACGGCGGTATATGCGCCCATAGCCCAGTGGGTCTGGGGAATAGGCGGCATTTTTCAAAAGATGGGCGTTCTCGATTTTGCCGGCGGAACGGTCGTTCACATAAGCGCGGGGTTCGCCGGACTTGCGGGCGCTTTAGTTCTCGGCAAAAGAAAAGGATATATGAAGGAAAATATAGTTCAGCCGAATCAGCTCGGATATACGATATTGGGAGCCGGACTTTTATGGTTCGGATGGTTCGGATTTAACGGCGGAAGCGCTCTTGCGGCAAATTCTATTGCGGCGTCCGCATTTTTGGTTACCAATACTGCGGCGGCTTCCGCGGCGGTAAGCTGGATGATTGCCGAGTGGGTAAGGAACGGAAAGCCTACGAGTTTAGGCATAGTTTCCGGCGCTATCGCAGGCCTTGCCACGATTACGCCGGCTTCGGGTTACGTAACGCCCGGAGCGGCTATTATTATCGGACTCGTCGCCGGAATTATATGTTTTTCGATGGTCGTTTTCATTAAGCCTAAGCTGGGTTACGACGACGCGCTGGACGTTTTCAGCGTGCACGGAGTCGGAAGCGTCTGGGGAGTTTTTGCCACCGGACTGTTCGCCGACCCTTTAATAAATAAAGCCGGAAAAGGCTTGTTTTACGGAAACCCGGGACAGGTCTGGATTCAGGTGCTTACGATTATCGCCGTCGCCGCTTATTCGTTTATAATGAGTTTTATTATATTTAAAATTATAGATTTAGCTATGGGTCTCAGAGTCGATAAAGATTCCGAAACTATGGGCCTCGACATAACACAGCACGAAGAAACGGGATATAATTTATAATAAGACGGATTCAAGGAATAAGAAGCGAAATGAGCGGGGCATAAACGTATGAAGAGGATTGCCGTATTGCTTGGGGAAAAGGAAAGGTATTCCGAAGGATTAAGAATGGCGGCGGGATTAAGCCTTCTTGATGATAAGGTGGATATTTATCTTTTAAACGGCGATTTTGCGGAAGCGGCTCTGCCCGCCGCCGAAAACCACCTCGATATGATGAGAGCCGTCGGGATAGGACTTTATTCCAATTTCAAGAAAGACGGTTTCGACTTTATATCCGGTTCGGATTTGGGAAAAAATTTATTAAAATACGATTACGTATTCTCATACCGATGAAAATTTTATATTTAATTAAAGAAAAATACGACGAAGATTCTTTAAGAACTCTTAAAGCTATTATCGATGCGCAAATCGCGGAAGGCAACGAAATTCTTGCGGTAAATCTTTACGATGCCGGAAATATCGATTACGGCGCATTAACCGATAAAATTTTCGAATACGACCGCGTAATCTGCATTTAGAAAAATCGCATAGAATAAACAGGGGAGGTTCAAATTTATGGATTACGGAATGAAAAACAGGCTTTCAAGGATTATTAAGCCGAAAGACGGCAGGACGGTTATGCTTGCAGTTGACCACGGCTATTTTATGGGACCGACGGGGGGACTCGAAAATATCGGCAAATCTATTACCCCGCTTTTAAAGTATGCCGATTCCCTGATGCTTACGCGCGGCATATTAAGAAGCCAGATTAACCCCGAAATAGATATTCCGCTTGTTTTGCGCGTCAGCGGCGGAACCAGCATCCTGAAAGACGACCTGTCCGACGAAGATATAAGCGTCTCCATGGAAGACGCAGTCCGCTTGAACGTCTGCGCGGTAGCTTTGTCTATTTTTATCGGTTCTAAAAACGAAAGGCAGGGCATAATTAATTTGTCGAAATTGGTAGATAAGGGTTATAAATACGGTATCCCGGTTCTTGCGGTAACCGCCGTGGGAAGGGAGATGACGAGAGACGCGCGTTATTTGTCGTTAGCGGTCAGAATCGCCGCCGAAACGGGAGCAGGCATCGTAAAGACTTATTATTGCGAAGATTTCGACAAGGTAATTGAAACCTGCCCTGTCCCCGTGGTAGTCGCAGGAGGAAAAAAAACCGGAGAGCGGGAAGCTCTCGAACTTGCCTATAATGCGGTAAAACACGGAGCGGCGGGCGTCGATATGGGCAGAAATATATTTCAGTCCGAAAAACCGTCTAATATGCTCAAAGCCGTGAAAGCGGTCGTCCACAAAGGGATTGCGCCGGAAGAGGCGTACGATAAGATATATACGGATTAAAGGAATATAATTCGTGAATAATTTAAAAAACGAAAAAAGTTCTTATTTAAGAACCGCCGTAAGCCAGCCCGTTAACTGGTATCCGTGGTGCTCGGAGGCATTCGGGAAGGCTAAGGAAAAGGATATGCCCGTGCTTTTAGATATAGGAGCCGTATGGTGCCACTGGTGCCACGTAATGGACGGGGAATCTTACGAGGACGAAGAAACCGCGGCTATAATAAACGAGAATTATATTGCCGTCAAGGTCGATAAAGACGAAAGGCCGGACATAGATTCGCGGTACCAGAAAGCCGTAAGCGTGTTTTCGGGAACTGGCGGATGGCCTTTAACCGCTTTTTTAACTTATGAGGGATATTTTTTTTACGGAGGCACGTATTTTCCCAAAGAATCCAATTACGGACTTCCGGCATATAAATCCGTTTTGACTGAAATTGCAAAATATTACCGTGAAAACAAAGAAGCCGTTTTTGCCCAAAGCGCCGATTTTTATCAAAGAATTTCGGACGATTCCAACAAGTTCTCTATTTTTAATATTAATATTAAAAGGATAAACGATGCTATAAAAAAGGATAATTCTTTAAATATAGATTACGTAAAGAGATTTGTAAACGAGGGCGCGCTAGAATTCAAACTTCATTTCGACGAAATTAACGGAGGGCTTGACGAATCGCCCAAATTTTTTTATTTTTCGGCGTTAGAACTTCTTGCATGGGATTATATAACCAACAGGGATAAAGATTCGCTTAATAAAGGACTTTTGACTTTAAAAAAAATAGCCGCCGGAGGAGTATTCGACCATGTAGGCGGCGGTTTTCACAGATATTCTACCGATAAAAAATGGATTATTCCGCATTTTGAAAAACTTGCCGAAATAAATGCTCAGGCTTTGAGGGTATATGCCTATTATTATAAATTGACCGGCGATAAGATTTTATTGAACGTTATAAACAAAACCCTCGATTTTATATCCGGCG
>JAJYJN010000112.1 GCA_021789455.1 bacterium | reverse complement strand
ATAAAAAATTTTTTAAGCGATAAAAAAATGCGCAGGTTTGCATGCGTCCTGTATCATCAGAAAGCCGGATTCAGTTACAATATTATGGGCATATGGAAATCTAAGCCGGAAGAAACCGAAAACCACGGAAAAATCATGTCTTCTATAAAAGAAGTTTCCCACTGCTATCAAAGGCCGGTATATCCGGGAAGGTGGGAATACAATATATTTACTATGATACATTCAAAATCTAAAGAAGACGCCCATAACGTTATGGAACGGATTTCTTCGCTTACGGGCATCAAGGATTTCGATGCCCTCGAAAGCACTAAAGAATTTAAAAAAGTAAGGGTGCGATACTATGTTTAATCAAGCCGAACTGCTGACTGAGTTTTTTTTATATCCTTTAATCCTGTGCTCTATTATTGCGCTTGCGATTATAATAGAACGTTTTTACAGCCTCAGGAAATCCAAGATATTCCCGGAGGAGTTTCTTTTTAACGTCGAAAAATCCATAAAAGACGGCGATATCGAAAAAGCTAAAGGCATGTGCATGACGGCAAAAACCCCCATAGCAAAAATTTATCTTTCAATCATAGACAACTATAAAAACTCTATAGATACTATTAAATTAGAGGTCGAAGAGTCCGGAAGAAGGGCATATTTAGACCTCGAAAAAAACCTCGAAGGACTGAGCGCGATTACGACTATCGCTCCGCTGCTGGGGCTTCTCGGAACCGTCGTAGGGATGATTAAGGCTCTCAGCGCCGTATCCTATCAGAGCGGTATTACAAACCCGCATCTTCTTGCCCTCGGTATTTCGGAAGCGCTCTATTCGACGGCGATAGGGCTGATAATCGCCATAATATCTTTTTTATTTTTTAAGTATTTTGCTTCTAAAGCGTTTAACTTCGGAGCGGCAATGGAAGATACCGCATCGAGGGTCGTATCTTTTATGAAAAAAGATTAATTATCGAAAACAGGCGTTCAATATGAAGTTTGCATTTAAAAGAAAACCGGACCCTATAATAAACGTTATCAATATGGTGGACGTTTTTTTAACACTGCTGATATTTTTTATGATGACGACGACTTTTACTTCAAGCTACGGCATAAAAATACATCTGCCTAAATCGGGCGTAAAATCTTTTACTTCATCTAAAAAACCTATAACTATCTATATAACGAAAGCCGGCAAAATATTTTATAAAAATAAAGAACTGTCCGAAAAAGAACTGTCCCTATTTATGAAAAACGTCAAGATGCGGGAAAACAACCCCACGATTATTATAAAAGCCGATAAAGAATCCACTGCTTCAAGCATCGTAAACGTTATGGGCTTAAGCATCGAACACGGGCTTTATAAAATTGCCATCGCTACGAAGAAGTAAAAATAAATAATATATACAGCATATATAACGGAGGTTTAAACTTGATAGACAGATATTCCCTTCCCGAAATTTCCAAAATATGGTCGCTCGAAAATAAATATAATACCTGGCTGAAAGTAGAGCTTGCCGTCTGCACGGCATATAATAAAATAGGTAAAATCCCCGATGATTCATACGAAAACATTATCCGGAAAGCAAAATTCAACGTAAACGAGATAGAAGAGATTGAGCGCGTTTCGAAACACGACGTCATAGCCTTTTTAACGGACGTGGCAAAATACGTCGGCGAGGACTCGAGATTTATTCATTTAGGGCTTACTTCTTCCGACGTGGGCGACACGTCTTTTTCTTTAATATTAAAAGAAGCGCTCGAACTTATTCTTAAGAAAGCCGAAACCCTCAAGGAATCTCTCAGAAATCAGGCGTTAAGGCATAAATTTACGCCGGTAATGGGAAGGACGCACGGAATACATGCCGAACCCGTCACTATGGGTTTTAAACTTCTAATATTTTACGAAGAAATTAAAAGGGCTGAGGAAAGGATTAAAAACGCCGTTCATTCGTCGTCTTTCGGCAAACTTTCGGGAGCCGTAGGGACATATGCCAATATACCTCCAGAAGTGGAAAAGAACGCCTTGGAAATGCTCGGACTTAATAATATTTTATCGAACCAGGTTATTCAGAGAGACGTTTATGCCGACGCCTTTTACGCGCTTGCGTCGCTCGGAGCTTCCTGCGAAAAAATAGCGCTTGAAATCAGGCATCTTATGAGAACCGAAGTTTCCGAGGCCGAAGAGCCTTTCGCGCCGGGCCAAAAAGGTTCTTCGGCCATGCCGCACAAGAAGAATCCGATAATATCGGAAAATATCTGCGGACTTTCGAGAATTTTAAGGTCTAATCTTATAGCGTCTTTAGAAAACATACCGCTGTGGCACGAAAGGGATATATCGCATTCGTCCGTAGAAAGAATTATAGCTCCGGATTCTACTATTCTTGCATATTACATTCTTCATCAGCTGACGTATCTCATAGACAACTTAGTCGTCAATAAAGAAAATATGCTAAAAAATATCGATTTGACCAAAGGAGTTATTTTTTCGCAGAAAGTTTTATTGTCTTTAGTGGATAAAGGGATGTTAAGGGAGGAAGCCTATAAAATAGTTCAGAAACTTGCCCACGAGAGCATTCAAACACAGACGGGCTTCAAGGAATTATTAAAAAAAGATGCGTCCGTTTCCAAGCTTATGACGCAGGAAGAAATAGAAGCTATATTCGATATAAATTATTATTACAAATACATAAATTATATATTCGACAGGTATAACGCCGAATAGCCGGAAAATAAGAAAAAGCGGTTATATTTATTTTTTAAACAAAAACGAAAAGAGGAAAAAATGGCCAAAAAAGCATTTATTAAGGTTACGCTGAAAGAAGAAGTCCTCGACCCTCAGGGAAAAGCAGTTTTATCGGTTCTTAAGTCTTCCGGTTTCGGCAACGTTAAAGACGTAAGGGTAGGAAAATATATAGAATTGGATTTCAATGAAGACAAAAGCGGCAAACGCCGCCCGCTTGAAGAAGAAGCCGAAGAAATTTCGGAGAAAGTTCTCTCGAACCCGTTAATCGAAGAATTCAGCATAGAAATTAAATGAACCGCATCATAAATTCAAATTAAACCGGACAATGGAAAATAAAAAAATTAAAGCCGGGATTACGGTATTTCCCGGTTCAAACTGCGACGCGGACGTTTACCGCGTTTTAAACTCGGTATTCGGAGTAAACGCATCTTTTATATGGCATAAAGACGAAATCAAAGACCTTAAAAAATACGATTTTATCGTAATTCCCGGCGGATTCTCTTATGAGATTATTTAAGGTCGGGCGCTCTTGCCGCAAGAAGTCCCGTTATGGAATCGGTTAAGGACTATGCCGCCAAAGGCGGTATAACGCTCGGAATATGCAACGGTTTTCAGATACTTCTCGAAGCGGGTCTCCTGGACGGCGTTATGCTTGCCAACCGTTCTTTAAAGTTCGAGTGCAAAGACGTATATTTAAAAACGCTCAATACCGAAACGCCTTTCACGTGCGCCGTAAAAAAAGGCGCCGTTCTTAAAATGCCCATAGCCCACCATGACGGCAACTA
>JAJYJN010000111.1 GCA_021789455.1 bacterium | reverse complement strand
ATAGAGTTTTTTAAAAGCCGCTATATAATATTTATAGTTTTCCCAGTATTTTTGTATATAGGCGCCAAGAGTAAAATTGTCGGAACTGCCTGCTTACTGCGGTTTTAATTGGTTGCGGGGGCAGGATGAGCGCAAACGGCGTGCGTTTGCATGCTGAACTCCGTTCGAACCTGCGACCTTTGGGTTATGAGCCCAAGAATACTACTTATAACTTATTAAATTTATTGATTTATTTATCATATTTAAAAATACTGTATCTAAAATTGTATTTTTAATCCCGTCTCGGTTTCAGAATATTAATTAATAATGAATATAAGTATATCATATAGCCGCAAAAAAAGAAAAGAAATATGCGACCAATGGGAGCAGTCAAAAAAGTAATGAATTGATAGAATTATTTTTTTTTAAAAAAAGAAAAAGCTAAATAAGAATAAAAGCAAATATGCGAGCAAGGCGAGTAGTCGAAAAAAGCTAAATAAGTTAATATCAAGTTTGAATATTTTAATATGAAGCTTGTTAATAAATTCACAGCAGGTTTATCTTAAAACAGAAGCGAAGCATTATAACTATACGCCCCACGCAGTAAACCGCTTTTTTGAAAAAACCCGCCCCCCCGCCAGTCGTAGCCTTAAAGTTAAACCGTATTCATAAAAGGGATATATTGAATTTGTCTTTTTTGTAAGTTATTGTTTTTAAAAGTTAGTTAAAACAATATCGCTTCCAGATTCATACTGTTTGTCATACCTTCAATCAAAAACTCCGGAGCTTCACCCTGTTGGGATAACGTGCTTAGGCTGTTTTCATTAACCCGATACTTTTTCCAGTTCTCTTCCAGTAGAAGAAGGGCCGAATAATGCAATTATCCCAGCTAAAAAGCCGGTAACTCCGATTGCGACGAAACCGTAGAAAAAAGAATACCTTTGAACAAGGGCGGGTAAAAGAAGGGCTCCGACAGCTCCTCCTAAATGGCCTATGCCGTCGCTTAACGCGAAGCCGGTAGCCCTGGCCCTGGTAGGGTAGCTTTCTGCCGTATAAGTGTAGGCAACCTGCAGATAAATACCAAGCGAAAGGGAAGCGAGGAACGAACCTGTCATTATTGTTATAGCCCCGGCAAGGGTTCCGAATAAGAGCATGGCCGTAAACCATATAAAGGTTGCTAAAATTATGGAATATTTCCTTTCTATCCTGTCTGATAAATAAATCATTAAAGCCGCGCCAATCGGGTAGCCGGCAGAACCGATGGAAAGGTATTTTATGGAAGTGAAAAGCGAAATATGCATGAAGCTAAGAAGGGTCGCAGAATCCCCCAAAAAACCGTAGTTTCCGATATACCAAAGGAACCACATCGATGTAAACAAGGCAAGTCTTTTTACATATATTCCCTTAAAAACATATTGGGTCGGAAATTTTCCGGATTCGATATTAACTTTAACAGACACAGGTTCTTTCAGCTTAATTCCCCGGCTTTTAATATATTCCTCCATTTTTTCCAGTATATTCAGGGCTTTTTTAGTATTACCGTTTAAAATTAGCCATCTTGGAGATTCCGGGAGTTCGAATCTCAGTAAAACAGCAATAAATGCTATTATCCCGCCCATGCCGAAAAGTATCCTCCATCCCGAATAAAATACCGGAACGATAGCTAAGGCGATAAACGGCGTAACAGTCTGACCCATTATCCCTATAAGGAAAGTAAACGATGTAATCTTCCCCCTTATGCGGGGAGGGGCAATTTCCGAAAGATAAACCGATACGAGATTAAGGTCGGCTCCGACTCCAAGCCCCGTTATAAACCTGAAGAAAGACAGTTCGGTCATGTTAGTCGAAACAGCGTCCCCAAATGACCCTATGCCTGTAATGACCATGGTGAGCAGAAGCATTTTATATCTGCCGTATTTATCCGCGAAAGTCCCGATAATGTACGAGCCGGCAATATAGCCTATTAAACCTATAGACAGCGCGAAAAATAATATTTCGGAATGAGAAAGCCTGAACTGGACGGCGATCGGGGGCATAGCAAAACCTATATCCGCTATATCGAAAAACGTAAAAAAGTATCCAAGCCCTATTATAAGTAGGGAAACAGGCGGAAGCGGCCAGCGCTCCAGCCTGTCCATGCGGGCAAGAATGTTTTCATTCAGGGAAATTATATCTCCGTTTGAGTTATTCATATGCTTACCTCCTATCGGTCGGGTTTAAATTATTCTATTCTCAAAATATAATTTTACTTCAGTGAAGTCAATACAAAAATTCAAATCCATAACATTACTGTTTTTGTCTCCCTAATTCCACGCTTTGTACTTCGGAGGCTGTCTGCCGGATTAGGCTTCCGCTTACTATTTTAAAATTATCCGGCTATTATAATATTCTAAAATAAGATGAAAAACTAACAAATGAGATTTTGTTATGGCTAATTTAGTTCTTTTATTACATCCTTAAACAATAAAACGCGAAAAAAATTATTAGGTCTCTAAAAGCTCCAATACGACTTTCGATTTAAACTCCGGTGTAAACTTTATGTGAATTTGGCTCATTTTAATTAACCCCCCCTTTTTAATATTAAATTGTTTTAGTTTTTTAATAACCGACAGCGGATATTAAAATTTTAACAGATTTTCATATTTAGGGAAGTAAGATTTTAAAATTACTGTCTTGATTTATTGGTTCATTATATTCTAACATGTCCTTTTCCGCCAGGTCATTGGAGAGTGCTTTATACACGGACTTTAAGTCGGCCATGAACTCCTTCTGGTTTTTGGAGGCCACGCATCGGACGCTGCTTCTAATCTGGTGGATTACGCAGAGCTGTATTTCGGTTTTGGAATACATGGAGTTAATGGCATCGGATATCTTTGTAAACGGATTATAAAAGCCAAAGGCTTTATGCTGCTAAAGATGCGCTCCTGTCCCTGGGAGTATCTAGTTCGAAGGAATCATGGGAAATATGGACTGTTGGAAGTTGAACCGTTCTTGCGGTTCTTTCGTCTATTAAGGACATCCTGAGCTATGTGGGAGTCGAGCTCGGCGGATAATGCGGTTTCTACAAGTTCTTTGATTAGAGGGGTTAGGACGCCGCCTTTGCCGGTAAGCTTTTTGCCGGGAAGCATGTCCTTGACGGCGGAATTAAAATCGAAAGACGGTTTTTTGTTAATTAAATCTTAATCGTTTCCGGAAAAATGTTCCATGTGTCAGTCTCCTTTTTGGGGTTAAGGTGATTATATCAACCTGACACAGAATTTTGAACGGTCTCTAAATGGCGGCGGCTATCTCTGACGCTACGGCTTTATCTTTAGTTTTACAGCTTTGTTGATATAGTTTGCCGTCAACCATAAATTTACACCAATAAACTTGACCACGCTTATATATATTCGTAAATTGTATCTAAATTTTATCAATATTAATAAATTATGGCTAAGATAGGATATTGCTTGAAAGGCTTATTTACTGCGGTTTTAATTGGTTGCGGGGGCAGGATTCGAACCTGCGACCTTTGGGTTATGAGCCCAACGAGCTACCGGACTGCTCCACCCCGCGATGATTTTTTCGTATAACTTATTTATTA
>JAJYJN010000110.1:1896-3599 GCA_021789455.1 bacterium | reverse complement strand
GGTCAAAGTTGCCCTTGCCCAGAAAATAGCCGAAATGAGAGATGAGCATAATCTAACTCAATCCGAGCTTGCCGAAAGAATGAATGTTTCCCAGCAGTTTATTTCTCAGATAGAAAGCGGGGAAAGCAATCTGACGTTGGAGACTCTCTTAAAACGGGCTCAATCTCTTAATACAGGCATTATGATTTCTTTTTCCAAAGAGCCATGCCGCAGAGGATATCTAAAGATAGCTTAAACAGCCTACTTATATCCAGTTGTAAATTCCTGCAATAGTTCTTATCCGTTATTTTATTATTTTTAGTTAAGGAATAGACAAATTAAAAGTTATTAACACCTATTATTCAGAACCTATTGTCCCAAAATTGCCGATAGAAAATTTTAATTCTGGATTAACGCTTCGCTCTCGACCTTTGGCATCTCCGGCACACAAAGGCGGCGTGCGCCTTTCAACGCATGCCTCCGATATGTGAAGTTTATCCTAAACTTTCCTGCCTACGCAGGAATGACAATCAAGGAATTTAACTTTTCACCCAACGGGTGTCATTCCCGCGAAGGCGATATTTTTGTCCATGCTTATCAAAGCAAGTCTTTGATGTGGACAAAAATGCCAGTGTTCATATAACTTTAAAGCCGTTTTAGAAATTTCTATCGGCAATTTTGGGTATTGTTCAGAACCTTGATTATTTTCTAAAATAAGAGTATAAATATTTATATGCGTTAATTATTTTAAAGGTTAAATTATGAACATAAATTTAGAGATACCGAAAGAGTTAAATGCCTTACAAAACAAAGGCGAGTTGCGGATGCTCCTTGTTATATTATACGATTTAAAAAAAATATCTTCCGGGAAAGCGGCAGAGATACTTGGCGTATCTAAGTCCGATTTTTTAGATATTTTATCCGAGCACAAGGTTCAATTTTTATCGCCTGATACCATAGAAGACCTTAAAAAAGATATAAGCCTTGCGTAAAATAATATCAAATACAAGCCCTATCTTACTGCTTATAAAATTATCCAGATTAGATATACTTAAAAAACTCTATTCCGAAATATTAATTCCTGAAGCAGTTTATTTTGAATTAGAGCAAGGTAAGGATAAACCAAATTATCATGATATATCAAACGAAAGTTGGATAAAAATTATGACGGTAGAAAATTGCCCTGCACTTAAAGCTCAATCTATGTTGGGCGCCGGCGAGCATGAAGCTATATCGTTGGCATTAGAAACAAAAGCTGATTTGATAATTCTGGACGATAAATTAGCCCGAAAAACTGCCGAGGAAAAAGGATTGAAAATAACTGGAACCTTGGGAGTATTGTTTAAAGCAAAGGAAAAAGGGATTATAAAAGAAATTAAACCTTTACTATTACAATTAAGGAATCAAGGCATGTGGATCAAAGATGACTTTTTCGACAAAATTATGCAAATGTAAAGTTTAACTAATCTTTATAAAAATACCCAGGTCCGGCAAGTAGTATCAAAAAAATGATTAAAGATAATAAATAAAGAAATAAATCGGTTGCCTTTAATTCTTTTTCCTATATATTTACTATACTAAAATCAAATCTCTTTAAAAGCATAATAATATTAATAGCTTATAATGTAGGTTTTATGGCTCATAATCACTAGGATATCTGACTTCTATGGCATAATCGGTTCAGCTTACCAACAATGCCCATATCCGATAACTTTTCAAATTCT
>JAJYJN010000110.1:0-1796 GCA_021789455.1 bacterium | reverse complement strand
ATATCAATGTTTTTATCTATTATCTTTTCCATAACTATATTGTAGCATATTTTTAATTTACGAAATATCCGCTTAAGTCCTCTATTTCCTTAAAGGGCGTTCGTTTTTAAAGTGCTCCGCGTAATCTAAGAACCGGTCGTTTCCTCCGGTAAGCTTTACGGCTTTTGCAAGCCTTCTCGCATATTCGTCGGACCGTATCAGGGAAGTGATGTTTTCGTCTAAATTTAGTTGCGCCATTCTCGTCACGCTTTCCTGCTTGATAAGATAGTTCCTTCTTTCCGTGCCGGTTATGACCATTTCATATTTGTTTTCGACGTCTGTATGCCAAAATGCATAAAATAAATAGATATGACAATCATTTTCCTATCCTGCCGTATTCGTCTTCTAACCTTACTATGTCGTCTTCTTTGAGATATTCGCCTACCTGGGCTTCTATTATTATTAAAGGAATTAAACCTGGGTTTTCAAGGCGATGGACGAAGCCTATGGGGATATAAGTAGATTCGTTTGCTTTAAGGACAATTTCTTTATCTCCTATGGTAGCCAATGCGGTTCCGCTTGTTACTATCCAGTGCTCGGACCTGTGAAAATGTTTTTGCAAAGAAAGCTTTGCGGCGGGTTTTACGGTAATTTTTTTAAGTTTATAGATGTCGGATTCAAGCAAAACGGTATATGAGCCCCAAGGCCTATGAACGGTTAAATGATGCGTGTGAAGTTCCGAATTTCTTTTTTTTAATTCATTGACGACTTTTTTAACGTTCTGCGAAGACCCCTTTTTTGAAATTAAAAGGGCATCGTCGGTATTGACGATTATTAAATCTTCCACGTCTATGGTCGCAATCATCCTTCCATTCGACATAATCAGATTATTCTTGGAATTGATGCTGAGCGAATCGCAGGCTGCGGTTACCGCGTTGTTGTTTTCGTCTTTTTCAAGCTCGCTATAAATTGAATCGAAATTTCCAAGGTCGGACCAGTCTATATCGGAAGATATGACCTTTACGAGTTTGGTTCTTTCCAGAAGGGCAAAATCGATGGAGTTTTCTTCTATATTCAGCATATCCGGTTCTTTAACCCTTATCATGGCGCCGTCGTCCGCCGCATTTTCATAAGCCCGCTTAGAATTTTCGTAAATATCCGGACACAGTTCTTTAAGCTCTTTAAGCAGCGCGGAGGGTTTAAACATTAACATTCCGCTGTTCCAGTAAAAATTACCGTTTGAAATATATTTAAGCGCGGTTTCTTTATCGGGCTTTTCTTTGAAAGACGAGACCGCTAATATATTTTTATCTTCCAATAAACCGCCGGCATCGCTTTTCGATACAGCCTCGATATATCCGTAACCGGTTTCCGGATAAGCGGGCTTTATTCCAAACATCACGATATTTCCGTTTACAGCGGCTCCGCGAGCGATATCCGTTACCTTTTTATAAGCTTCTGGATTTTTAATAAGATGGTCTGCGGGAGTAACAAAGAAAAGAGCGGAATCGTTTTTAGAGGCATCGAAGCAGGATAGGGCGACTGCGGCGGCCGTATTTCTCGAAACCGGCTCCAGTATAAACCGGCAGTTTTTGACGCCTATTTCGCCCAGCTGGTCAAGCGCTATGAAATATTGCTCTTTATTCGTAACGATTAAAAAATCGTCGCAAAAGCTTTTATTTCTTAAAACTGTCAGTTGAAATAAAGACATGTCGTCTATAAACTTATAAAACTGTTTCGGAAAATAAGTTCTAGATATCGGCCACAGCCTCGTTCCGTTTCCTCCGCATAATATAACGTTAGTCATAATCTCCGAT
>JAJYJN010000109.1 GCA_021789455.1 bacterium | reverse complement strand
ATAATACAAACTGCTTCCGCTAATATATTTATCTTAGCTATAAATCTATAAATTTTATGAAACAATTTAAAAAAGTATTGATAGCCAACAGAGGCGAGATTGCTTCGAGAGTTATCAGGGCTTGTAAAGAGCTCGGCATTAAAACCGTCGCAATTTATTCCGAAGCCGACAGCCAGGCCCTTCACGTGAAAAAAGCGGATGAGGCTTATCTTGTAGGCCCCGGTCCGATATCGGGCTATCTTAATATCAACAGGATAGTGGATTTAGCCATAAATACGGGCGCCGACGCCATACATCCGGGATACGGATTTCTGTCGGAAAATCCGAAGTTTCCCGAAGTATGCGAAAAAAGAGGCGTAATATTCATAGGGCCGTCTTCCAAAACTATCGCTATGATGGGAGACAAGATAGAATCCAAAAGGCTTATGAAATCCGTTGGAGTTCCGGTAGTCGAAGGATCGGAAGGCGGGGTCGAATCGGAAGAAGAGGCTGTCGCGGTCGCCAATAAAATAGGCTATCCGGTTATGATAAAAGCTTCGGCGGGCGGGGGAGGAAAAGGCATAAGGATATGCTTTAACGACGAGGAGCTGATTAAAAATTTTTCGCTATCCCGTTCCGAAGCCGAAAAATCGTTCGGAAATCCCGAAGTTTTTATAGAAAAATACATAGAAAAGCCGCACCATATCGAATTTCAGATACTCGCGGATAATTACGGCAACATTATACATCTCGGCGAAAGAGACTGCTCGATACAGAGAAGGCACCAAAAACTGATAGAAATAGCGCCTTCTCTTATACTTAACGAAGAAATGCGCAGAAAAATGGGCGAATCGTCTATAAAAGCCGCACGCGCCTGTAACTACCGCAATGCGGGAACCATAGAATATATCGTGGATAAACACGGAAATTACTACTTTATGGAAATGAACACCAGGATACAGGTGGAACACAGCGTTACGGAAATAGTTACCGGAGTCGATATAGTAGGAGAGCAGATACAGATAGCTATGGGTAAAGAGCTCGACATTAAACAGGAAGACGTTTCTATGAGAGGGTATGCCATAGAATGCCGCATAAATGCCGAAAATCCCAGAAAAGATTTTATTCCCAGCACGGGAAAAATTACGGCTTATTATTCTCCGGGAGGGATAGGAGTGAGGATAGACGGCGCCGTTTATAAAGATTACGTCATTCAGCCTTTTTACGATTCGATGATTGCAAAACTGACGGTTAGCGGCAGAACTTGGGAAGAGACGGTGCGAAGGGCGCAGAGGGCGCTGGACGAATACGTGGTAAAAGGCATTAAGACTACCATACCTTTTCAGCTTAAAATAGTTCAGGACGAAGATTTTTTAAAAGGCAATTTCGATACGCATTTTATAGACGAAAGGCTTTATTTGAGGGACTATAAATTGCAAAAAGACCCTTTCGACCGGATACTTGCGATATCGGCGGCCATATCGGCTTATTACGGAATTTAGTATAATATAAGTAAAAAGGTAAAAATACATGGAAGAAAAAAGCTACATAAGAAAAATAGGCATTACCGAAACGGTTTTAAGAGATGCCCACCAATCTCTTTTAGCTACGAGAATGATTACTCCCGATATACTCGGCATAGCTAATGTTCTAGATAATATCGGATTCTGGTCTTTAGAGGTGTGGGGAGGAGCGACGTTCGATTCGTGCCTGAGGTTTTTAAAAGAAGACCCGTGGGAAAGGCTCAAAAGAGTCAGAAAGGCATATAAAAATTCAAGGCTCCAGATGCTTTTAAGGGGGCAGAATTTAGTCGGCTACAGGCATTATGCGGACGACGTGGTCGAAAAGTTTGTTTCGTT
This sequence comes from bacterium, assembly GCA_021789455.1. The sequence goes on along the minus strand of JAJYJN010000109.1, from coordinate 1,818 downwards.
AAGCGCCGATAACGGTATAGACGTATTCAGGATATTCGATTCGCTGAACGATTTCAGAAACATAAAAAAAGCCGTAGAAACGGCAAAAAAGAAGAAAAAGACCGTCGAGGCTACCATATGCTATACGACAAGCCCCGTCCATACTAACGAGCTTTTTACGCAAATGGCGTTAGAGCTTGAGAATATGGGAGCCGACACTATATGCATAAAAGATATGGCGGGACTTCTCTCCCCCACCAACGCTTATAATCTTGTATCCATGATTAGAAAAAAAATAAGCCTTCCTATACATGTGCATTCCCATTCGACCAGCGGTTTTGCTTCTATGTCTTTATTGAAAGCGGTCGAAGCGGGAGCGGATATTATCGATACGGCCATCTCTTCTATGTCGTGCGGAACGTCGCATCCTCCCACCGAGTCTATGGTTTTTACGTTATCCGAGATGGGTTACGATATCGACCTGGACCTCGAAAAACTTAAAGAAGTTGCGGATTATTTCAGAAACGTAAGGAAAAGATACGGCTCTTTAGAAAGCGAATATACGAATATTAATGCGGATATCATAGTTACCCAGGTTCCCGGCGGAATGATGTCCAATCTGGCAAACCAGCTTAAAGAACAGAATGCCCTCGATAAAATGGAGGAGGTGCTTTACGAAGTCCCCCAGGTCAGGGAGGATTTCGGTTTTCCTCCGTTAGTGACTCCTACCTCCCAGATTGTAGGAACGCAGGCCGCTCTTAACGTTATAACGGGCGAAAAATATAAAGTGGTAACGAGCGAAACAAGAAATTACCTTAAAGGCTATTACGGCAAACCGCCCGCCGAAATTAATTCAGATATTCAGAAACGCGTGCTTGGAAACGAAGAAATAGTTACCGTCAGGCCTGCGGATTTGATAGAGCCGGAATTATCAAAAGAATACAAAGATATTAAAGGGTTTAAAACAAACAAAGAAGATTTACTTTCTTACGTCTTATTTCCAAATATCGCCTTAGAGTTTTTTAAAGCGAGGAAGGAAGGGACTTTGCCGGATTATTCGAAACCTACCGATAAAGAATCGGTTTTACGTCCGGTGCAGGAGCAGAACATCCCGCAAGAATCGGTTGCCGCTTTGGAAAAAGACGGCGGACTGGCTCCGAGCGAGTTTATCGTTACGGTTCACGGCGAAAGCTATAAGATAAAAATTGCAGGCGTAGGACACAAATCCGACCAAAAAAGGCCGTTTTTCTTGAATATCGACGGCGCCCTCGAAGAAGTAGTCATAGAATCGCTTACCGAAATCGTGCCGAGCGCAGGTGGAGAGATAGTCGGCGAAAGCATAGCGAGGTCGAAAAGACCTTCCCCTAAAAGAGACGGAGACGTTTATGCCCCTATGCCCGGAAGAATTACAAAAGTTATAGTTAAAGAAGGCAGTCCGGTAAAAGCGGGCGATACCGTTTTAATAGTAGAAGCGATGAAAATGGAAAACGAGATACATACTCCTATCGACGGCGTTGTCAAAGAAATCTATATAAAAGAAGGGGACAGCGTGAATCCCGACGAAACCTTAATTTACGTCGAGGCTTGCAATGCTTAATTTTGTGGTATAATTTAGTAAGAAGGTGAGTTAATTGATTAGAAAACCAGCCGCAATGGGTTATTTTTATCCCGAAGGGCTGAATAATATAAATAATTTAATAGATTCCTTCGGCGTCGTTCCTCCGAAAGAAAAAATAAACGCTTTCGGCATTGTATCGCCTCACGCAGGATACGTATATTCGGGAAAGACGGCATACGCCGGTTTTTCAAGCATTGATATAAAAAATAATATTATTATTA
>JAJYJN010000108.1 GCA_021789455.1 bacterium | reverse complement strand
AATTAGAACTGATATCTTTAGAAAAAAATAAAAACAAAAAAGAATCTGAGATAAATTTTAGGTCGGCTAATTATGAAATTATAATAATTTCTAACTTCTTTAATTTTTGTATAGAAAGAGGATATGCAGAGAAAAATCCTGCGGCTAAAATAAAAAAACTTAATGAACTTAAAAGGCTTAAGACTTTATCCGACGGTGACATAAAGAAGTTAATAAACGGCGCCACAAATAAACTTACGAGAGACATCATTACATTTTTAATTTATACAGGTTGCAGGAAAGGCGAGGCGCTTAACCTTAAATGGGACGATGTGGATTTACAGAACGATATCATCGCTATTAAGGGTACAAAAACCAAGTACGACAGATATATTCCAGCATCTAAACCGTTAAAAGAACTATTAAGCAATATAGACAAAAAATCGGAACACGTTTTTTGCGATAAAACAGGTAAAAAAATAACCAATTTTAAAAAGTCTTTTCATACAGCCTGCCGTAATGCCGGATTAAAAGACTTACGCATCCACGACTTAAGGCACGTCTTTGCAAGCAAGATGGTAATGAACGGAACTTCACTTTATATTACGGGGGAACTGTTGGGTCACCGGACGACTCAGATGACAAAAAGGTATAGTCATTTAGTGCCAAGTACGCTTAAAAAAGCGGTTAATGACGTGTGGGGTGAGAAATAGAGCAGATTTTCATAATTTTATTGATAATTTATTTAAATTAAAAATTAAGATTGGATTTATTATAACTGATTCAATCGTTCCGGCAGAATTAATCGAACGGAAAATTTATTTAATCCGCAATAAAAAAGTTATGCTCGACAGCGATCTTGCAGAGCTTTACGATGTTGAAACAAAGGTTTTAAACCAGGCAGTTAAAAGAAATATTGCGCGCTTTCCTGAAGACTTTATGTTTCAGTTAAATAAAGAGGAAGCTTTGGAACTTTCAAGGTCACAATTTGTGACCTTGAATTGTTTTTAACGCCATAAAAGAATTAATGACCCCGCCGGAAAAACAAGTCCGGAAAAATAGGGTTTAAAACAGAAAAAGAAAAATAACCGCCTTTTACAGCGGCAAATAAATCTCCCCTTCCATAAATGTTACCGCACGCCCCGATATAATTACGCGGCCTTTTTCTTTTTCCACCCTGCATAATATCTCTCCGCCCCGCTTAGAAACCTGCACGGCATTTAAAATGTTTTTATCCAGTATGTCTGCCCAGTATGGAGCAAGTTCGCAATGTGCCGAACCGGTTACAGGGTCTTCCGGTATGCCGAATTTCGGCGCAAAAAAACGGCTGACGAAGTCCGCATTATCGCCGGGAGCGGTAACTGATACCCCGCGCAAACCGAGCCGGTTAAGCAACGTCTGGTCAGGAACGATAGAGCGGACGGTTTCTTCGCTGTCATATACGGCAATGTAATCCTGCGCTTCAAGCACCGTAATTGGCGTTTTTCCAAGTCCTTCCGCCAGATAATCCGGCATTACGCTTAATTTAGGCATATATAAGGGAAAATCCATTTCGAGCATATTTCCGTTTTTTCTAACCGTTAAATTCCCGCTTTTAGTTTTAAATACAATATAATCTGCGGAATATCCTATATGTTCGAATATGACGTGAGCCGCCGCCAGAGTTGCATGCCCGCACAGGTCAACCTCTTTAACGGGAGTAAACCACCTTAATTCGAAGTTATTTTCGACAGGCACGAAGAACGCGGTTTCCGAGAGATTGTTTTCTTCGGTGATGGATTGAAGGAGATTATCTTCCGGCCAAATCTGAAGAGAGCAGACTGCGGCGGCATTGCCGCCGAAAACACGGCCGGTAAAATGGGTCTATTTGGAATTGTTTGATTTTCATAATCTTTCATTCTTCAAATAATAAATACGACAGATAAATTTGATGGGATATAATAAATTATTAATCTTCTATTTTTTTTCTTGGTAATATTTTCCGAATTCTTCCAGAAAATTATTATTATAAAAATCCTTTTTAGGGCCTTCAGGATTATTCGGATCAAGAAAACGCCTTTTGCTTAGATTTTCATCTTCCATTAACTTTTTTTTAATCTCATAAAACTCTGCATTTAATTTAAGATTAGGAAATTTCGCTTTCAAATGTTTTTTTAAGTCTTCATAATTTAATGGAAATTTTGCTTTCAGCATATCTTCTTCTTCAAGTCTAATCGCAGGTGCATTTGGATCGTTAGTTATCTTCAGACCGTCTTTTTCAATTTTACTAACTTTAGAAAAAATAACTGGTTTTACATTGCCCACAAGCTTTAGTGTCGGCTCTCCACCTTCTTTAAAACTTCCTTCTTTAATAAATTTTATCTTTGGAATTAATTTGCTATCAATTAAAAGTGCACCGCCTTTCCCCTCAACCTTGCCATTCGCAATATCCAATATAACGGCATTTTCTGCGCCAATCTTAGATATTCTTTCTAAATGACTCATCCAAATCTTTCGCTCTTCATTTATGATAGCTTCTAATAATATTTTAAGTTCACCGTATTTAATTTTAGAACTACTCCCGTTATAGCGATAATAAATATCGGCTTCTTTTAATATTTCTCCAGATTTTGCGCAAACAATCGGTTTATTTTTAGCCTCCTCTATTTTAATGATGCCTATAGTTTTTGAATTTTCATATGTGATAAATTTTTCAAAAATTATTTCCGGTAAAAATATGCTATTTAAATATAAAGATATTTTTGCTTCATCTGTTGCCTCAAAATTATTATTTTTTAGACCAATTAAATCTCTCGGATGATCTTTTATGCCAAACACGATACAACCGCCCTTGGTATTCGCAAAAGCAGCCATAGTTTTGGCATATTCCTCTTTAGAATTCCAGTTAAAGGACTCTTTAAATTCAAGTTGACCGCTTTCTCTGGAAATAATTCTATACGGAATTGAATTACTACCTTAATCCACCGTTAGAAACTTGAAAACCACCCTCAAGTTATTGTAAAATATAGGTATCTAACAAATACTAACAATAACCCAAAAGGTGGCTTATAATGAAAATTTTATCACTAAAATTAAAAATGGGCAACGAAAAAATTACATCATTCGGCGGCAGTATTTTAATAGCCGATTTTATTAAGCAGATAGGGCTCGAAGAAAGTTTGGATTCTCTTCTTCCTAAAGCAGGAAGCAACAGAGGTTATAAACCTTCTCAAAAAATATTATCATTCCTATCTTCCCTGATATTATCTGGCGAAGGAAGATATTCCAACATAGACCGTTTAAGAAAAGACGATACTATTAAAACTATATGGGGATTAAATAATATGCCTCACAGCACTAAGATAGGCGAATGGTTTTTAAAGAACGGAGAAAGTAAAGGAGACTTTGCAACGGGAAAGACTAAAAAAATAATAGACGATATATCTTTAGATTTAGTCGTAGAAGCATTAAAAGAAAAAAATATAAAAGAAGCAATATTCGATGCCGATGTTTCCCTGATAGAAGCCAATAAAAAGGAATCCAAAAAAACTTACAAAGGCTTCAGGGGCATGGGTTCGCTATTAGGCTTCGTAAACGGCTACTGCTTATATTCCGATTTTAGAAACGGTAATGTGCACGCCTCCGTCGGATTATTAGATCAAATTAAGTATATTCATGCTAAGCTATCCGAAAACGGCATTAAAATGGTTTACAGGTCGGACTCTGCAGGATACGATTCGGACATAATCGAATACTGCTCTAACAACAATATAACTTACTATATAAGAGCCAAAGAATTTAACTCTTTAAA
>JAJYJN010000107.1 GCA_021789455.1 bacterium | reverse complement strand
GCCGGTGACAAATTATTTATGTATATTAACTGAATAATTACGGGAGTCAGGTCGGCTTCCCCATAAAAAACTTTTGATTAATGCGAATTGCACTAAAAATGCAATATAAAAACGTTAATCGGAGGAATATCATATGGGGCAGTTAATTTATTATATTTCCGATTTTATATGGACGTTGTTTACCGGATTTGTTTTTTCGACGGTAGGGGCTGCCGGAGGCATTCTTGCAAGCTTTGGTTTTATAACAGTCTTGCATATTCAAGCAGCTAATTCCGTAAAAGTAATGAGCCAGATTCTTATCATAGTTTCTCCCGTTATAGCTCTTCCTATATATTTAAGGCAGGACAGGGTTAAGCAGATAAAAAGCATTTTATTTTATCTCGGTTTTATTATAGCTGCGGGAGCTATTTTTGGCGCTTTATTGGGTTCGTGGTTTTCTAAAAACTTTCTTTTTGAATTAAAATCATTTAAATATTTATTCGGCTATCTGACCTTCTTGGTCGTAGCAATGATGTTTTATAATATTTTAAAACAAAGAAAAAAGAAAGAACCGGAGCAGGATAAAAATAATAACAACCAGGAAAAATATAACCTTCCCTCGGTAGTAAAATTTTCAATTAAAAAAATAGATTTTAGGTGCCTGCGTAAAGATTATTCGGTATCCCCTATAATGTTGTTCATAGCCGGGCTTGTAATAGCGGCTTTATCGTCTATTTTTGGCGTCGGAGGAGGATTTTTAATTGTTCCATTCCTTACCGACGCAATAGGGCTTCCGGTTTTTCTAGCGGCGGGAATAAGCATTCTCGTGGTTTTTATTTCGTCCCTTACCAGCGTGTCGAATTATATAAGGATGGGGGTTCCGGTTATTTTCCCTATATTGTCTGTAACGCTTGCCGGAGTGATAATCGGTTCAATTATAGGCCCAAAAATTTCCCAGCGTCTAAACGAAAAAATGTTAAAATTTATACTAATGGCTCTATTAGTCGTTATAGGGGCGTTTTACGTGATTAAACCCTGATGAAGAATTATTAATTATAATTTACAGTTAAAAAAGGAGAAAAAAATGGAGCCCGTTGAATTAAAAATTATAACAAAGTGTCCTCCGCACGGCAGGTGTAAAATGTATTCCTCCGTCGTGTGGCTTATTATTTCTACTTTTAACAACGTTAAAATTTTAGTAATCCCTTCGGAATTTAAAAACGAAAATGATCCCGACGGTCCCTGCGTTATAATAAAAGGCAAAGTTATAGAGCCTTCAAACACAATTTACGTTTCCGGGGAAGATTTTGTTAATGCCCTTAAAGAAGCTGGAGCTGTCGCATATGAAGGCGTTACTCCAGATATCTCCGCGTTTAATGAGGTAATAGAAAAATGCATAAGTTAAGTTGTTCCACAGAACAAGAAGCAGAGTATAGAAACAACTGTTTAATATGCGGACATCCGCTTGAATATTTATCGGCATCTATAGATTTAACCTGTTTTTACTGTGGCAAAAAAGAAAAAGGCAGTATCGTTTGCTCGAATGACCTTGGACATTACGTTTGCGATGACTGCCATAATTTAACTTCCTATGATTACATAAGGGATTTTATATTATCCACGAATAGTAAAAATCCTTTTGAAATCACGTTCGATATATTGAATAATTCAAACGTGAATATTCCAATGCTGGGATGCCATCATGCTTATATTTTAACCGGCGCGGTTTTAGCATCGCTAAAAAACAGTGGATATATAAATATTACGGAAAAGGACATCGAAGAAGCCTTTTACAGGCTGTCGAAACAGGCAGTAGGAGGTTACTGCGGTCTGAGCGGTGTTTGCGGAATAGTTCCTGCAGGCGGTATAGTATATTCTATTTTAACAGGTTCCGTCTGCGGCAAAAACAAAGAACAACAGATAACGATGAGAATTACGGCTCTTCTTGCCAAAGCGTTATTTGATTTAACCGGACCTTCCTGCTGTAAGGCTTATCTTTTTAAAGCGTTGGAAATACTAACCGCGTCTTTAAAAGAAGATTTTAATTTCCTTTTGATAGGTAGCGACGTCTGCATAAAATGTAATTTTAAAGAACTGCATCCTCACGGGTGCATGCTGGAAAGATGTCCTTATTATCCCGATTCTTATGTTTTAACGGTCGAAAAATTAAAAGAAAATTTAAAAAATGGCGCTGCGGAAGGAATATTTAAAGTTGCCCCTGTCGAAATCAGCATTAATTTAGACAAGTCAGACCTCGAAGGCGGCAATAATATACCGCCGGCACCGTGCTGAAAGTAATATGCCTTAGTTTAAGGTATATTACCCCGGATGTTTATCCGTTATACGGTATATTGTAATGAAACTTATTTCCGAAATATAAAGATATTAAGGAAAGATAGTTGAAGAATATTAGTATTCCGACCGCAATTAAAATAATTCCACTTATTATGGAAATCGTTTTAATAAACGGTTTTATCTTTTTAAACGCGGATAAAAACAGGTTTACCGATAAAGAACTGACGAAAAACGGAACTGCAAGACCCATAGCGTAAACGAAAAGCAGTTCAGCCCCTGCCGCCGTATTGTGAAGCGTCGAGGCTATGAAAAGAATGGAAGCGAGTATAGGTCCAATGCACGGAGTCCAAGCCGCCGCAAAAAAAACTCCCACCAAAGCAGAACCTATTAATCCTAAAGGCTTAGTTTTAATATTAACCGCCGCGTCCCTATTCATAAACGATAGTAACTTTATTCTATTGAATGCGCCGAGTATAAATAAGCCCATTATGATTATAAAAATACCGGCGATTCTCATAAGCCATACGGAGTGTAAAAGACTGCCTACAGCGCTCGAAAACACGCCGAGAAGAACGAAAATAACCGTAAATCCCAGAATAAACATCAGCGAATGTTTAACGGCGGTAAATTTTGCCTTAGGGTTTTCTTTGATAAGCTCGTCCATCGATAAGCCAGATATATAGGAAAGATATGACGGTATCAACGGAAACACGCACGGGCTTATAAAGGAAAATAATCCCGCCAGAAAAGCGACTAAAAAGGAAACGTTAGGCGTAAAAAAAGAATTCATACATAAAATCTCCAAAATTTACTGACATAAATAAAGTAACTTCATATTTCCAATAGTTATGAATTAATTATATATTTTGTTATAAGACATTTTTTAAAAAGGAATATCGTCGTCTTCTCCTGGCTGGTTTGACATACCGGTATTAAGGTTTCCTGCTCCGTATGAATTATTAGCGTTCTGTCCGGCATAGCCGTAATCATTAGATACTTGACCGTAATCAGCGTCGGATGCCTCCGAACTGCCTCCTCCTCCTTTAGCTCCAAGCAGAACAATATTAGTGGCTACTATTTCAGTAATATATTTCTTATTACCTTCTTTATCGTCGTAGGAACGGTTATTAATTCTGCCTTCCACAAATACTTGTTTCCCTTTATTTAAATAGTTTGCAAGAGTCTGACCCATTTTTCCAAAGGCTACTATATTATGCCAAATAGTTCTTTCTGTTTTTTCCCCAGATTGCGTTTTAAAATATTCCGACGTCGCTAAAGAAAACTTTAAAATTGCCATACCGTCCGGAGTGTATCTTAGTTCAGGATCTTTTCCTAAATTACCTATTAATAGCGCTTTGTTAAGACTAGCCATAAAACCTCCAAAATTTAATAAATATTAAATGTTTAAATAAAAACTGAGTTAAATACAAAATGTGAAATTTACTTATAAAATTATGATAATTTAAGTAATTTATTTTGGCAAGTTATATTTGTA
>JAJYJN010000106.1 GCA_021789455.1 bacterium | reverse complement strand
CAGACGTCATGCACCGCTTGGAATTACCACGGTTCTGGAACATCTAATCCGGTCGGGCTTGCCGCCGTCGCCGTAAGAAACTGGCACAGGGCATACGAATTAGGTTTATTTCCGCTTTTTCACTGTGCTACTACTTTCGGCGACTATAAAGAGATGAGAAATTTGCTTGTCGAAAATAAAGAACTGCGCGACGAAGTGCGCAGAATTATGCATAAAATAGGAAGAGAATTAGTCATCCCCGAATATATAGTGCATTACAGCGAATGGGTACACGTTATGCGGTTTGAAATAGCAAAGTTAAAAAAATACGACTTAAGCAGCATCATAGCGACAGTTCATCCCGCCTGCCATACATATAAAATGATTCCGGAAGACTGCATTTACGACAAAGATATATATGCGGGGAAAAGAACCGCCGTTTCTACCGGAGTAATGCTTGCTCTCGGAGCGCAGGTGGCTGATTATTCTACATGGTACGACTGCTGCGGTTTTGGTTTCAGGCATATATTGACGGAAAGGGAAGCGTCGAGGTCTTTCGTAATGGACAGAAAAATAAGGCCGATGGTCAGGGAAGCCCATTCCGACGTCTGTATTACTCAGGATACCGGATGCACCACTACCTTGGATAAAAATCAGTGGATAGGAAAAGCTATGGGCTACACGGAACAGGTTCCGGTTATGGCGGACGTTATGTTTGCGGCGTTGGCGTGCGGCGCGGACGTTTTTAAAATCGTCCAGCTTCAATGGCATACCACCGATTGGAGACCTTTATGCGAAAAAATAGGAATAGACTGGAAAAAATCGGAAGAAGAATACAACGCCTATCTCGAAGAACTTAAAGCGGGCGGCAAAACCGTTAATTTATACGAGTATCCGAAAAGTTAAAACTGGATTCCTGCCGTCTTTACCTGCGTCAACGGCGTGCGTTGACAATGATGCAGGCAAAGATATGCAGGAATGACAAAAATAAAAAGATTAATTAATATTAATTAACACGGCGATTTAATGGAGGATGTTTTATGTCTGAAAATATTTTAGTGATAGGCGGGGGTCCGGCAGGTTTGAACGCGGCAGTTATGCTTTCCGAATTGGGAGTTAATGTAGCTTTGGTTGAAAGAGATTCGTTTCTCGGCGGCAACCCTAAAAAATTCAAATATAAATTTTTATTTCCCGATATGCAGCCGGCAGACAACGTAATTGGGGAGCTTATTAAAAGAGCCGAATCAGGCGGTAACATCAAAGTTTATTATTCTTCCGAAGTTTCGGATTTTAAAGAAAACGGAAAAAAATTCGACGCCGTTATAAAGTCTGCATCGGGAAGCGAAACTAAAACATTCGATTCCGTTATCGTTGCTACGGGTTTTGAGCATTTCGACCCGGCAAGAGACGCAAAGTATTCTTATCAGCTTTTCGACGACGTTATAGATATAAAAGACCTCGAAAGAATGATGGGAGAAAATAATTTCGTAAGGCCGTCAAACGGCAAGCCGCCCAAAAAAGTAGCGTTTATTCTATGCGTAGGCTCAAGGGACAGGCATGTCGGAAACCAGTATTGTTCCAGAGTCTGTTGTACGGTTTCCGTAAAACAGGCTATTGAAATGAGAGAGCATTTTCCGGACTGCGAAGCGTATATATTTTACATGGATATAAGGACGTACGGTTTTTTTGAGGATTTATACTGGAAAGCTATGGAAGAACATGACGTGCAGATAGTTAAAGGCAGAATTGCGGAAATTACTTCAGGACCGGACAATACGGTCGTATGCAAAGGCGAAGACACTCTTTTAAGGGGGCCGTTCGAAATTCCCTTCGATATGGTAGTTCTTGCTTCCGGTATGGAAGGCGGACCGCAGTCTCCCGAAATATCGAGCAAGCTTGGCATCGAACTTGACGAACACGGTTTTTTAAAGCCGGAAAACGTTACGCTTTCTCCGTTTAAATCTAATAAACCCGGAGTTTTTTTGGCAGGCGCGTGTACCGGGCCTAAGGCTATTTCCGATTCTATTACCGAAGGCGCCGCCGCCGCTATGAATGCTTATACTTATGCCGTAAAAAACAGGTAAAATGCCTTATATACTAAAAAATAACAAAATAGATAAAAGATACGAAGAAAAATTTTTCGAGATAGTAAGAGAAAATTTACCGGATGAAAAAATAGAACTTTTTAATTATCTTTTGAAATTTAAAACGGAAATTATAAAGGAGTTTTTATCAGATGTCATAAACGCATCGAAAACCGGAGGTAAATTAAAAAAAGAAAAAGCGGATGAAATATTATCCATGATTTTTTCGATTAGAAGGCATAAGGAAAAAATTTTAAACGGCGTAAGCGAAGAAACTTTAAAAAATTCGTTTGTCTCGCTATCAGATTTTAAAAAGTCCGCCGAAATAAGAATAGGGCGTTTTTTAGAATTGTTTTCCTATGATGACGTTATAGTTAAGAGAGACATAGCTTTAGAGCTTTTGCATTTTTACGAACCGGATAAGAATGTTTTTTGGACTTCATGGGTTTACAGACAGGACAACGGAACCGGATGCCTGCCTTATATGGCAGATTTTTTGAAAAGAACGTGGGACGGCAATCCTTACATTATGCCTTTCAGTATTAAAGAAATGAAAGACGAAATCGATTATCTTTACGAACTGTCAGGCAAAAACGGGCTTAATTTGGAACGTCCTTACGGTGCGGATATTCTGCTAAGCTATATGTATTCGGACTATGTTTATAAAATGGTTTATGCCGAATCTAAGTCTTTGTCGGTCGGCGTTCCGGATGGATTTACTTTAATGAAAAAACTTCTCGGTATCGAAAAGTTGGAACAGGCAATAAAATAGGAGGAAAAATATGGCTATAGAAAAACATGATAAAGAAAATTCGGGCGGCGGCAGACCGGTTGCCGAAAAGGGCGAGCATATAGTAGCAAGACATCTTATTGAAGACGACAATATTAAAGAAGAAAAAAATCTGGTTATCGACGGCGTAGATGTTTCCGGCCGCTGGAATACCTTCATTATTTCACGCGTTAATTCCGAATTCGACAGAAGTTTTTTTGAAGAAATTAAAAAAACAGTAGCAGGTTCCAGGATAAACAGGTGCTGGCAGTGCGGAATGTGCACGGCAAGCTGTACCGTGACGCCTTTATACAGGAGGTTTAATCCCAGAGCGTTTATTTATATGATGCAGTTGGGCAACTTAAAAGAGCTGAAAAAATATATAGACGTTGCCTGGAGATGCGTGGGATGCTATAAATGTTCCCAGAGATGTCCCAAGCAGGTAAATCCCGCCGAAATGATGGAAGCTCTTGCGCTTGTTATAAAAAAATATTTTCCGGAAGAGGTTAAAACCAAATTAAAACTTGACGAGGAAGTAAAAAAAATATACGAAGACATGATAATAGGTCACGGAAGGTTGGATCTCGCTAAGCTTCATACATACGCAATACAAAAATCCGGCAGAACGAAAGAACTGCTCGGAAAGATAGAAAGAGACGCTATTTTTAAAATGGTTAAAGACGGCAGGGCATTTTCCGTATTAAGGCTGGGCAAGCCTCATAACTGGAGCAGTTCTAAAGAAGCTATGGAAAATTATTTACGTAAACTAAATACAATTGAAAACACCGAAGCGGGGGTTTAGATAAATGGATAAATTAAAAGAAAATCAAGTTGCGTATTATCCTGGTTGCGCATTATTGACTATAGACAGAGCTTACAATAATAGTTCAAAATTAGTTTCAAAAAAAATGGGTATAGAACTTGTCGAAATTCCGGATTATAACTGTTGCGGAATAGGCGAAATGAAATCAAAGGGGG
>JAJYJN010000105.1 GCA_021789455.1 bacterium | reverse complement strand
AATATATCGTTTATTTTAAACTGATAACCTGTTTTAAAAAAATTTAAGAAAGGGTTAATTTTAAAATAGGACGGTCTATCGCCGCAATTTAAATAATCTTTTTTTAAGATGGATATAAATACGACGTCATACTCCAAACCTTTGCCGGCATGTATGGTCGAAACCTGGCAAAAATCTGCTAAATGAGGTATAGCCAGAAATTTAGATTTTTCCTTTTTTGTTCTTACTAAAACCGCAGTTTTCTTTCCGGTTTTAAAATAATCCGCCGCTTTTTTTGTTATAAAATTTTCTTCTTCGCTTTTATTTTTAAAACCGATAATATCGACTGCCGTGTCAGGTATTATATTATTTTTTGCAATTAATTTTTTTGGATACCTGAATTGTATGTTATTCAATATTGAATTGCAAAATTCTACTATAGTCCGGTTTGACCTGTAATTATTCTGAAAAACGAATACTTTGCCTGAAGGGAAAAACAGGTCGAACGACAGAATATTAAATAAATCTCCTCCGTTAAATCCGTATATCGACTGGTCGTCGTCCCCGGCATACATAATTTTACCCTTGCACGCGTCTATTTTTTTTATTAAATAATCGCTCAAAAAATCTAAATCCTGATATTCATCGACTAATATATATTTAAATCTTGACGATATTTCGCTTGTTATAGAATCGTTTTGAAAAAGTTTTGCTATATTTAAAATAATTTCATCGTATGTTATAGATAATTCATTAGCACATTTATTATTCGACGAGGACGTTTCAATTTTTTCATCGGAAACCGAAGGGGCGGATTTATATCCAAGTTCGCTATAAAATTCTTTTATTATCGAATAGAAAAAACTGTGGTAAGTTGAAATATTTAAAATCTTATTGTTTATAAAGGCGCCATATTCTTTAATATTTAATTTTTTTGCTATCCTGTTTTTTATCTCGGTTACGGCGTTATTTGTGAAAGTCAGAACAAGTATCGAATCTGCGGAAAAAAAATTTAATAAATATAAGAACTTATCGACTATTACTTTAGTCTTACCAGCTCCTGCGCCTGCTATTATAAGAAGTGCCGTATTTTTTTCTTTTATCGATATTTTTTGAATTTTGCTTAGTTCCGAATTTTGCATCCTTTTTTCGGTAGCCCCTCCGATTCTTTTTAAAACTGTTTTTTCTTTAAAATTTTTTGCGGTATTTAAAAATATTTTAATTTTATCGAACAGCTCTTTTTGGTAAAAGTGCATGTCTAATAAATTTGTATTTAGATTAATTTCATTTTGAGAAATAGATTCCGCCGTTTGTTCGGTCGCCTGTATATTTTTGTGCGGCGGCGTTATATTAATACTCACGGCAAATTTTTCGGAATTTAGAAAAAATAAGTTTGTATTATTAATTTCAGGATTAAAACCTATAGTTTTCATTTTACGGATAAACAAGTCCATAGATTCCGTGTATCCGCCGTGTTTTAACGAAGCTAAAATTCTTGTTTTTAAAAGCATTTTTAAACGCGATTTGTAAATATCAGTTATTAAATTTTCGTAATAATTTTTTTCGATTAGCATGTCGTCATATAAACTTGTTAAATCGTTAGCGCCGTTAAAAGTCGTTTCCGTCGTTATGCCTAAAATAATGTCGTTATTTAGCGCAAAGTCGCAGACGGCGTTCAATAAGACGGCGTCCGAAAGCGAATTCAATGTTATACCGCTTAAAAAAAACGCTTGTGCCGATAAAACGTTTTTAATATTTTTAAAAGGAAAACTTAAAGGGGATTCAATTTCACCGTCTATATTAAAATTTTTTTTTAAATCTTCGAAAGTAAAAAATTTGCATTTTATGTTTAAATCTTCGATTTTTTTAATAAAATGACCGCATTCATTTACTGAAGATAGCAGTATTCCTATAGAGTTAGATATATTAAAATTGAAATTTTTAAGATAAAGATTTATCATATTAAATTGTCGATTTATTAACGATTTAATTTTATAAAATCAATGGCAAAGTTTATTATTAATAATAATATTGATAATGCTTCAAAATAATATGAATATAAAAATAGGCGGCAACGGAGAATATTTTTATTTAGATTATTATATTCCGGAAAATAAAAAATATCTCTTCGATAAGCGCAGGTTACCTTCAAGCGTAAAATATTCCGATTTAATTTTAAAATATAAAAAGGGCAATTATAAGGCCGTAGCTTTTTTTATAAAAATATTAAACAATATTATATATAATTATTTTTATTTTTACGATTTAATACTTCCGGTTCCGCCGAGCAATTCATATTTGGACGTTTATCCTAATTCTCAGGTATGCATGTATCTTTCGGCGCTGGGAACTATTTCTACTTACGAAAAGGCTTTAGTATGCACTAAAGGTCACAAACCAGGGCATATCGAGAATAATATAGAATTTAAAAAAAAGGACTTAAATAATATATCGTTTGAGTATAAGTATAATTATAAATCAAAAAAAATAATAATTTTCGACGACATTATAACTACGGGAACTACTTTTAAACTTATAAAAAACGCGTTATTAAAAGAGGGGGCAAGCACTGTAACAGGAATATTTCTCGGTAAAACGCCCAAGGAAGAAGATATTATAAATTTTGCGGGCGGGGATATTTAATGGACGATATTATATGCACTTTAGCTCTTAAAAAAATCAAAGGCCTGCAGAATAGGCATATAATTTTTTTAATTAATGCATTCGGCAGTCCCTGCGAAATTTTTAACGCCGATAAGTCCGATTTTATTAAAACAGGTTTAAAAATAGATTACGTTAAGATATTAATAAATCAAAGAGTTATAAAGACGGCTTTTTTCGATGCCATAAAAGAGATTGACGAGATTTCTAAAAACGGCGTTAAAATAATAACTTTTAATTCTTCTTTATATCCGGCAAATTTACGCAAAATTAAAAATAAGCCTTTAATTCTATATTATAAAGGGACATTAAAAGAGGACTTAAAAATAGCGGCAGCAGTCGTGGGGCAGAGAAAACCGCCGGAATATGCGGTTAAGTTGACGGAGGATATAACCTCGGAACTATGTTCTTCAGGTTATGCTATAATAAGCGGACTTGCCTTAGGGATAGATTCGACTGCCCATAGGACTGCATTAAAAAACAACGGATATACTATAGCCTTTCTTGGTTCAGGACTTCTTTCGCCGGTATATCCCTCTGAGAACAGGGATTTGTATAATGAAATAATATTTAACGGAGGTGCGCTGGTTTCGGAACTTTCGCCGCACGAACCTATATCTTCCAAAAATTTAGTGGCAAGGGACAGACTGCAGAGCGGGTCTTCGCTCGGAACTTTTGCGTTATCTTCGCCTTTAAAAAGCGGAACTATGAAAACTTGTGGTTTTTCTATTAAACAAAAACGACCGGTTTTTATTCCGGAATACAACTTAAATTTAATGAATTCTTACGACAATGAAGGGTTGAAATCCCTTTACGGACAAGTCGGGGTTTTCGGAATAAAGTTGCGTGGAGATTTTATTCCGGATTTAGGTGCGTCTTTAGAAGAAATGCATGACGTCCATAATAAACTTTACGCGGAAAGGTTTGCCGAAGACGACCGCCTGGTACAGCCGGGTCTGTTTGACATTATATAGATACGGTGCCAGAATTCAATTCTGGCACCGTAACAAATTGGAAAGGGACAGAATTCAATTCTGGCACCGTCACAAATTGGAAGTGCCAGAATTCAATTCCGTATCCGTAATAAAACGGAAAAGATAAAAGAAACTTTAATCCTGCAATAGAGCGGCAAAAATCTCTTGAATATGTTATAATGACTATAAAATATCTAAGAAAAAGGTG
>JAJYJN010000020.1 GCA_021789455.1 bacterium | reverse complement strand
GATTATTATTTTTTTGGCGGGAATTAAAAGAAATTCCATGCTTATACTCGCCGGAATTATTCTGGTAACAGGTCCGGTTTTATGGTTCAGGCTTAAATCTTACCAGAAAAGCAGAATATTGATATTTCTGCATCCCGCAAAAGATTATCTCGGAGCAGGATATAATATCATACAGTCGGAAATAGCCGTAGGCGCGGGAAGACTTTTCGGCGACGGTTTCGGCAACGGCTCCCAGAGTACTTTGGATTTTTTGCCGGCAAAGCATACCGATTTTATTTTTTCGACTTATATGCAGCAGTTTGGTTTTATAGGGGGATTAGTTCTTATAGTTCTTTATTTTATAGTCATAATAAGAGGATTTAAGATAGTTTACAGAGCCAAAAAGCTTCAGGGTTTTTTACTCGGCGGCGGAGCGCTTGCCATTATAACTTTTCATGCTATAATAAATATGTTTATGACCGTCGGCCTTCTGCCCGTAGTAGGCGTCCCGCTTCCGTTTTTCAGCTACGGCGGCACGTCGCTCGTCGTAGATATGTCCGCTGTAGCCATACTCCTGAATATTTCTATGAGGAGGTATAAATTCCAGTCGTAAATATATGGAATGAATAAAATGAACGAATTTAAAAAAAATAACCCGTTTATTTTTGCGGCATCCTTTTTTTACGCAGGATTTTTTCCTTACGGTCCCGGTACCGCCGGTTCCGTAGCCGCTTTTTTGCTGTATATATTTTTGCTTAGATTTTTAAACCCTTTTTATTATATCGCAGTATGTATTATAATATTTATTACCGGGGTTTACTTTTCTTCCAAGGCTTCTAAAATATCCGGATTAGAGGACCCGCCTTTCGTAGTAATAGACGAAGTTCTCGGCTACCTTGCAGTTATGTCCGGTTTATTATGGATGCATTTCGATTTTTTTCATATTTTGATATACTCTTTACTTGGGCTTCTTCTTTTTCGTATTTTCGACATATCGAAGCCGCTGTTTATAGGAACTATAGACAAAAAAATTAAAGGCGGATTAGGCATTATGCTGGACGACGTCGCCGCCGCCCTTTTTTCCGTAATAATTTTAAGAATAGCTATCGTAATAATAGCAGGTATCTAATTATCTGAAGTAGTGCCGGAATTCAATTAGAGCACTGCCACAAAATGTAAAGGGGTACGGAATTCAATTCCGCCACATCTCAAAACGAAATATGAAAGACATAAAAATATTAGTTATATCGGACGACGGAAATTTTGCCGCGGCAGGCGAAATAATAAAAGAGCTCTCCGACGTGCTTTCGGTTTACGGACTCGGTTTCAAAGAAGCCGTAATTATGCCGGAAAACCAGTCGGTAAGCATATCTAAAGTCGTATCTTATATGACGTCCGAAGATTCTTTCGTAATAATATGCGGAGGCATAAAGGAAGGAAGTTCCTTGACTTCCGAAATAATATGCTCCGTTTTGAAGAAAGAACGGACGAGAAGCAAAGATGCCGCAGACTTGATGGCTTTAGTTTACGAATCGAACAAAAAATCTTTCGATCATTCCGCAGAAAAAGCATGTTATTTTCCCGACCATTCCTTTATCGTGCCGAATCAAAATTCCGGCATATCCGGTTTTTATCTTACCGAACCCGTATTTATAGCCGCGTTTCCTTTAGAGCCTCATAATGCGGTTTATATGTTCAAAAATCACGTTCTCGGTAAAATGCTCGGAAAATTAGGTATAAATTATTTCGTCAAATTTAGAAAATACAAGCTGTTCGGTTTAAAAGAAAAAGAGTTTGAAGCTCTTTTTGCAAAATTAAAACAGGTTTCGGACGTTAATTTAACGTATGAATATTCATACGGGGAATTTATTATATCCGCGGCGGTAAACGGCGTTTCAACCCAAAAACTCAATGAAAACATAAAGTTAATAGATTCAAAAACCGGCGGAATTTTTAAAAATTATCTTTACGGTTATGACGAAGACGAACTTGAAGTAGTATGCTCTTATCTGTTGAAGGAAAACGAAATTAAAATATCCGTGGCGGAATCCCTTACCGGAGGGCATATTTCCGACAAACTTACCGACCTGCCGGGCGCATCTTCTTATTTTCTTTACGGCGGCGTAGTATATTCAAATTTTGCAAAAACCGATATTTTAGGAGTAGATCCGTCTATTATAGAAAAAGAAGGCGCCGTTTCCGAAGCATGCGCAGAGGAAATGGCAGAAAAAGTAAGGGAAAAAACAAAATCGGATATAGGCATCGCCGTTACAGGTTTAGCGGGACCCGGTACCGACGGCGGCAATTATCCGGTAGGAACGGTTTTTATAGCATTATCGAGCGATAAAATAAAAGAGTCCAGAAAATATGTTTTTTCCGGTTCGCGTGCCGATATAAAATCTTATACGACGAAAATGGCGCTGTTCTGGATTTACAGGCTTTTAAACGAAATAAGCGGCAAAAATATGACAAAAATTTAACTTGATAATCTTTCTTTTTTTTAATATATTATATTGAACAGTGGTGCCGGAATTCAATTCCGTCCCCGCAACAAATAATCTACAGGTGAAATTATGGCAGTAAAATCAGTCGAAACTAAAGAAAACGTTAAAGAAAGCGCAAAAGACGCCGCTATCCATGAGCAAAAAATGAAAGCGCTCGACCTTGCTATGGCTCAGATAGAAAAGCAGTTCGGCGCGGGAGCCGTCATGGTTCTCGGCGGAAAGCCGCCGGCAGAAAATATACAGTCTATTCCCACCGGCTCTCTGTCGTTGGATATTGCGCTCGGCATAGGCGGCATCCCTAAAGGAAGGGTAATAGAAATATTCGGACCGGAATCGTCGGGAAAAACGACGCTTACGCTGCAAATAGTCGCGCAGGCTCAAAAACGGGGAGGCATAGCCGCTTTTATCGATGCGGAGCACGCCTTAGACTTGCAGTACGCAAAGAAAATAGGCGTCAACGTGGACGAACTCGTCGTTTCTCAGCCCGGAACCGGCGAAGAGGCGTTGGAAATAGCGGATTCTTTGGTAAGGTCAGGTTCTATCGACGTTTTGGTAATAGACTCCGTCGCCGCATTGGTACCTAAAGCCGAAATAGAAGGCGAAATGGGGGACTCCCATATGGGACTGCAGGCAAGGCTTATGTCGCAGGCCTTGAGAAAACTTACGTCCGCTATAGCAAGGTCAAATACGTCGGTTATATTTATTAACCAGATAAGGATGAAGATAGGCGTTATGTTCGGTTCTCCCGAAACCACTACCGGCGGCAACGCTCTTAAGTTTTATGCATCCGTCCGTATAGATATAAGAAGAACCGGCTCTATAAAAAAAGGCGACGAAGTAGTGGGCTCAAGAACTAAAGCCAGGATAGTAAAAAATAAAGTAGCTCCTCCGTTTAAAGAGGCGGAGTTCGACATAGTCTACGACAGCGGAATATCTTTAGAAGGGGACATAGTCGACATAGGTTCGGAAAGCGGCATAATAGAAAAATCGGGAACATGGTTCAGCTACGGCAAAGAAAGGCTTGGACAGGGAAGGGAAGCCGCAAAAGAAACGCTCAAAAACAACCCCGCCCTGCGAGACGAAATACATTCTAAAATTTTAGAAAAATTTAATCTTAAATAAAAAAATGGACGAAACGGTTTTACAGTCTAATGCCGCACAGGACGGTCAACAGGTTAAGCAGGGAGGACAGCCGTCGCTTTTAGGAACTATTTTAATGACGGCGGTCGGCAAGAAAGCGTCGGATATTCACCTTAAAGTAAATTCTTATCCTATTTTTAGAATAGACGGGGATATTTACAAACAGGAAAATTTCGGCGTTATGTCCAAAGAAGTTATAGAAAAAATAGCCGTAAGCATGATGGATAAGCATCAGCTTAAAGTTTTTCAGGAAAACAGGGACGTCGATCTTGCATACAGCCTGCACGGCGTCGGAAGATTCAGGGTCAATATTTATTCCCAGCGGAATTCTTTAAGCATAGCAATGCGCTATATCCCTTTCGATATTCCAATTTTTGAATCGCTTAACCTGCCTAAAATTATAAAATCTATATCACTTAAAGAAAGAGGATTAATACTGGTTACGGGCATAACCGGCAGCGGAAAGTCCACGACTCTCGCTTCCATGATAGATTTTATAAACAGGAATAAACCGGTAAACATAATAACCATCGAGGACCCTATCGAATATCTGCATAAAGATATAAAAGCATTAGTCAACCAGCGGGAACTCGGCATGGACGTTTATTCTTTTTCGCACGGATTAAGGGAAGCCTTAAGGCAGGATCCCGACGTTATTTTAGTAGGCGAAATGAGAGACTTAGAAACGATAGAAACGGCAATAACTGCGGCTGAAACCGGACATCTCGTAATGAGCACCCTTCATACGCTGGATGCGCAGGAAACCATTAACAGAATTATAGCGGTTTTTCCTCCTTATCAGCAAAAACAGATAAGAATACAGCTTGCTTCCGTTATTTCCGCAGTAATATCGCAGAGGCTTATAGCAAGAGCGGACAAAAAAGGACGTCTTCCGTCCGTAGAGATAATGATAGGAACGGAAACGATAAAAGAATGCATATCAAACGAAGATAAAACCGCGAGTATAAGAGACTTCATAAGAAGCGGAAACATACAGTACGAGATGCAGACTTTCGACCAGTCCCTCTACAATTTTTATAAACAGGGCTTGATAACATACGAAGATGCTCTTGCGGAATCCACCTCGCCGAACGACCTTGCACTGTTAATATCCGGAGTAAACGCTTCCGACGACGATATAAGCGCAGGGGTAAAAGCAGACTCCGTTGAAAGCGGCAAAACTTCAGTCACCGCCGGAGCAAGTCCGTCCGTAACTGGAAATACGGCGGCTTCAGGCGGTTCGGGTTCTTACTGGACAACGTAACCGCATGTATGTTTATGCGCAAAATATAGAAGTATAGCGCTACATAATGTATTATCGGAGTAATCTCTTTGAAAATATCGCAGGAAAATATTTCTAAAAGAAAGTCTAAAACGCCTTTATCGGCGCAGAATTACTCTTTAAAGCTCGTGTCCGCGAGGTCTTATTCCGAAAAACGGCTTGCCGAAAAATTAATCAAAAAAGGCTTTTCTACGGAAGATACCGGCAAAGCGTTAAAGAAATTAAAAGAATACGGATACTTAAACGATGAAGAATTTGCGGAAAGACTTATAGAAAGCGGAAAAAAAAGACTTATCGGCAGAATAAAATTAAGCTATGAACTTTATAAAAAAGGAATAAACAAAAATATTATAGACAAGCTAATCGAAACGTTTTACACGGAAGACGAAGAACGTTCCGTTATGCTTAAAGCGGTGGACAAAAAGAAAGTTTCCCTGATAAAATACAGGGAAAACGAACTGATATATAAAAAGAAACTTTACGATTTTTTGCAGAGCAGAGGATTTTCCTCTAAAATAATAGAAGACTTTATTAAACAGTAGGGACAGAATTCAATTCTGTCCCTACCTCAAAATGGAAACAGTAGGGACGAAAATTCAATTCTGTCCCTGCCGCAAAATGGAATATGAAATCAAACGAACTTAGGGAAATATTCATTAAATTTTTTACGGGAAAAGGACACGTGCAATTGCCGAGTTCTTCTTTAATTCCCGCCGGCGACGACTCTATCATGTTTACTAATGCCGGAATGGTCCAGTTTAAGGACTATTTTACCGGCGTAGTTCAGGCGCCTATGCCGCGAGCCGTAACCGTTCAAAAATGTATGCGCGCAGGCGGCAAACATAACGACCTCGAAAACGTCGGCAAAACTTCCCGCCACCACACTTTTTTTGAAATGCTCGGAAATTTTTCTTTCGGAGACTATTTTAAAAAAGATGCCGTTTTGTTTGCCTACGAATTTATAAAAGACGTCATAGAACTCGACCTCGACAAAATATACGTTACAGTAAACGATAAAGACGAAGACGGTTATAATATCTGGAAAAATACCGTAGGTTTCGATGAAAACAAAATATACAGGCTCGGCGACGAAACTAATTTTTGGCAGATGGGAGAAACCGGTCCTTGCGGCTATTCAAGCGAAATATTTTACGATACCGGTTATTCGGAAGCGGGGCATACGGACTGCGATATTAATTGCGATTGCGGCAGATATTTAGAAATTTGGAATCTCGTTTTTATGGAATTTAACAGAGATAAAAAAGGAGACCTTTCAAAATTGCCGCGTCCCTCTATTGATACGGGAATGGGGCTTGAGCGCATACTGCGAATTTTGCAGAACGTAAAATCAAACTACGATACCGATGTTTTTACTCCTTATATAAAAGAGATAGACGCCGTTACCGGAAAACGATACGACGGCGGAGACGAAGCGTACGATACCGCCGCAAGGGTTATCAGCGACCATATACGGACGTCGGTTTTTTTATCCGCAGAATCCGTATTTCCCTCCAACGAAGGCAGAGGCTATGTATTCAGGAGAATTTTAAGAAGACTTATCAGATATTCTTTAAAGCTCGGCATAAGTCTCGATAACCTGAAATATCTCGGTAATATCGTGGTAATAATTATGGGCGGATTTTATCCCGAAACTGCCGACGGACTTGCCGTCTTCGAGAAGATAATCTCCGAAGAGTATGAAAGGTTTAACGATACGGTAGGACTGGGAATTAAACTTTTGGAAGAAAAAATTATCGAACTTAAGGAGAAAAAGCAGAAAATAGTTCCCGGCGAATTCATATTTAAATTATACGACGAAAAAGGTTTTCCGGTAGATATAGCAATAGATATGGCTGAAGAAAACGGTTTTTCGATAGATTTAAAAGCTTACGACGAATTAATGGAACTTCAGAAAAAAGGTTCAAAGCAGAAAAAAGAAAAAAACGGAGTTCCCGAAACCGTTTCCGGCGTACCTAAATCGCTTTTTAAAGGATACGGCAATATAGAAAATGCCGCTAACGCCGATATTAACGGCATATTCGACGAAGACGGCATGCCCGTCGAGAACATAAAAGACGGCGGTTTTTATTATATAGCCTCGGATATTACCCCTTTTTATCCTGAAGGAGGCGGTCAATCCGGCGACAGAGGAACTATAAAGTTTAATTACGGAAAATATTCCTTATCAGCTTCGGTTTCCGATACATTTAAAACCAAAAACGGAGTCATCCTTCATTATGCAAGAATATTTACCGAAAGCATGAAGGATGCAGAACAAAATCTGGGAGCCGCCGCCGCCGAAGAAATGCTTGCCCCGCCGGTTTTTCCCGTAAAGGCTAGTTTTTCGGTCGATGCGGAATTAAGAAAAAAAACTGCGGCAAACCACAGCGCAGTCCATCTTCTTCAATCCGCGCTAAGAGAGATACTCGGCAGCCGCGTAACACAGCAGGGTTCGTTCGTAGATTCGGAAAGGCTCAGATTTGATTTTTCGTACGGCAAGCCTCTGACAGACGAAGAAATAAGGAAAGCGGAAGTTTTAGTCAACGGATATATTTTTGCCGACCTTGAAGTAAAAACGCACGAGCTTGACGTTCAAACCGCTTTAAATTCCGGCGCCCTTCACTTTTTCGATGAAAAATACGAAGATACCGTAAGGGTCGTGTCCATGGGAACGGCATCGAAAGAATTCTGCGGAGGCACCCATGTTTCGAGAACCGGAGAAATCGGATTTTTTAAGATTACCGGAGAATCTTCGGTTGCTTCCGGCATAAGGCGCATAGAAGCCGTTACGGGTTTTAATTATCTCGACTACTTGTACGTGGAAGAGGACAATATAGTTAATATCGCCAAACTTCTGAATACTTCCAAATCCGAAGTTTACAACAGAATAATAAAACTGTATTACGATTACGAACTGCTTGAAAAAACCAACGAGGAACTCAGGTCGAAACTCAATTCTTTTGAATCCGAGCGTCTTATAAAATCTTTTAAAACGGGCATGGCGGCCGCAGGCGGATTTAAATATTTAATTTCAAAATTCGGCAACGTTTCAGGCGAAGAATTAAAAGAGCTTGTAAACGCCTTAAGTTCAAGGCGCGATTTTCCCGAAGGCGATTCCGTCGTAGTTTTTATATCTAATATTAAAGACGAAAAGTTGATTTACATCGTATCTGCAAAAGGTTCCATAGACGCATCAGCCGTTATAAAACGCATTAATTCGGAAACCGGAGGAAAAGGCGGAGGCAAAAAGGATTTTTCTCAGGGCGGAACGCAGGATGTTTCAAAATTCGACGTAATAGAAAAAATCATTGAGTCGGTATTGTTATGAGCAAGAAAACTGCGGCGGCATCGACGGTCGTCTTATTAATATTTATATCTTTCTTTTTCAGCGGATGTGCCGTAAACGTAAAGACCGCCGTTAAACCGTACAAAAAACCGGTTGCATATAAAAGCAGAAAAGAAGTTCTGGCAGGACTTATTAAAAATTACGGAACGTTCGGCGGGTTATCGGGAAGACTGCGTTTCACGGTATCGGACGGCGGTTTTTCT
Source organism: bacterium (assembly GCA_021789455.1). The sequence goes on along the minus strand of JAJYJN010000020.1, from coordinate 10,567 downwards.
ATAGAGCAGGCAGGCATTTATAAATATATAGCCGGAAAGTACATAAGCTTTATTATTTTAGACATGTACGGCGACGTTCTTTTTAACGCGAAAATAATTAAAACGAAAAGCGGAACGGAAGCCGTTTTTTTCAATCCCGAAGACGGCAAAATTAAATCAATAAACTTGGATAAAAAATATAAAATTAAAACTAACGATAAAACGCAAAATTATCAAAGGCTGTTAAGGGTTTTTAAAATTTTGCTTTTTATCGATAAACTGAATAAAATAAAAAAGTCGCCTATTTTTTATAATACCGAAAAAGGTTTCTTTTTTGCATACGGCGGAAAACAAGGCTATTATATATGCGTTTCAAAAAAATACCTTATCCGTTCCGTAACTTCGGTCAAAAACGGAAAAGAAATAGAATCGGTACGCTTTAAAGATTACGTTTTAAAAGGTTCCGGCGCAAATACAAGCATGGTTCCTTTAAAAATATATGTTGACGATTATTTATATAATGTTAAAATGAATATACGTCTTTCTAAAGGAAGTATGTTGCTTAACTAACAACGGTGCCGTAATTCAATTCCGGCACCGTCACAAAATAAAAGGGGTCAGAATTCAATTCCGGCACCGTCACAAAACTGGTAACGAAATAGACAAATGAAAAAACTAACTTTATTAATCTCTATTATAGCCGCAATATCCGTATTCTCGGTTATGCTTTCCGGATGCGGCAAAAACGTAAAGAAAAATATTTTGCCGCCGGACGTTTATTACGGCAAAGCCATGCACGATTCCCATGTTAAAAATTATAACGGCGCCGCAAAAAATTTTAAAGCCCTTATAGAAAATTATCCGGCTTACGGTAAAACGGAAATTGCGGAAATAAGGCTCGGCGACGTTTACTATCTTGAAGGAAAATATATCGAATCAGCAGGCGCTTATTTGGATTTTGTACATCTTCATCCGCGTTCCAAATACGTTCCTTTTGCAATGTATTACGAAGCTATGTCGTATTACAAAAGAAATTTGGCGGTAGGCAGAAATCAAACTCCCCTTAAAAACTCGAAGAAGGTTTTTGAAAAACTTATATCGAAATACCCTTATTCAAAATATTCAAAAAAATCTTTTAAATATATTAAACTTATTAATATAAAACTTTCCGAAAATACCTTTTTTACAGGACTTTACTATTACAATGCGAGCATCTGGAAACCGGCGGCTTATATGTTTAAAACGGTATTAAAGCAGTACGGGAGGGACGGCGTTCCTATTATACCTAAAACGCTTTATTATCTTTCGTCCTGCTATAAAAATCTTGGAAATAAAAAAATGGAAGCCCGCTATCTGAATATTTTAAAAACAAAATACCCGAAAAGTAGGTATGCGGAATAAAAGAATGTTGACACGGCTCTTAAATTATGCAATAATTTAAAGCTAACGCAAAAAATTAAAAAAATAAATAAGGAGAAATTAATATACAGAAAAATAACAGAACGTACATAAACGAAAGTATCAGGGCAAAAGAGGTAAGGGTTATCGACGAAAACGGCAAACAGGCCGGTATAATGCCTTTATATGAAGCCGTTAAACTTGCCAAAGAAAAGCTCCTCGACCTCGTCGAAGTTTCCGAAGAAGCCGTTCCTCCGGTATGCAGGATAATGGATTTCGGCAAGTTTAAATACGAGCAGAATAAAAAAGCTCAGGAAGCCAAGAAGAAACAGGTAGTTATACATTTAAAAGAAGTTAAATTCAGGCCCAATACCGACGAGCACGATTACAATTTTAAATTGAAAAACGCCGTTTCTTTTCTTAAAGACGGAAACAAAGTTAAACTTACGGTAACTTTTAAAGGCAGAGAACTTGCCCATACGGAATTGGGAATAAAGGTAATACTGAGGGCAATCGAAGATTTAAAGGAGTTCGGCGTTCCGGAGTTTCCTATTAAGCCGGACGTCAAAAGGACGTTCAGCACGATTATAGTACCGGTTAAGACGGCTAAAAAGACTGCCGAAAAAGACGCCGTTAAAACGGAAAAAACGAAAGAGCAGGAAAAAACGGCATAATAAAAATATATTAATTAAAAACGTTAATAAAAAATTAAAATAAATTTTAAAAAGGTGGTTTTATTAAAATGGCAAAGATAAAAATAAAAACTAAAAAAGGCGCAAAAAAAAGATTTAAGGTAACGGCAACCGGACTCGTCGTTCATCATAAAGCAAACAAGAGCCATATACTGACGTCTAAAAAACGCGGCAGAAAAAACAGGCTTAAAAAATCGTCGGTAGTTAATTCCGTTGATTCCCTTAACGTAAAAAGATTAATACCGTATCTGTAAAATTTATAAATATAATAAGCTATTATAAGGAGCAGTATAATGCCGAGAGTAAAAAGAGGTATTTTAACCAGAAAAAGACACAAAAGAGTATTAAAAGCCGCAAAAGGCTATTACGGCGCGAAAAGCAGGCTTTTTAAGTCCGCAAACGAAGCCGTAAACAGAGGGCTTAACTATGCTTACAGAGACAGAAAAGTCAAAAAAAGAGAATTCAGAGGTATGTGGATAGTCAGGATAAACGCCGCATGCAGAGAAAACGGAATTTCCTATTCAAAATTTATAAATGCGCTTAATAAAAAAGGCATAGAATTAAACAGAAAGGTTTTATCCGAAATAGCTCTTTCAGATCCGTCGGCTTTTGCCGGCATAGTGAAAGACGCTGTCGCTGCCTAAATAATTAAAACGATTAATTCGGAGAACATAGTTTATGGCATTAACCAGGGCAAATTTAACTTCAAAAGTACGTTCTAAGGTTGGTTTGCCGACCGCGGAATCCGCGCAGTACGTAGATTCGTTCTTTGAACTTATAAAATCCGAAATAGAAGAAGCCGGAACCATAAAGCTTAACGGTTTCGGAAATTTTACGATTAAAGAGAAAAAAGCGAGAAAAGGCAGAAATCCGCAGACCGGAGAAACTATTATTATCAGCGAAAGAAAGGTCGTAAAATTTAAGCCTTCTGTAGTTTTTAAATCGGAAGTGAACAAAAAATACAAAAATGGAAGTTCCGATAAACAGCGCTCAAGATGAAAAATATTTTTACAAAATAGGCGAAGCCGCCAAAAAAATAGGCGTCGAACCGTTCGTTATCAGATACTGGGAAACCGAATTTTCTTTTTTAAAGCCTTATAAATCAAAAAGCAGCCATAGGCTCTATTCCGGTTCGGATATCGAGAAACTTCTACTTATAAAAGACTATTTATACGATAAAAAATTTACCATAGAAGGCGCAAGAAAAGCTTTAAAGCGCAAATTATACGGCGGCGAGGAGAATATAGCCGAAATTGCGGCTGAACGCGCCGAAGAAAACGGAGGCGTTTTAAATTCCGGCGGCGGACAAGCGCACGAAAAGATAGAATTGGTCCGTCGCGAACTTAATTCGCTAAAAACATTTATTAAATCAAGAAAGACTGGATATTAAACTTGAATATACTCCTTTCCAACGACGACGGCGTTTATGCGACCGGCATAAACATATTATACGAAGAATTATCAAAGAAATACGACGTAACCATAGTAGCTCCCGACAGGGAAAGAAGCGCAAGTTCCCATTCGCTCACCATAGACAGACCCTTAAGAGTCAACGAAATCAAACCTAACATATTTTCGGTGGACGGCACGCCGACCGATGCGGTAAATATCGGCGTCCACTCCATAATGAAAACAAAACCCGACCTCGTAATTTCCGGAATAAATTACGGAGGCAATATATGCGACGACGTCATCTATTCGGGAACGGTATCCGCCGCCATGGAAGGAGCCGTTATGGGAATCAAATCCATCGCCGTTTCTTTGGTGGTTAACAGGGGAGGAGGCTATCTTCCCAAAGACGCTTCTCTCGAAGAAGATCTGGAAGCCTCTTTCGTAAAAGCTTCCGAGTTCGTTTCAAACCTTGCTTCCGTTTTCAATAAAACCGGTTTTTCGGAAAATACCCTCTTGAACGTAAATATTCCACAGACTATAATAAAAAAAGAAAATAATCCTTTTGAATACCGAATTACCAGACAGGGAAAACGCTATTTCGAGGACTTCGTAGTAGAAAAAACCGACCCCAGGGGAAGAAAATATTACTGGATATGGGGTAAAAATATCACTTTCGAGGATATAAAAGACAGCGATTACGAAGCCGTGCATAGCGGACTTATTTCCGTTACGCCTATCCACTTAGACATGACAAATTATAAAGCTATGGAAAAATTAAAAAATATAGATTTTTCGATATGAACGCAAAAATTATAAACGGTCTGTCATCGAAGGGCATTACTTCATCCGCCGTTTTGGGCGCGATAGCGAAAATTCCACGCGAATCTTTCGTCGCTCCGCCTTTCAGGCACTCCGATATGTGCTACGGAGAGTCGCCCCTGCCCATAGGGCATAACCAGACTATTTCCAGCATTTATACCGTCGCTCTTATGACTCAGGCTCTGTCCGTCGATAAAAGCCATAAAGTCTTGGAAATAGGCACTGGTTCCGGTTATCAGGCCGCCGTTCTTTCCCTGCTGTGCGGTTCCGTTTTTACCGTAGAACGCATAAGGGATTTATCCATGCAGGCAAGAACGGTTATCGAATCCTTAAATCTGCGCAATATAATTTTCATAGTCGGCGACGGCTCAATCGGCTACGGCGAATATGCTCCATACGACAGAATAATGATAACCGCCTGCTCTCCGGATATCCCGGCCGCTTTGTTCGCCCAGCTTGCCGAAGGCGGCATTATGGTGGTGCCGGTCGAGCAGAACGGCGCCCAGTCGATATGCGTAATAGAAAAGGAAAACGGAGCGATGGTTTCCAAAAATATAGCTCCGGCTAACTTCGTTAAATTAATAGGGAAGAACGGTTATGAAGCGCAAAAATCCAGCCAAAGGTGCGGTTTCTGAAAAATCTTTAGCCGTAATAGACGGAGCAGAAGTTCAAAACGGTTATGCCGAAGAATACGGAAGAGTTTCCGATAATTCGTTAAGGTCGGAAGAAAACAAAATTTCAAGCCAGTACCTTAAATACCTTAAAAAATATCCTCTGCTGACCAAAGAGCGGGAATACGAACTTGCCGTCAAAGCAGGAGAGGGCGACGCAGATGCGAGAGATTTAATGATAAAATCCAATCTCGGACTAGTGATAAGCGTCGCAAAAAAATTTCTCGGAAGAGGACTGTCTTTTGAAGATTTAATTATGGAAGGGAATCTTGGACTTATAAAAGCCGTCGAAAAATTTAAACCTAAATCCGGTTTCAGGTTTTCTACATACGCTATCTGGTGGATAAGACAGACCATAGAACGCGGAATATTAAACTCCGGCAGGGTAGTAAGGCTGCCTATCCACATATCCGAAAACGTTTATAAGTATTCGAGGGCGGTAAAAGAAATAACTTCCGAAATTCAAAGGACTCCAAATATGGGCGAAGTAGCCAGCCGCATGGGGATTAAAGAATCGAAACTCGAAAAAATCATGAGTTTGGTCGGCAATATTTATTCTTTGGATGCCGTATATACCGGCGGCGAAGACGAAGAAAACCAGTCTAATTCTTTTTCTAATTTAATAAAAGCAGATGAAAGCCAGGATTCGGCTTTCGACGAACTCGATAAAATAGAAACTCTTAATCTTTTAAACGGCTGGCTTTTAAGGCTTTCAAAGCAGGAAAGAAGCGTCGTAATTTTAAGATACGGGATTAACTACGAAAAGCCTCGCACGTTAAACGAAGTAGGGCGGATATTCGGACTTACAAAAGAAAGAATAAGGCAGATAGAAGTAAAAGCATTAAAAAAGCTCAGGCAGATGGCAGAAGAATCGGGTTTTGAAGGCGGCAAGCCGCCCGCGGAAGAAAAGGAAGAGAGTTGAGTTCGTTTATAAAAAAATATAACAAATATAAATACGAGATTTATTTAATCCTCGTTTCTCTTTTTGCCCTGATAGTCCACATTCATCTTGCGTCCACCTTAAACCTCGGCAACGACGAAGCCCACTACTATGCGTGGTCTTTAAAGCCGTCTCTCGGTTATCTCGACGACGCCCCTTTTGCCGGCTGGATTATATACCTTACGGACGCTCTTTTCGGCAAAAGTCAGCTTTCCGTCCGTCTCGGCTCCGTCGTATTTTCTTTTTTCGACGGATTTTTAATATATTATCTGACTTATATTTTATTTAAAAGCAAACGCGCCGCTTTTTTCTCGTTTCTTTTTTATCTTGCCGCCGTCATATTCGGCATGGTTCTTTCCGTTATGATGCTTCCCGACGCCCCGCTTTTATTCTTTACTCTGTTATTTTTTATTTTTTTCTATAAAGCGGCGGAAAAAAATGCCGAAACAAAAGGGGCAGATCTTTTTTATTTCCGCAACGAAAAGCAAAATTTATCAAGCGGCTCGACGGAAATAAATAAATCTGTCCCCTTTGTTTATTGGCTCCTCTCCGGCATCTTCCTCGGACTCGCTTTCCTTAGCAAATATACCGCCGCCCTTATTCCGCCCGCCGCTCTGTTATATCTGCTTCTTTCCAAGCAAAACAGGCATTATCTCAAAACTTTTTATCCCTACATGACGCTTGCCGCCGCTCTTTTGATATTTTCGCCCGTTATATACTGGAATGCCGTCCATAATTTTATTTCTTTCAGGTTTCAGCTTTCGCACGGTTTTTCCCATCCTACCCCGGGTTTGCCGCTTCTTTTAGCCGGCTGGCTCGGTCAGGTTCTGGTCATTACTCCCTTTATATACATATTTCTTATCGGAGCGTTTATATATGCAATAATAAAAATAAATTGGACTGACCTTTTTTATTTCCGCAACGAAAAGCAAAATGGAACAAAGGGGACAGATCTTTTTTATTTCCGCAACGAAAAGCAAAATGGAACAAAGGGGACAGATCTTTTTTATTTCCGCAACGAAAAGCAAAATTTATCTAACGGTTCTACGGAAATAAATAAATCTGTCCCCTTTGTTTCTTCCGTCCCCGCCGAGCCGTTATTGTTTTCGCTTTGTTTCTCTCTCCCTGTCCTTTTATTTTTCGTATTTAACGGCTATTCCCACACAATACTAGTCCACTGGCCGGACATAGGCTATCTTGCCGCATTTCCTATTATGGGCTATGCCGCCGAAGCTCTTATTGGCGGAAAAAAAATAACGAGATATTACGTTTATTTTGCTATTTTTTTCGGTTTTTTTCTGTCCTACGTACTTTATAACCAGATTTACTATAACTCGATACCCGTAGGCAAAATAATTCGTTATATAGACAAAGAAAAACGCCTTAAAAAAGGCGGCGTGTTTTCCGTAATACCGCGCATCCCCGGCAAGCCGTCTACCGCCGATATAGCGAACGACCTTTTCGGCTGGAAGCATGCCGCAAAATATATAGGAATAGTTTATAAAGGCTATAAATCCGTTTACGCCCCCCTGTTTATCCTCACGCATCATTATTCTATAGCCGACGAACTCGTCTATTACGGCGGATACAGACCTGACGGCAATATTTTCAATATATCCGGCTTCCTTAACCAGTATGACCTTTGGCAGAATTTAAACAAAATAAGCGGAAAAAACGCCCTTTTTATTATGGACGACAAATATATGATTAATCCCGTAAAAACCTACGCTCCATATTTCAAATCCATAAAAAAAATAGGACGTCTCGACATATACTTAAAATTCAAACCCGTAAGAACGTATTATTTATATCTTATGAAAGATTTTAACGCGAAAAAAATGATTAAACATTTAAAAGCTAAAAGCAGGATGTATTGATTTTTCATATTGACAATTACTTTTCGTCAATATATAATTAACAGTCGTAAACAATTTAACGGTATTAAACCGTATTTATAAACGGTTTAAACGATATCGGAACTAAAAGGTCAAATAGACTTCAAATGGACTTAAAACAGTTTATTCGCGAAATACCGGATTTTCCAAAAAAAGGGATTAATTTCAAAGATATTACGCCTCTGCTTGCCGATGCAAAAGCATTCGCATACGCAATAGATTCTTTAACCGAGTCATATATTTCAAAAAAAATAAATTACGTAGTTTGTATAGAAGCCAGAGGATTTGTTATAGGCGCTCCAATAGCCTATAAACTCGGCGCAGGCGTCATCATGGTCAGAAAACCCGGCAAACTGCCATATGAGTGTTCGTCGTTAAGCTACGACCTTGAATACGGAAGCGCGACTCTCGAAATACACAAGGATGCGTTAAAGTCGGGCGAAAGGGTAATTATCGCCGACGACGTCCTTGCGACCGGCGGAACGGCTCTCGCAACCATCGGACTCGTCGAAAGTTTCGGCGCCGAAGTCGCGGATACCTGTTTCCTTGCCGAACTTTCGTTTTTAAAAGGGGCCGAAAAACTTAAACCCCGTACGGTAAACGCATTAATGAAGTTTGATTATTAACTTAAGTTGTCATTCCCGCGCAGGCGGGAATCCAGTAATAAAATTTTTAAATTTTTAAATTCAATTGTCATTCCTGCGAAAGCAGGAATCTATATAACAATAAATTCAATAAATATTTTTTTTCAAATTAAGGGGGGTTTTATGAAAAAAGGAATAACGGTAATATTTGTAGTACTCGTTATAGTACTCGGCTACATTGCGGTTCACGCCATAACCGCTCCCGTAAAATTATCCGCCGCTCAGCTTGGGAATCAGCTCATTCATTCGCATAAAAAAGGCATAGACTGCTTAGCCTGCCACAAAATAGGGAAAAAAGGCGGAACCATAGGTCCCGATCTTTCCAAAGAAGGGCTTGCGAAACATTCTATAAAATGGCTGGAAGTCCAGATTGCGACTCCGGGAAAGCACTTTAAATCCGGTTCGATGGTAAAGATTAGCGGAAAGTCTTATATGGCTATTATGTCCGACCACAAGATGCTGAGCAAAAAAGAACTATTTGAACTTGCGTCTTATCTTGAATCGCTCAAATAAAAAAAGAAAAAAACGTTAAAAAACACTTGACATATGAAATTTTGATATTATAATTAATTATATAAATATATGTTCCGATATATAATATATATGATGTATATTGTATGCAATTCATAATGAAGTTAATATGCCAAAAAAATGTTGACAAGAATTAAGTTTAGATATATAAATATATAAATAACTGAATAAAAAAAATTAACATATAAAAATCTTTTTAAGGAGGTGCAAAAGGGAGAAAGATTTAAAAATTTTTGTAGTACGGTATGAGTAGTTGAGCAGTGATTAGCAGTGATTTAAAAAGTAAACAAGTTCTAATTTAATTAATTTTAATTTTAATTTAACTTTAAGAGAGAGGAAAGTTATGAAAAAGTCATTAGCAGTTACACTCGTAGCTTTGTTCGTCTTGGCAGTATCATTTGCAATGGTCCCCAAGAAAGCAAACGCTATTCCGGCTTTCGCACAAAAGTATCACTTTTCGTGCGCAGTTTGTCATACGGTATTCCCAAACCTTAACCCGTTCGGAAGAGCATTCTGGAGAAACGGCTTCAGACTTCCGGGCACAAACGGAACTCCTGCGGACGCAACGCAGATCGCTAACGGCTTAAGCCTTCCAAACCCATGGCCGATTCCGATCGTGTTGGAAGCACAGGTGTATTATACTCATATAACTAATGAAAACGTTTCGTCAAGCACAGACGCATTTGGTTATAAAACAAATTTAGTTATCGGCGGCGCAACTAAATTATACACGCCTTTTGCAAATTCTTTGTCGTTTTATGCGAATTATGGAGAAAAAAATCCAGGTAGTGCGCTTAGTGCAGCTCAGCTTTGGGCATCGTTGAACGGAATTGGTTCAGGATTTGGTCTTCCTTCGCATTTATTTAACTTGAAACTTGGTAACATTACGACCGCAAGTCCGTATTTCTACAGACAGGCTGCATTTAGCGGCGGGTTCACTGAAGGTCCGACTATGAACGGACAAGGGTTAACTGTAGGATACGACGGTGAAGGAGCTGCATTAATTCATGCTCAGAATGCAGGTATAGCTCTTTATGGTACACCGGGTTATCATTTGTGGTATAAAGTAACGGTTACGAATGATGCAGGATCTACAGCTAATACTGCTGCAGCAGCAGGTAAATGTTCATCTGTAAATATTGGAACTCCTGGAAATGTTCCTTGCGTTGCAAGTAACGGAAATTTAGGAACTCAAACTCCTGCAGGTTCACCAGTTACATCTAATGCTATGGAATATTCGTATCAGTTAAAGGAATATCTTCCTGTTTCTGTAGGACAACTTGAGTTTGGTTATTATGGTGCCAGTATAGCAGAGCCTATAGGCAACACATCTGGTTCGGTATGGACTGATGGAATACAAGTAAACGGCGTTGATTTAGACCTTGCAAACGACGTATACGAACTTGGCTTAACCTATATGGAACAGCACGATTCAAATCCGTATTCTTATGAAAGTATTAATACAAATGGAACTTCATATCATAATTCAAATGGCTATAACACATTTGAAGTTTATGGTCGTTACTTATTCCCGACATTGTTAGGTCACGGCGCAATGCTTGTAGCTGATTTTTCGACCTATTCATGGCAGCATAAACAGACGGAA
>JAJYJN010000104.1 GCA_021789455.1 bacterium | reverse complement strand
GGCTCGTTACGCTTATAGGGCTTGTCAGCAAGCACGGAATACTTATTACTAAGTTTGCCAACGACTTGCAGAAAGAAGGGATTGATAAGCGCTCGGCCATAGAACAGGCTTCGGCGATAAGGCTCAGGCCGATTTTGATGACGACCGCCGCAATGGTTTTCGGGGTAGTGCCTCTTTTAATAGCTACCGGCGCCGGAGCGGTCAGCAGGTTCGATATAGGTCTCGTCATAGCCGCCGGACTCGGCATAGGTACGTTTCTAACAATATTTGTAGTTCCGACCGTATATATGTTTATAGGTAAAGACTTAAATAAAGGGAAGGAAAAAGATAAGGATTTACTTTCTTAATCTGGGATCTACCAGGGCATATGCTATATCGGCCAAAAGGTTCCCGATGAGGGTAAGGACCGCGCCGATAACTAATATTCCCATTATCGTAGGATAATCGCGGGCGAGGACGCTCTGGTAAAAAAGCCTCCCCATTCCGTTTATGTCGAATATAGTTTCTATTATCACGCTTCCGCCTATAAGTCCCGGAACGCTTAAGCCGAGTATAGTTATAAAAGGTATTAAGGCATTTTTCATGGCGTGCTTATAGACGACCGTCCGTTCTTTTAATCCTTTTGCCCTTGCCGTAATAATATAATCCTGCCTGTAAACTTCCAGCATATTTCCTTTTAAATATCTGGAAAGACCGGCTATACCGCCGAATCCGGCGACAAACACCGGCATTATAAGATGTTCGGCAATGTCGGTTATTTTTCCGAGCGGCGAAAGAAAATTATAGCCCATGGAAGTTATTCCCCCTATCGGCAGAATATGGAGGTCTATGCCGAAAAATATAATAAGCAGAAGGGCGACCCAGAAAGAAGGCGCCGCAAAGCCTATGAATACTAAAACCGTAGTAATTTTATCGAAAAAAGAATCGTGTTTTACCGCCGACAGTACGCCCAGCGGAACGGAAAATAAAAAAATAAATATCAGGGCAAGAGAATTAATAAGAATCGTGATGCCTATGGTTCTTCCGATTTCGGTTATTACCGGCTCATGGTTTGCGGTAAACGAAATGCCGAAGTTCAGCGTGGTTATTCTTTTAAGCCATTCGAGATACTGGGTTAAAAGAGGCTTGTTCAAGCCGTACAGTTTTGTAAGCATCAGCCTCGAAGATTCGGACACTCTAGGATTTAAGCCTAACTGCTCCGTTAAAGGGTTTCCAGGCGCAAGATGTATGACGAAAAAAGATATTAACGTGATGCCTATTAAAATAGGTATCATAAATAAAATTCTTTTGGCTATGTATATTCCCATAACGGCGTATATTTATCGTGGTTTTAAATAAATTATTTTATAAAAATATATTATATATTATAATATCCCTGAATTAATATTAAAATTTTCATTTATAAAATTTATCCCTTAGAACTATGAACGAAATTATTAATGCTTTTAAAAAAAATAAGCTTGCTTTGCTCTCTTTTGTTTTTATAATGCTGGTTATAATCGCTGCCGTTTTCGCGCCTTATATATCTCCGTATAATCCCGATAAAATCGACGTAAACGCGGTTTTGCAGCCGCCCAATCCGGCTCATCTGCTTGGAACCGACCAGCTCGGCAGGGATATCTTGTCCCGCCTTATTTTCGGCGCCAGGATTTCGATAGAAGTGGGTTTTATCGCCGTTTCGCTGTCATTGTTCATAGGAATTTTTATCGGAGCTTATGCGGGTTACTACGGAGGCGTAACGGACAGTATTCTGATGAGATTTGTGGACATCATGCTGACGTTCCCTTCTTTTTTCCTGATACTTGCTATAAGCGCTATACTGAAACCGTCTATTATTAATATAATGATAATTATAGGCTTGACGTCGTGGATGGGGATAGCGAGGATTATTAGGGCCGAATTTACGCAGAACAGGGAAAAGGACTATGTCCTATCGGCAAAGGCGGCCGGCGCATCCGATTCCTATATTATGTTTTTTGAAATTCTTCCTAATACCGTCGCGCCGATTTTGGTTTCGGCGACGCTCGGAGTTGCAGGCGCAATCCTTATCCAAGCGTCTCTCGCCTTTCTCGGAATAGGTATAATGCCCCCGACGGCAAGCTGGGGCGGAATGCTGTCGAGAGGGAAAACTTATATTATGGTGGCGTGGTGGCTTACGCTTTTCCCAGGAATTGCGATATTATTGACGGTGCTTAGCTTCAATCTAATAGGAGAAGCCGTTAGAAATGCGTTAGACCCGAGATATTCTGGCGAAAGATGAGGCGAAAATTAGGGCTTTAGAATATCCCGGAATTGTGCTAAAATATAACAATTATTGTAAAAAGTATAATTTTAAAAATAGAGGTCGATAAGTATGAGCGTTAAATCAGCCAAATTGCTTTTTTTATTGTTAACCGTTATTGCGTTTTCGGGTATTGCCCTTTCCGGATGCGCAACTACCAGAAATATGCAGGGCAGGCCTATAATGTCCGCAAACGTCGCTCAAATAATAAACGGAACTACTACCGAACCGCAAATCGTTTCCATGTTCGGTCCGCCTTATTCTATAGAAAAAAATCCGTTAACGCCGGATACCGTTACTTATAAATACAGGTTTAAATACAAAAAATACGTGCATTTAGGAAACGAAATACTTACGACGTCCACGAGAAAATATAAAGAGAAACTGGACGTAGTCATAAAAAACGGAATAGTGGTAAGCCACAGTTTCACGGTTACTGGAAATACCTCGTTAAAGAAGATTTTAAAAAAACAACAAGATTAATAAGCTAAAAGGAAATTTATTCAGAGGAAAAATATGGACGTAAAATTTACTAAACTCCATGGTGCGGGTAACGATTATTTTTATTTAGACGCAATAAACGATTTACCTGAATGCTTAGCGGACGATACGGATTTTTATAGAGAGCTTGCTGTAAAAATAAGCGACAGGCATTTCGGAGCCGGTTCCGACGGCATCATAATAATCCTGCCGCCTTCGCGCGTAGGCAGCGCCGCCGCGGCAGACTTCCGCATGCGTATGTTTAACGCCGACGGTTCCGAAGGCGAGATGTGCGGAAACGGCATAAGATGTTTTGCTAAGTTTGTATATGACCGGCATCTTACCGATAAAAAAAATATAAATATTGAAACGCTTGCAGGAATAAAGACGGTAGAAGTATTTTTATCCGCCGGTACCGGAACGGTAGAAAAAGCCAGGGTGTTTATGGGCGTCCCGGAATTTAAAACCGAAAAAATTCCCGCCGATTTTGGAAAATCTGAAATTATCGGCGAAAAAATAGCCGCCGGAGGAAAAGAATTCGAAATATCGTGCGTCTCTATGGGGAACCCTCATTGCGCGGTATTCGTAGAAGACGTTAAGAACTTCGACGTGCATTATTACGGTTCGTTAATCGAAAATAATAAAATGTTTCCGAAAAGAATAAATGTAGAATTCGTTCAGGTTATGGACGCTCAAAACGTGCTTGTAAGAACTTGGGAACGCGGTTCAGGCGAAACCCTGGCATGCGGAACCGGCGCATGCGCCGTATATTCTATTATGAAAAAGACCGGAAAAATTAAGGAAAACTTTCTTAACGTAAACTTATACGGAGGGACTTTAAACATATCCGGCGGACTAAATGACGGCGTTTACATGGTTGGACCGGCGGAAGAGGTTTTTACCGGGCGCTACGATTTTAACTATAAAAGTTAATAAGTCCTGATAATAATAATATGCGCAAGCTTTTCTTAACAGTCGTTCTCGTTGCCGTTCTCGCGAATCCGTTTTATTCTCGCGCCGATTTTTTAAGCAAAAATGCCAAACCTTATTTAAATTATTCCAACGCCGTTATTTTTAAAAAAGCCTACGATAATTATATGCAGGGCAGATATA
>JAJYJN010000103.1 GCA_021789455.1 bacterium | reverse complement strand
AGAAAGGCAAAAGTGATTAATTTTGGAATAATTTACGGCATGAGCCCTTTCGGCTTATCCAAAGAACTCGGTATTTCCGCCGAAGAGGCAAGGCTTTATATAAATTTATATTTTAAAAACCATCCCGCTATCAAAGAATATATGGAAAAGACGGTCAAAGAGGCAAAGACAAACGGATTCGTCAGAACGGCTTTCGGAAGAAAATGCTATATAGAAAACATAAATTCCGGAATAAGAAATTTATCTTCGTTTTCGGAAAGAGCGGCGATCAATGCTCCTATTCAAGGAACCGCCGCCGATATAATTAAAATTGCCATGGTAAATATTTATAAATACATTCAAAACGACGAAATTCTAAAAAACTCCGCAACAATGCTCCTACAGGTTCACGACGAACTGATATTCGAAGTAGAAGAATCAATAGTAAAAAACTTTGCAAAAGTTATCACTCCCCTAATGACCGATCAAAATCTTCTGTCAGGCGTTCCGCTGTCCGTAAATATCGGCACCGCAAAAAACTGGGCGGAAGCCCATTAATAAGTTAAAATCAAATAATTTTAACATCTTTTAAATTTTTTCTTGACAAATTTTTTACATGTGGTATAAATAAGATAAATAGGATTAAATTTATCCTGATTATTTTTTTGACAATTTTAAATTATGAGATAAAATTTAATTAAATAATATTAAATTTTTATTGATTGATAAAATATATAATTTATTTAATTTTATTTTAATTGTTTTTGATGTCGTGTTTTGTTTTAGATTTGTTCTTATTTAATTTTAATTTAATTTTTTTCTAACTTTAAGGGGTGCTTTATGGATAGTACAGCTTTATTACTGGCGCGTATCCAGTTTGGAATGACGGCCTTTTTCCACTTTCTTTACCCGCCCTTAACTATCGGTTTGGGCTTGCTTTTAGTAATAACCGAAGGAACTTATGTTTTTACCAAAGATCAGGAGTATTTAAGAATTACCCGTTTTTTTGCAAAATTATTCGCAATTAACTTTGTCGTAGGCGTTGCATCGGGAATTGTTATGGAATTTCAGTTCGGAACGAACTGGGCGCAGTATTCGTCTTTTGTAGGGGCTATATTCGGTTCTCCTCTTGCAATAGAAGGGCTGTTTGCTTTTTTTATGGAATCTATTTTCGTGGGCGTTATGCTTCTCGGATGGAACAGGCTTTCGGCTAAAGCCCACTGGGTATCTACCATACTTGTCGCATTCGGTTCTACTTTGTCCGGAGTATGGATATTAGTAGCAAATTCATGGATGCAGACGCCGGCAGGCTACAAAATAGGTTCAAACGGAATACCTAAGATGACAAACTTCTGGCAGATGGTATTTAATCCTTATTTTCCGTCGGAATTTACTCATGTCATAATGGGCGCATGGGAATATTCAGCTTTTTTTATGGCGGGCGTTGCGGCATGGTTTTTAATTAAAAACAATAAAGACATGGTAATGAGGAAGGCTTTAAAAGTAGCCGTTATAGTCGGCGTAATAGTTGCCTGCGGACAGATTATAGTCGGAGATATCGGAGCAAGAGAAGTGGTAAAATACCAGCCGACCAAGCTGGCAATGATGGAAGCCCTCTGGCATTCGCAGAAATATGCGCCGGAAACGCTTTTTGCCCTGCCTAACAATGCAACGGAATCTAACGGACCGCAAATCGGAATACCGAGTATGTTGAGCATGCTTTCATATTTAAATCCGGCCGCAAAAGTTATGGGTTTAAATGCGGCTATAAGATATATTAATAAAAAAGATTCAAAATTAGATCACACTAAACTGACTCTTGCAATGTTTCCGCCCGTATGGATAGTGTTTTGGTCGTTTCATATAATGATGTATTTTGGATTTTATTTTGCGTTAGTTATGCTTATAGCTCTATATCTTTTGCTCAAAGATAAACTGTTCGACAGTCCTAAGATGTTAAAATTATTGTGGTTTTCTACGTTTTTGCCGTTAATAGCAATCGAATTAGGTTGGTTTACGACAGAAATAGGAAGACAGCCGTTTACGGTTTACGGTCTTTTGACAACCGTTGATTCGGTTTCTAAGAACGTAAACGTTTTAGACTTAGGTTTATCTGTCGTAATGTTTGTTTTAATTTATATAACCTTGGCTTCTTTTGCGGTTTATCTGTTTAAAAGAGAATTAAAGGAAAGATCTCAAGGAAAAGACGAACTTGCCGGCGAATCTGCAAAGGCAGCAAATTAAAATAATCAGGAGGTGTCATTATCATGAACTTAAATATATTATGGTTTATTCTTGTTGCCGTTATAATTTTGGGTTGGTCGGTTATGGACGGATTCGATTACGGCGTGGGCGGACTTTTAAATTTCATAGCTAAAAACGATGAAGAAAAAAGATACGTTATTAACGCAATAGGTCCTGTTTGGGACGGAAACCAGGTATGGCTTATACTTGGAGGCGGAGCGGTTTTTGCGGCTTTTCCGTTAGTTTATGCGTCGATTTTCAGCGGATTCTATCTTGCAATGATGTTAGTCGTCTGGCTGATAATATTCAGGGCGGTTTCTTTTGAATTTAGAAGCAAGGTTGAAAGCGCTAAATGGAGAAACTTTTGGGATGCGGATATTACCGTAACGGGTCTCGGCATTGCCTTACTGCTCGGCGTGGCTATAGCAAATATTTTAATGGGAATTCCGCTAAATAAAGAGCATATCGATTATCAGTCGCTTTTCAGCCTCTTAAATATTTTTGGATTGGTAGGCGGTCTTATATCTCTTTCCATGTTTTTAATGCACGGCTCTACATATTTAATTATGAAAACCGAAGGAGATGTTCAGCAGAGAGCAAGGGCTTTCGCTAAAGGATTTGCCGTAGCCTTTATAATCGTTACTTTGCTGTTTTTAATAATTTCGCCGATATTTGCTCCAAGGCTTCTCGGCAACAGTTTCGGCGTAATAGGCGACCTCGTTCCGGTTATAATGCTTATAGGGGCTATAGGAGTTATACTGACGGCAGGGTCTTCAAGCGATATAAAGCCGTTTGCATATTCTATCGTTGCTATTATCGGCGCTGTTGCAAGTTTAGCCGTCGGCATATTTCCGAATATAGTTCCATCTTCAATTAATACAAAATACAGTTTAAATATATATAATTCGGCTTCAAACCATCTAACGCTTTTAGTTATGCTAATAGCGACTATTATCGGTTTGCCGCTGGTTTTAATATATGCAATTTACGCATATAAAAAGTTTGGCTTAAAGGTAAAAATGGACGACAGCAGTTATTGATTTTTTTTATGTATATATTTTAACCTTTACCAAAATGCCCTATAATAAAATTAACCCCCCTTAATTTTTTATAGGGCATTTTTTTACCTTATATTATATAATAATAAAGATAATTCATATCTTATTTAGAGGTGTTTACATGAATATTTCAAGAGCCAGCGATTATGCTATCAGAGGATTGGTTTACATGGCAAAACAACCTGCTGGAACAGTGTGTTACGTAAAAGATATTGCAAAAAACACAAATTCGCCTGCTTCTTTTATGTCGAAAATATTTCAAACATTGGCAAAAAGCGGTATCATCGACTCTTTTATAGGAACTAAAGGAGGTTTTACATTTAACGCCCGACCCGAAGATATCACTATAAAAAAGGTCGTAGAAATTATTGACGGACCAATCGTTTTGAACCGATGCGTAGTTAATAAATCTTCCTGCCAGAACGCAGGCAATTGCGACGTGCATTTTATGTGGGCAGATATTCAAAAAATGCTGACGAAAGCCCTAAGCTCTTATTCCATCGCCGATTTTGCAACCGATAAAAAAGGGAATATGTTACCGGAAGCTGTGCAATAAAAAAGGCGCTTAGATTTTTTTAAAAAGAATATTGTTTTCCATGTGAACGTGAATCATTATATCGTCCGAAATATTCTTCAGCAGTTCGTATGCATGCTTATAAGAAGCGCAGGCGTCTTTAGGAACCGAATAGCCG
>JAJYJN010000019.1:17275-20217 GCA_021789455.1 bacterium | reverse complement strand
ATGCGTTTATGGTATCCTGGGAATATGAAGTTTCATCGACGCTTCCCCCTGTGGACGCAACCGTGGAGTTTCCGTCTATGTAGGATTCTATGGTATCGCCCATATAATTAAAAGCGGCTCCGGCTCCGACCCCGACCGCGCCTTTGCTTATAGAAAGAGCTCCAGATATGACGTTCATGGCATCGTTGGAATAAGACAAGAGGGAAACGTCGCCTTCGGCCGTTACGTCTGAAGAATCTATATAACTTGAGATAGCGCTGTCGTTCATGTTTACAACGATATTAGCGGCAACCGACACATTACTGCTTGCGGCGGCTCCAACCGTCAATGCGTTTATGGTATCCTGGGAATATGAAGTTTCATCGACGCTTCCCCCTGTGGACGCAACCGTGGAGTTTCCGTCTATGTAGGATTCTATGGTATCGCCCATATAATTAAAAGCGGCTCCGGCTCCTACTCCTGCCTTGCCCGTGCTTATAGAAAGAGCTCCCGATATGACGTTTACTGAATCTTCGGAATAAGACAACAAGGAAACGTCGCCTGCGGCCGTTACGTCTGACGAGTCTATGTAGCTTGCAATAGTACCGGTTTCGACATTCGCAGCGACCGATGCCTGAACCGCAACATTACCCGTAGTCAGCGAACCGCCGATTTCCGCGGTATTTATAGTCTCGCCTGATGAGGAACCGAGCGTTATACTGGCATCGGAAGCGGTTACGATTGAATTTTCGATATAAGACAGTGTGTCGTTACTTATCTCGTTATACGCAAAAGACGCGCCCGCGCTTACCGAACCGCTGCCTTTGGCCAAACTTACGGCTCCTGCAATGGACTGTATTGAGGATTTATCCGAAGAAGACAGAGATATGCCGGATATCCCGGAAGCGTTAATCCCCTTTCCGTTGCTATAATTACCGCTTATGTAACTTTTTGTTCCGCCGCTTATGTAGTTTATAGAAATTGAAAAAGCAGCCGCAAGTGTGGAGTTGGAACCGCTTGCCGCAGCGACGGCCGCTGATATTGTATTAATAGTATTGTTCGTAAGCGATGAAAGGGATATATTGCCCGAATCGTTTATATATGAACTATCGAGATAAGAATACGTATCGTCGTTTATATAATTTAACGCTATACCTGCGCCGATGCCCGCTTTCCCTCCATAGGAGGCGCTACCTGCTATGGAGTCTATAGTAGCCGTATCCGACGAATTTACATTCAGGTTTCCCCCTAATGTTACGTCGGAGTTTTTAATATAACCGGCGGTGCTGCCGGTGCCGTTATTATCTATTTCGTTTATCGAAACAGAACCCGCAAGGTCGAGGCCGTTTGAACCTGTTGCAGCGGACCCTCCTGCGGCAAGGGATTCAATCGATCCGTCCGTCGTCGCGGAAAGATTTATATCCGTAGATATATTCGCTGTAGAACCGTAGATATAAGCATTTGTAACATCGCCGACGGTATTCAGCGCAAAAGAACCGGCAAGGCCTACCGATGTGCTGGAAGACGAGCCTGAAACCATGGCGGCAGAACCTGCTAATGCCGCAATGCCGCTATTATCGGTAGCAGCCACGTCTAGGTTTATAGCCGTGATATTCGTATTTTCAACATAAGCAAGAGCGGTATCGTTTACCGTATTAACGGAAGCGTCGCCGGAAACGCCGATTCCATAATTCCCTCCCCCGCTAGAATTAGGAGCGGAAGTAGTGCTCCCGTCAGTGCTTGTAGTGCCTGACGTGCCTGAAGTGCCTGACGTGCCTGACGTGCCTGACGTGCCTGACGTGCTCGTATTGTCTGAAGGAACCCCGTTTCCTGAAGGCACTGACGGCAAGGACGGCGGCGTAATTGCCGAGGGCGCGCTTCCTCCGGATGGCGCTGAACTGGCTCCTGTATCCGATGACGAACCTAAAGCGCTTGAACCTGAAGTAGTCCCTGAACCTGAACCTGAACTTGAACTTGAACTTGAACCTCCTGTTTTTGAGGCGGCAAGGGATAAAGAAGCTATCTGCCCAGAATTTTCGGCGTCTATAGAAACGTCTCCCAAAGAATCGAAAGTATCCGTATTTCCCGTATCGTTACCTATATAGGCCTCTGTGTCCCTTGTAATGTCGGCCAGCGACACGGAAAGGCCTATGCCTACGTTTTGCCCCTTAACAATCCCGCCGGCAAGGTTATAAAAATTAGAATCGTCCGTCGAATTTATGTTTGCGCCTCCAACTCCGGTCATGACATCTCCTCCGTCGATATAGGCAAGGGTAGAATTATCCATTTCCAGCATTGTAAACGTCCCACTTATAGCATACTGGGTTGAACTGGAACCCGCTCCCGAAACGGCAACCGATACGTTATTTCCAGTATTGCCGGATGAAACATTTAAATCGTCGGAGTAAACGTTTGCATCTTTTATATAGGCAGACGTATTATCGTCATCCTTAAGTTCCAGATAGGAACCTCCCAAACCCGCCGTACTTCCGCTGCTGCTGCTTAGAGCAAGCTTGCCGGATAGATTCATGGTTTCGGCATCGGTATTTGCCTCTACCGTAACATTCTGCGACCCGGAACGATAATCCGTGTTTTGATTGATATTTGCTCCCGAATCTATATAAGCCGAATTGTTATTGGTAAGGGCGGCGTAATCCACGGAGCCTGCAACGCCAACCTTTGCTCCGCTGCCCGATGAGCTCTGCGCAAGCGTATTAAAAAAATCGGAGGATTTTTTATAAAGACCATATAAGTTTTGTATATCGGTAATCAAGTTTGTCGCATCTGTAATTACGTTTCCTCCTCCTGTTATACTATTCCATGTTACAGAAGTGGGAATTTTTATCTCGGAATCGACATCTATTGCACTATAGGCATTGACGGTCGCGTCATTAGCTATATACGCACTGGAATTATTAGTAAAATTGCTTATAACTATTGCCCCTGCTGCGGAAAGATCGGTG
>JAJYJN010000019.1:0-17175 GCA_021789455.1 bacterium | reverse complement strand
GTGCCTGAGGTGCTTGAACCTGAAGTGCCTGAGGTGGAAGGGGCCGGGACAGATGCAGTGGCCAGCGTCTGCATCTCTTCGGCCTGGTCAGTCGCTGTGCCGGCAGGCTGAACATAATCAAGGTTTGAAAGAACGCTGATGTCTCCTCCTGTTGACGTTACGCTGGAACCGCTTCCTATAGAAGCGGACGAATTGGTCGTGTTATCGGCATAAGCAAAAGCAGCTGAAAGCTCAACGGGGGTTCCCCCGCTTTCGGAATTGGGACTGCTTTCGACTGAGGTAAGAAATTGTCCGATATCCGACGTAATATTGCTGTAAGGGATAACGCTTTTAGCGGCTGTGCTTGATGACGACGAAGACGAATCTGCGGCAGTTTTGTCTTCGGTTATCTTATTTATCGACTGCACGGATATATTGCCTGCGGCAGTCGCATTGCCGGATAATAACGCATTAGTGTTAGTATTCGATTGCGAAACGGCCGCGGCCGTGCCTAAAATTTCCGTGCCTGAGGAACTGTCATTATAATATGACCCTGAAGCGGAAGTTACTAAAGATTTATTTGCATTAGACTCTACCGAAATATTTCCTCCTGCATTAATCGTGCCTTCAGCTTCCGACGTCGAATTTACGGCGGCGCTGGAATAAGCTACGGTTAACGGAAGCGGGGTATTTAAATTACTTGTATTAAAAGACGGCGATTCTATATCCGCCGCGCTGTTAGCATTAGATTCTACGGTAACGTTTCCTGACGAGTTAATGATAGAACCTGATTGGACATCGACGATCGCGGTAGGATTAGATTCTCCGTATGCAATACCTGCGGCGGTATTTGTTAATGAAACTGCTGCCGAAGTTGTAGCCGTAGATTGCAAATTAAGGTTCGCGGCGTTTATAGTCGTTCCGCTTCCTACAGTTATTTCAGCGGAAGCATCGGCTATGCTGGCCGCCGCAGTAACCGATGCTATGGTTATGCTTGGAGTAAGACTCCAACTATAAAGGGAAACGGGGGTAGAATTGTCGTTAAAAGTATTTTCGGCTTCAGCCGAAGCCGTCATAGAGATATCGTTTCCGTCCAGATATGCCCCGTTCAAAGCAATGCTTGCATTCGCAACGGTTGTTCCTGTTAATAAGTTGGTGGTCGGAAGTGCCGTTGCAGTAAGCGTTATATCCCCTCCCGTATATCCGTTATTAGCAAACGAAAGAAGTTCCGAACCGCTGCCGAGGGTTATACTGGGCGCATCCATTGTAATCGAACCTGAGTTGCCTGTCGAAGATGCAGTAAGGTAATTGGTGCTGCCGCCTATATCCCTTGTGGAAATAATCACCCCTGAATCAACTGTTATGCTGTTTGATGCTAAATAGTTAACGTCTGACCCGGGAGATATGTTGTTTGACGACACTATCATGTCGGCAGGGTCGAAAAGTATGCTTCCGTCGGTTCCTTCCGGAGCATATGCGCTTAAAGTTCCGCCGTTCAGGTTAAGGTTATTTAAGGCGCTTACTTCTATGGAACCTCCGCTGCCGCCGTATATTCCGCCGTTTGCCTCGACGTTCCCTGCTTCTATATATGTATTGCCGCCTGACAGAACGCTAATATCTCCTCCTGAGGAATTGTCCCCTATGCCGTTTGCCGTTATATTTGAGCCGTTAACCAAAAAAGTTCCTTTGTCCGAATTTAATGTAACGGAACCTGCGTTTACATTAGATCCCGATGCATCGGCGTTTATCGCGCCGGAGTTTATGGCGGTGCCGCCTATATTCTCAAGTTCAACCGTTCCGTTCTGTTCTACCACCGCGTTGGCTTCTACAGCCCCGTCCATGTTCACGACGCCGCTTATTATGCTATCCAAATCGGATTCAGGGATAAGAACATTCCCATCCGTGCCGTAACCGCTGGGAACCACAAAGCTAATCAGCCCGTTCTGGTCGAAACTTACGGTATAATGCGAAACGCCTGCTATAACTACGTTCCCCTGTTTTGCGATTATATTACCCTCGTTTACCGCAAGCGGCGAAGCCAGTACCACGAAACCGCCGGGAACAGCGCTTATGGAACCGCGGTTTATTATATAAGACGGACTGTATCCTGACTTTAAATTAAAATCGTAATCTCCCGCAAGAAAGTCTGAGTCTGATATATCTAAAGTAGAAGCCAGAAAACTGCCTGTATTTACCACCGAACCTTTTCCAAACAGTATTCCGTTGGGATTAACTAGAAAGATGATTCCATTAGCCGTAAGACTGCCAAGAATGCTTGAAGGATCCTGTCCGACAACTCTGTTTAACAGTACTGAGGTGTTTGAAGGCTGAATGAAATTTACCGATTCCCCGCTGTTTATATTAAAACTGTTATAATTGATTATCGCCTGATTGGAAGCAGTGATGTCCATACTGCCAGTGCCCGTATTCTTAAAAGATGCCTGTCCGGAAACGACCACTGCTCCTTGAGGAAGGGCAAAGGCTGATTGAGTGAACGTAAAAAGAAACATCAATGCTAATATTAACGCCCTGTATAAAAGGTTGGTTACTTTCATTCCAATATCATCTCCTTTTTTATCCCGCGGCTGCTTTCGCTGCCGCATTTTTTTTATTTTACTCTAAATTTTAAGTTTAATATAAATAAATGCAAATAACAGTTTAAACTCTTCTATAAATCGATATATATTTTTTAATACCTCATAAGCACATTAGTTAAACATATGTTTTAGTATCTTTTATATTAAATTATATTCATAATGTCTTAAAAAAACTTTTCTTCCAGACTAAAATACGTCATATAGGAAGAGGAGTCGTAAGGCCTGTTTGTCCCGATCGGAAAACCGATATCAAAAGCGGCTTTAAGCCCTCCAGGCAGATTCAGCCTTATTCCGCCGCCTGTTCCGGCAAGCTGGCTGTTAGGAGCGCCGCCGGACAACACATCTCTGGAAAACACCCTTCCATAATCTACAAAACCAAGAAGTTGGACCATACTGCCAATCTTACGGTTTTTAATCGCCAACCCTGAAATAAAAGGAGGAGGTATCCTGTACTCTATGCTTCCAGTGTAGCCGCTGTCGCCCATATCTTGGGAGACGGGATAACCCCTGACCGAACCCTCGCCGCCTATCGACATTTTTTGGGCTACCGGCAGGGTAACGTCGGAAAGCTGCGCCGAAGCCTTAAGCAGGAAAAAGGTATTCCAGAAAAATCTCTGTACCCTTTCAGCGTTAAGGTTCAGCACGTAAAAATTATATTCGGCGCCAAAATAACTCGCATAAGGATTTCCGTTTTTAGAGCCCCCAAAAATTCCCGTTATGCCGTGGGTAAGGTTCGCTGAGAAAAAAGTATTTCCCAGAACATCTGCATAATTTCCGGCAAATCCAACGCTGAGAGGCCTTATCTCGTCATGACTGCTTATAGTGCCGAGAATGTAGTTGTAAAGGGATTCGCGGCTAAAGCCGGCAATAAAATTAAGGCTTGATCTCCTCGTCCTTAATATAGGATATGTCACATCCGCATTCCACATCTCGGCACGGCCCTTGATGCCTAGAGAACCGTACTGTCCTGTTGCCATAAAGTTTGAATAAAGGTATGAAACATCGAGTTTAGTGCCGTAATCACCTAAAGGAGTGGAATAATTAATATCGTAATATTGGGAAGTCTTGAAAGGAAAACCCAGGTCGTACTGGACGGTAAAGTAGTCGCCGTCGGAAATAATATTGCCCTTTTCGATACCGACTCCTGCGCTATTAGCCGAAATATATCTGGAACCAAAATTATCGTAATCTACATAAGCGTGGAACGGATCAGTATCCTTAACCTTGGCTATAATATCCGTTGTGCCCGGCTCGCTTCCTTTAACCAAAAGCGCCCTTACGCTTAAATCATGGTATTCGTTTAAAAGATAAAGAGATTTTAATAGAGCGGAGTATCTGATAACGCCTTTATTTGTTGCATTAATGTTATCCCTTATAAAACCTGGTTTATAAAACTTCTCTCCTTCAACCTTTATTTTTTCTAAGTGTCCTTCGATAATTTTAATAATAACTATGCCGTTTTTAACCTGCTGCGGCGGGAGATAGGCCTTCGCAAGAAAATAACCTTGTTTATGGTAGTAATCCGATATTATATCAGTAATTTTATAAATATCTTTAAGATAAAGATTCTTATTTTCGAACTTCGAAACAAGCCGCATTAGCACAAAAGTCTTTATCACGGAATTTCCTTCAAACTTAAAACCTTTAACTAGAAAAGATTTTCCGTTAGGTATGGAACCAGGCTTCTCTGGCTGCGCCTTTTTTATGATAGGAAACGGCAAGGTCTTTTTTAACAGCTTGTTTTTTTTATTTTTCTGAGAGTTTAAAACCGACCCCGACTGTAACTGCCCTGGAAGCTGGACGGAATATGCGACGGAGGAAAAAAAAACCGTTAACAGCAATGCCGTATAAATTATTATACTTTTAGGTCCCGTAAAATTTTTAATTTCCATTTTAATTGCCATTTTAATATTAAGTTTATTTTATAATTATATAATAAATCAAAAATTTGCATTGTCAAGTTTTTTAAAACAACTTAAAGTTTGAAGCTGATTTAAAGTTTGAAGCCGATTTAGTTAAATTGAAATTATAAATATTATAAAATACATAATATGACATAATATGCAATTATCGTGCCATATATAAAAAAAATAAAAAAATAAAGATGGCGCTCTGCAGCCGATTAAGGTATTACAAGGACATATGCAATGACTAAACGGAAAATGGTATATAATATGGGCTATTAATGGCTAAGAAGCGGTTTAAAGGCACAATTATTAAGGTTTTTATGAAATAAAAATTAAATAAAATTATGCTTATTTTCGGTTAAGAACGGTTAATATTTTTAAAAAAAATGCTGCTGCCAACTAAAAATGCCAACTAAGTTTGCGAATCGCCAAATAATCGGGCAATATGAGAATAGTAAGATTTTCGATTAAATAGAAATCTATTTTGTTCGTATAAAGAAAATTTAGGTAAAAAGTGTCTGATTTAAAAAAAATTGATATTACACCTTTTCCGAAATTAAAAATATTTATTATATATAGCCTTTTAAATGCAAATAATCGAGGTTGCGAAGGGAAACGCCTTTATTGCGGGCTATAAGGTTTAGACCGTTTTTTCCGGCGGAATCGGCCGATTTATGGTTAAACAGGTAATCGGTTAACGCCTCGTATAATTCCAAAGAGGAATCAACCTGCCTTCCGGCGGAATTCTTTATAATCTCTTCCGCCGCCTCGGAAAAATTTTGAACGTATCTGCCGAAAATTACCGGCTTTCCGAAAACCAAAGGTTCGAGAAGATTATGTCCGCCCGAAGGAACTAAACTTCCTCCGACGAAAGCGGCGCCGCATATGGCGTAAACCGTCAAAAGCTGGCCTATAATATCCACTAATACTGCGACGATAGTAGAATTTGATTTTAAGGCGGGAATATCGTTTCGGCTTAAACCAAGCGCGGATTCATAAATCGAAGAAAGCTTGTAAACTTCTATTTCGGGCACATAGCCGTTAAGCAGTTTATAAACCTCGTCGAAACGTTCAGGATGCCGCGGCGCAAGAAAGAGGAAAATTTTATTTTTATCGTTATCAGTTTTATTTAATTTTATTACGGTATCTATTACAGCCTCTTCTTCGCCTTTATGGGTACTTCCGGCCGCTATTACTTTTGCTGTTTTTGCGTCGGCTGTTTTCTTATTTGTCGGTTTAGCGCCGGTCTTTTCGGCATTTTCTGCTTTTACATTACCGTTATTTGCATCGGCTGTTTCGTCATATGCCGTTTTTGCCGTTTTTGCCGTTTCCTCGCCGTTATCGGTTTTAAATTCTATAAATTTTTTAAGAATTTCGCTTTTTTCTTTTATGTCTCCAGCAATAAGCGAAGCATCCATATCAAACTTAATATTGCCGGTTCTGCTCATATTTTCTTTTTTAACGCCGAACGAAGCAAATCTTTCGCAGTAAATATCGGATATACACAAAACCGCATCTATTTTTTTAAATATATAACCGAAAAAAAATTTAAATCGTATATAATTTTTATAAGACTTTTCCGAAATTCTTGCGTTTATTAAAGCTATGGGAATATTTTTTTTCTTTAAAACACTGAAAAGATTCGGCCATATTTCCGTTTCTACTGAGATAAAAAGCGACGGATTTACAAGTTTTAAAAGACCTCGCAAAGAAAATAAAAAATCGTAAGGAAAATAAAAAATTAAAACGCTTTCGTCATTTTTATAAATATTATATGCAAAATCGAAACCTGTTTTTGTGGTAGCGGAAAGATAGATTTTTCTGCCGTATTCCGACTTAAGCAAATCTATAAATTTAACGGCCGCCCTCATTTCCCCCAAAGATACGGCATGAATCCAGACGCCTTCTTCAAAAGCAGCTTCTTGTAAAGACTTGAAAGCGTCGGGAAAAAATTTATACAGGTAACCTTCGCTTTTTTTATTTTTATTCAGATTTAAAATAAATAAGGATGCGAAAAAAAAGGGGGATACTACTGCCAGAAGGACGTTATATATAACGTTTAAGATTTTTTCCATTTTTATAAATTAATATCAAATATCTTACGGAAAGAAAAGTCACCCGCCTTTTCCGATGTATTTTAATTTTTTAGCGTATTAATAATTCGCTTTTCTGACTATATCGATAGTCAAATCGAGAAGTTTATCATTCGTAAAATTCTTTTTTAAGTTTATCGACACGATATGCGTTCCATATTCGGCCGACGAATTAGAAAGCGCATAAATAATATTTACGGACTGATTAAGGCTTAAACTTTTAAGCGATACGAAAATCGTTTCATTGGAATGGCTTGCGCCGCCAGCGCCAGAGGCGCTTGCAGCAGATGTTTTTCCTTCTAGCCCCCCTGAACCTGAAGTTGAACCCGAACCGCCGCCTTTTTCGTCCGACGAATACCTTGAATAAAGTTTGGATATCTGTTTTTTATTTATTTTAAAATACCGTAAAAGCGATGAAATAAACTTGATATAACTCTTATTATGAAAATTCCCGACGATTTTTCCCGATGCGGCTGCAGTTGGAAGCATAAGGGGAACAGGACTTATTCTTAAGACAGCTTCCTCGGATTTCATAGAGTCTATTTTAGCGGAATATTTTAAAACGTAATTTAATATGGCTTTTTGATTTTTTACCGCCGCCGAGTTTAAGCGGATTGAATGAACAAGAGGCAAAACTGCGAAAAAAACAAGCGTTATTATTAACAATAGAACCAATCCGCCAAATAACACAACCCTGCCGTTTTTCAAATCTTTTAAATTAAAGTTAATATTCATCTTTTGCTTGTTTTTATTCTTATTTTTTTATTTTTTTTATCAATTTTCTTGTTCTCGGTATTATCCGCATTAACGGCATTATCAATATTATGCTATAATTAATATCATGATAAATAATATCATGATAAAAACGATAAAAAACAAAAACGGTTCCGCATTCTTATACATTTTACTGGTGTTAATGCTTTTAAGCTCGATCATACTTGCTTTTCTTTCCGATACATTACATTATATTAAATATGCGGCAAATTATAAATATAAAAATAAATCTTACTATATAGCCAAGTCCGGCGTAGAACTTGCGACGTTTTTTATAGAGCAATACGGCGCCAATCCCGTTGAATACGAATATTTTTTAAATAAAACGGCTCCCTATCGGAACGGTTTTCCTATTTTAGGTGGCTATATAAAAATGAAAATCGTCAATAACGATTCAAAATTTAATATTAACCAGTTAATATTCGCCGATAATCAGATAAATGAAACGGAATATGCTGAATTACAGAGGCTTTTTAACGTGCTTGGAATTCCGTCAAGCGTTTTAGAAAATATCGTTGCTTTTATGCAAAAAAATCAGTTAAATTATGAACAGCTTGAACTAAAGTTTAACTCGGCGGGAAAAGGATTGGCAGGCAATATGGGCGAGAGCGGATCAAGTGCAATCGGCGGGGGCGGCGACACGAGTTCAACCTTTAACGGATATTTTTCGCCGGTATCTCCCAATCCGAATATTCAAGTATTAAACGCCCAATATAAAAATCCTCTTTTAAGCATACGCGATTTAATGCTAGTCCCTTATATGAAGTATAAATATTATTTCATATTAAAGCATTTTTTAACCTGCAATTCGTCCGGCTTGATAGACTTAAACACCGCTCCCTATCAGGTTATAGAGTCTTTAAGCCCGATGATAAGCGCAAGCTCGGCGCAGGAATTGGTGAATTACAGAACTGTCAGCCCCTTAACTTCCTCAGCCGCTCTTTCAGGCGTTCCCGGATTTAATTCTTCTATTCTTCAAACTATAGTAAACCAGGTGGAAATAACTTCAGGCTTTTACCTGATTAAATCTTACGGAAGATATAAAAGCGGAAGAACGCATATAAAATCGCTTTATTATATAAACGGCGGAAAATATAAAATATACGAGTTTATTTCATAAAAAATTTACCGCATAATAATTTTAAATTATGATTTTATTCGTATATGTATTTACGTTTAATCTTAAAATTTTTCCGCTCTTTACTGTTTTAAAAAGAATTTTAAAAGGCGGCGAAACGTAATTTTGGGAAATTTCTTCAAATATATGACCTTTTTTATAAGTTTTTCCTTTTGTTTCTATTTCGTATAAGCGGATATTTTTATATACGATTTTATATGTTTTTAATTTTTTAAAAGGCTTAAGGTTGAAATTAAGTTTAAACTTTAAACTATTATTTTTATTTTTGCCGCCGCTATCGCCGCTATTATCATTGCCGCTGCCTCTGTAATAAATTTCCGCCATATTTTTTTTAAAATCGAATTTTATAAAAGCGGCTGGAAACCTCTTTTCATTATAACGCTTATTCATAAGATGTTTTAATACTTTGGAGGTTTTAATAAAGTTTTTCCTATAACCAGGATAAAGTATAAAATTACTTATCATAGGATACGTAATTGCGAGCATGACGGCAACTATAATTAAGACTATAAGGAGTTCGAGCAGGGTAAAACCTTTTGAATTATCGGTATCGGGGTTCATAATTGCGTGAATTGAGCATATATTAAAGGAACATATTATTTATATCGTAAACGAAATATCCGTCTTTGCCTTTTTTAAACATCGTATTAAAAAGCATAGAAAACTTGCCGTAAACCGCTTTATCCGGCTTGACCTTAAAAACTCCGCTGTTTATCTTAAGCATGGGCTTGATATCGGCATTCTTTATATTCAAACTGCCGGATATGCTGCCCGCAAAATTAATATTTCCGCTCAACGCGGAATATTTTGCGCCGGAAATATTTTTAATGTATAAATCGGTTTTTATAGTTTTAAGATTTAAAGCCGGTATATTTATAAAACCTTTTTTAACGGAGGCGGTTTTAACGCCGTAAAAATTTAAATTCAGCGGAATGTTTCTGAAAAGCAGATAGTCCGCTCCTGTCGAAATAATATCGTTTATATAAATGTTTTTTACGTATGCTATATTTTTTTTAGCATTTTTACCGTCTGCGCCTGCCCGATAACCTCCGTAAACCTTAACGCCGGTTAAATGCAAGCCTAAAAATATCGAAGGGGAAATTGATTTTATGGAAACATTCAAACCTGTATCGTCGTAAATAGAAAGTTCGAGCGGTTTTTTGAGTTTGCCGTAAGGAAAAAAAATAAAGGTAAGCGCCGCCGTAAAAAAAAGAAAGATAAAAACATATATTAATTTATATAAAAATTTTAGCGGCGTTTTTGATTTCATTCAATTTGCTTTAATTTAATTTTAAAAAATATAAGATTTGGTTGATTATAACATAAATTTTTTAAATATTAAAATCGATAAAAATAAAGAAAATAAATAAATCCGGGCTTATTCCTTGGCAATTATTCCTTTATTTGTTTTTTTTATACATCAACTTTTGAATGGATTTAATATTTTAAGACTTTTTTCGATTTTTAAATTATTTTTAGAAATGCAGTTTACCGAAAAAAATTTGAATTCGTCTATTTATTTATTTAAAACTATTTATTTATCAGCGAACTCATTTCAAAAATTGGAAGCATAATAGATATGACTATAAAACCGACCATAAGTCCCATAAATATTACCATAGCGGGCTCCAATGCAGACGTTAAAGATATTATATAAAAATCTATTTCGCTTTTCATTATGTTAGAGGCCGTCAAAAGCATTTCCTCTATATTGGAACTTTTTTCGCCGGCTTTGACCATTTTTAAAAAAATAGGCGGATAAAGATTAGATTTGTAAAGCGGGGCGGATAAACCGTTTCCTTCTTCAAGGCTTTTATTGCCTTCCATTATTGCTTCCTTAAGCAGAGTATTCCGAAAATTCGACGAGGCTATCGATATCGCTCTGTTTAAGTTTATGCCGCTGGTAAGAAGCATAGAAAGGCTTTGGGAAAATAAATTTACTTCGTTTAATATTATGAATTTTCCTATCAGCGGCATTTTTAATAGTATCAGGTCTATATTGCGCCTGCCTTTTGCGGTATTCGCATATTTTCTAAAAAGGAAATAAGCGGCTGCTGCTAATATCAAAAATAGTATAAGATAGTGCGAAAACAAAAAACTTCCGAATAAAACGATCCGCGTGGGCAAAGGCAGCGCATGGTGCATAGATTTAAAAATTCTAGATATTATCGGAACTACGTAAACTACTATATAAAATAAAATAATAAATCCCACGACGGTCATTATCAGCGGATAAATGAGCGACGCTTTGATTTTTTTTATCGTATTGTATTTTTCTTCCGAATACGATGCAATTTTATTGAGGACTGGAGCGAGCGAGCCTGATTCTTCGCCGGCCTTTACCGAAGAAACGACGATGCTCGGAAAAACGGACGGATAAGCCGACAAACAGTCGGAAAACGACCTGCCTTCTTTAATATTAAGCGATATTTCAGACAATATTTTCTTGAAATAATGGTTTTTTACGTCGCTTTTCTGCTCGTATATGGCCTCGTATAAAGGGATACCTGAATTTATAAGGGAATAAAGCTCCTTAAAAAACATAATAATATCGGTTTGAGATGGTTTCTTTTCTATCTTCGTGTTCAATAATTTGATAAAAGTGTCTTTAAAAGATATTTTAAATGCTGAGTGCAAAGATAAATAAGATGTGTGAAATGAAAAAGAAGCGGAGGATTTTGAAGATGCATTTTTAAAATCGGTTGACGCTTTTTCAGACAAGTCTTCCGATGAGGCAATATAGGTTGCATATACGCCTTTTTCTTTTAATGCAAAAAGCGCTTCCTGTTTATTACCCGATTCTATAAAGCCTCTAACCTTCGAACCTTTTGAATTTAAGCCGTCATAACTAAAAATAGGCATACATAATTATTTATACATAAATTTTATACTGATTTTGTTTCGTATTATTTTTATCTATCTTATTTTATCTTCCAGCTTTCTATGGGAGCGTCTTTTCCTTTCCCGCCTGGCGCGCCCGTAGGGCCGTAGGATATTATGGCATATGATCCATGTTTAGACGGCGATATGTAAATATATTTATTTCCCCAAGGATCGTCGGGAATACGGCTTAAATATCCCCCTTTTTGAAAATGCTTAGGAATAGGCGGTATAACAGGTTTTTTTACTAACGCCTCCAACCCTTGCGCAGTCGTAGGATACGCTCCGTTCTGAAGTTTGTATAGGGCAAGCGCCGTTTCAAAATTTTTAATCTGAGCCACGGCGGCTGTTTCTTTAGCTTTATGCGGAGCAAACATTATTCTTGGAACTATTATGGTTGCAAGGATTGCGATAATTACAAGAACTATCAACAGCTCGATTAACGTAAAACCGTCTTTTGAATTTAACAATTTATTATTATTTGCGTATTTGCGCATATTTTTACTTAACCTCGCATACATATTTATTTAATTAATAATATTTATAACATTTCTTTTATTTTTATTTTATTAAAATATCGTAAAAAAATCCACACATAAACGCAGGAGGCGTCAAGATTTATTTATTTTTCGGATATATAAATATTAAGGGATTCTTTAATATTCCTCTTCTAGAAACGCATTTGATTTTGACATCTTAATTACTTCTTAATATTAAGAGCAGAACAAAGACATATTGATAATTTCAGACATAGGATAACTCCAGCTATTAAAGAAATTTCTTCATTATTTATATTGAATTATATCATATACAGTAAGTATCTAACGTTAATATTAAATTTATGCCTTAAAAAAGGATGCTAAAATAATTGCTTTTTTATAAAGAAAAAGGGTGCGTTTATCGCGGACGGCAGCCATAAGCAGCGGAAATTAATAGAGAATAAATAAAATATTTTATAACAATTCAGTTCTATGTTTTGGCATAATTAAATTATGACAGCTACGACAAAAATAAATTGACCGGATAGAACTAATAGAAAATTTGCCATAGTGCAGTAAATAAAACATATTGCGGCATTTGGGTATGTATTGCAGATGTATGAATTTTAGTTTCTTTTAGAATTATTACACTTAATATCCATTAACACTAAAACTCAATTCCGTAAGAAAATAAAAAGCCATAAAATATTAAATCCTTTCAAAAATTGACTGGTAAAATGGACAAAAAACGGTTCAAAAACTTTTATGCATTTTACATATTAAATTGGTACTTAAACTTTTTCACTCTGCCGTCCGTTAAAATTCCGAATTTTAATTTAACGGCTAACGGCGGGGAATTATAGGCGGTATAACTAAACTTTTCAAGCCATAATCCGCCGTAATAATAGCCGATGTTTAAAAAAGCGATGTTTTTGGCTATAACGACTTTGTCTAAGGAAACTTTTAAGTTGCCTTTTTTATTTTTATAAAAAGAATGTTCGTATATAAGTTCGTATAGTTTTATGTTTCCGCCGTTTTTTATTTTTGATTGTTTATTTGCATTTGAATTCGAATTTATGTTCGAGCTTACATTTCGTTTTTTTTGCCTTTTTAAATAAAAGTAATTAATGTTTTCTTTTGATTCGGCTTTCGAGAAAGGCACGGGAGTTTCGGACAAGCCTGAAAAATAAACGGACGACAGTTTCCGCCCGTTTTTCGTTACGTAAGCGGCGATAAAAACCGGATATAAATAATTAAACTCCATAAATTTTTTATGAAATTCGGCGGATATCAAACCTGCTTCTATGCTGGGTTTGGCAGATTTGAGGGCTAAGTCTCTGTTTCTTACCGTTGTTTTAAAAATAAAATATAAAAACAGAAGGATTATTGAAAGCACCGTAATCGCGATTAACGTTTCTATTAAAGTAAAGGCGGACTTTCGAAAAATAAAGGGGCGGTTTACTTTGGGTTTTCTTCGGAGTTTTTTAATAACGGCAAAGGCGTTCATCATTTACTCATTTTATTTTAAGACTATATAGGCTGATCATAGACTAATTAGGGGACGAAAGGTTTTAAAGCCGGAGAATAGACTTTTACCGAAAGATCGCCGGGCGGGCCGAAAGATCGATATATAACTGCGTTTGATCCGCTGCCGTATTGCAGGGTGGTCGACCTCAGCCATACTCTTTTTAAAACTACCGGCTGCGTAGCCGCAAGAGCAGAGCCGACCAAGTCTTTTAAAGACGGCAAAGTTCTGTTATTGAAGGTCTTCATTTCATAACATATATTGTCTGCGTTAAATAAAGCTATTATTTTAAAATTATTAATTTGAAATTTATAGCTTGAAACCGTAATGCCGTTCGCCTGATATTTTTGCAGATTTTTTCTGCTTATTGCTTTGTTTAGCGGAACGGTTTGCGGCTGTCCGTATTCACTGACCGTTTCTTTATAAGTCCAGCCTACCGCCGCATATGTTTTTATTGCACTTAAAGTGAAAATCACGGCGAAAGCCAAAAATAAACAAGATAATGAAGATAATGAAATAGTTACCGGCTTAAATGTTTCGAATGTTTTTAGTGTTTTTATTGTTTTTAATTTCATAATTTATTTCATAATTTATTTTAATTAAAAATTATTTAAATTAAATTTTCAATTTTTAAATATTAAAGATAAGATATAATGTATAATGTATTTTAATAATAGTTTTAAATATTTTCATAAAATTTTCATTGCAATAAATTAATATTATTTCTATTGTATATCTATTATATAATTATATCGTTCAAAATTAAAATATTAAAATTTCATTAAAATTATTAATTAAATGATGGTTTTTAATTTTAAAAGAAGGTTTCTTTTATTAGCATTTTTAGCTTTATTTTATATAGCAACAACTTCTTTAGTTTTGTCGGGTTGCGGAGGAGGCGGCGGAGGCAGTTCGAGTTCTTCTCCGTCTCAGCAGAACACAGCGCCTTCTACGCCGACCGTTACGGCTTATAATAATGTAATGTATATTTATCTCGACGACTATGCGGATGAAGACGCTCCTAATATTCCATATGTTTATATCTATATTAACGGCGATTCGACGCCTATACCGCTTTTATTAGATACCGGAGCGACAGGCATTTTAATAAATCAGTCTGCATTGAATAACGCAGGAATAGACACTTCGTCTATGTCAGAAGCAAACTCCTTTTCCGTTACTTTTGGAGACACAAGCACTGCAAGCGGTTACGTGAATAACGTTAGCGTTTATACCGCAGCTTCCGGCAGCGGCTTGGGAGCGCAAAACATTCCTATTGCAATAGCTACGAGCGATAATGCGTTTCCTTCGACAGGTTTCTTGCAAGGCGATTTCGGCATGGGCTTATCTCCTTACTATTCTTTCGGACAGAGCGGAGGGACGGTTTACACTCCGTCATTTCCTACGGCAGTTTCTAATAACAATTACAACAACGGATTTATATTAAATTTTCAAAATATTACCTTTACAAACGGGTACGATATCTTGGACAACCCTAAAAATAATCCGGTCGGAACTATAACTTTCGGTTTAAACACGGAATCTGATAACGCAGTGCCTGCAGGGGCGGAATTCTATCCAAACTTGTCTCAATCCGGCAATCAATATTCATTTCCTTTAATACCGTCGGAATTTGGAAGTTCGACGTCGGATTCCAATAGTTACGAATTTTATTCCTTTTTCGATACCGGCAGTAATTTTATTTTCCTTGGGACTGATGCTCTCGACGATGCGGTCGGCGGCGCAGCATCTACAAACGACGTAATTTCATCCGGCTCATGTCAAAGTCTTGTTTACGGCGGATTAAACGTCGACTTTAGTTTGTTGAACAATAGCAGCAGCCATATATCCAATAACTTTATAACCGAGCCGGATAACAGTACCGATAACAGTTTTTGCGATTATACGGCAGTAACGAACGTTATCAATTCTTCCAATAACAACGCTCTTGCTTTTCAAAATGCCGTCTCTTACGGAGGTTCTCAGAAGGGACAGGAAGATTTAGGACTGCCTTTTGTTTACGACAATATAATTTATTGGCAAGCGCAAACCGGCAGTCAATCTTGGGGCATAGGCGTTGAATAGAGATAATATTTGCTCCGTATTCTTCAGACAAATGAGACACAGTGCATGAATGAGATTTACGCACTAATTGAGGCTTAAACCTTTCAGCGATATAAAAACCGTTTCTTTAGACTGCTTTAGCGTTCCGCCGCCTGCAGCGTTTGAACTGCTTGCGCCTGTATCGGCATGTTTTGCTGAAGAAGAATATCTTGAGTACAATTTATATATCTGGGTTTTATTTATTTTAAAATATCTAAAAAGCTAAGATATAAAATTAATATAACCCTTGCCTTTGCCGTTAACTATACCGGCGCTTTTTCCCGATACGGCAGAAAAACCTGCAGAAACAGCCGCTTTTGATTTTATAGAATTTATTTTAGCTGAATATTTTAAAACGTAATTCAATATAGCTTTTTGATTTTTAACCGCTATAGAGTTTAGGCGAATCGAGTGGCTCAGCGGTAAAATTATGAAAAAAACAAATACGATTGCTAACAGGAAAACCGCTGAACCCAATAAAACAATTTTTCTATTTTTTAAATCTTTTAAATATAAATTAATATCCATATTTTAAATAAAACAATCTATATAAAAAAAATTTCATTAATTAATAATAATTATAATAATTTTACAACTAACAATTAATTTATGATATTATTATATTTAGTTTATGATGTCAAATAATAAAATAAATATTAATCAAGTATAGTAAGGTAGCAGGTTATATATTAATTTTTAAAAGCGCTATCGGTTTAAATATGTGAAAAATATTATTTTATCGGTTTTATTTTTATTAATTACTTTGCAAATTTTTGGTGTATTTAATCAAAAACCGGCATTTGCAACTCCTTCAGTCGCTTTCGACCGCATAGGAATAGTCGTAGGAAGCTATCATTTTAATAACGACGGCAGCCATGCCTGGCGCACTCCGACTGCGCATTACGAAGAATATAACCCTGGAGTAACGGCATTTTTTAATGTCAAAGGCATTCCGCTTATAAATCAGGCTGGAATTTCGTATATCACAAAAAACAGTTTCGGTACGCCTTCGATATATGTCTCGGTTTATCATAAACTTGCGTCGATAGGACCTGTCAGAATAGACCTTGCGGCAGCTCTCGCAACAGGTTATCATAACGAGGTAAAATTGGCAAATCAGTTTGACGGCATTCTTCCGCTCGCCGGTATTAGTTTAATAGTTTTTCATCATATAGAAATAGATATCATCCCTGCGGGGTATATAGCGGGAAATAATACGGCTAACGAACTTTTCTTCACGGTACGGTTATAAAAATAAAAAGCTAAGAATGTTTATGAAATTTTATGTCTGCTACATATTAATCTGCTGCATATTAAATTGATATCGAAATTTTTTTACTTCGCCGTTTGACAGAATGCCGAATTTTAATTTAACGGCAGACGGAGCGGAATTATACCTGATATAATTAAACTTGCCAAGCCATAATCCGCCGTAATAATAACTAATACTGAAAAAAGTTAGGTTTCTGGCTATAACGACCTTATCCAAAGAAATTTTAAGGTTTCCTTTTTTATTTTTGTAAAAAGAGCGTTCGTATATCAGTTCGTAAATTTTTTCGGCCGCTTTATTTGCTATATTTCCATTACTATAACTACTATGGCTACTATGACTATTGCCATTTTTACTTCTATTTTTTTGCCTTTTTAAGTAAAAATAATTAATGTTTTCTTTTGATTCCGCTTTAGAAAAAGGTACCGGA